>NZ_AP025343.1:7230000-7316152 GCF_021654775.1 Paenibacillus azoreducens | reverse complement strand
CGCTGGAAGGAGTTCACAACAAAGTATGAGCTGCCGCATATTCGCCTTCACGATCTCCGACATACCGCCGCTACCCTTTTACTTGAAGAAGGGGTAAGCCTAAAAGTAATTCAAGAGCGGCACGGTCATGCTGATTTTCAAACAACCGCAAATATTTACTCCCACGTTACAAAAAAACTTTCCGACGACGCCGTAGACAAGCTAGAAAAATTTCGTCCCCAATTCGTCCCCAACTAACTTTATTTGTGATACTTAGTCCCTTTATTTATAGTAACAGCGCGATAAATCTGCTCGGTAAGCACCAGCCGCATCAGCTGGTGCGGCAGCGTCATGCGCCCGAAGCTGAGCTTCTGCTGGGCGCGACGCAGCACGTGATCGGAGAGCCCGTGGCTCCCTCCGATCACGAACACGACATGGCTCGTCCCGTAAGTGCCGAGCCGGTCGAGTTCGGCGGCCAGCTCTTCCGAGCTCCACAGCTGGCCGCCGATAGCGAGCGCGATCACATACGCGCTCTCTTTGACATGCGCGAGGATGCGTTCGCCCTCGCGCTCCTTTACGATCGACACCTCCGCTTCGCTTAAGGTGTCCGGAGCTTTTTCGTCCGCGACCTCAATCACCTGGAACTTGATGTAGGGAGTCAACCGCTTGGCGTATTCCTGGATGCCCTGCACCAAATACTTCTCTTTCAATTTGCCGACGCCAATGATTTGAATCAACATGATATGTCCTCCGTCTTACGCTAATGTCATCTATTATGGTAAATATCTGCGGACCCCATCCGTCATTTAGCGAGGAAAGGTATGGCCGCTTTATAAGTGACAAGAGATATGATAAAAAGCCTGCTAATCTGCATCTTTTTCCCGCACTTTCGCCCCTTTCCAATGAAAAACTTGCAAATGGAATCAATTTCATAATGTCAACCGCTGGTTGATCCAATATCTAGGTCAAGCATTCGATATACATCCATTATGAAATGGATTCAGGGCGCAAGCTTTTGCAGACAGCTGATCATGTGATCAGGAAAATGTTGCGAAAGTGCATCCTTTTCAGGCCTTTTATAGCATGAAATGCAAAATTGTTGCGAAAATACATCAATTTGACCACGAATCGTCTGTTTATGTCTAAAAGCGGGGGAAAAGATGCACTTTTGCAAGCTTTCTAGCCATAGTTGCCTGGAACGCTAAAAAAGATGCACTTTTGCAACTTTCACCTCTGAAAAGAGCGCATTGTCTCCCGGGCCAATCGGGCTGCCGCGCAAACTAACTTCACATGGTACCTGGTTTTACCTAGCCACCCTCTATTATCTTCAAAAAAAAGGAGCGTGCCTCCACGCTCCTTTCTCTCCTGTTCCCCTTGTGTTTAAACCACCAGAAACTTGCCTGCCTGCTCGCAATGCGCACACTGCACCGGCGGATCCCAATCGGAAAACTCCGTATCCTTCAAGTCCACGACGTCCGGAGCATCCTCGTATTCATCGACAAACATATCAATGGCAAGCTCCAAATGTTCTTTGCATACTACATACATAAATGAAAGCATCCCTTCTAACGCTGCACACGGTAATCATCTGTCGGAGCCGATTGATAAGCCATTACAGCCTTTTAGCAACCGACTTGTCTTAACTATATAAGTTGAACCAATGATTTGCACGGATGTAGGCAGCCGGGTGAAATGTTCTTTCGATCGCTGTTGCTCCCAGATTTCTTTGATTTATACTTTCATGGTTGAAATCCGATCACAAAGGCGAACGCTTCGCTTCTCCAGAATCATTTCTCCCTTTTGCCTATCCCCTATGCTTTTCTTTAGTTCAACTTAACTGATTATAGCCCTTTTTCGACTATTTCGCACACCTGTTTTTCTCAAGGCTATTCCCTTCTCCACCAGGAAAAAGCATCCGTATTACAAAAGCCGCATGATGGCTTTACGAATATAACCTGCCACCGAATGAAGTCAGTCATTCGAGTTTTCTTCTCTCCGACAAATCCTCTTTTATGAAAATAGATGTCGTCGACACCTGAAAATATGCCGAGTTGACTATCGCGTTGTCCGCCGAAAGCCGGTCGAACGTCAATGAGCTCGCAACAAACTTATTGATCCGGTTTCTCCGCCAGTTTCACGTTTACGCTTTGCTCCTTGCCGTCACGGTAGTAGGTTACCTTTACGGTGTCGCCAATTTTGACTTTATCATACAGGAATTTCTTCATTTCAAGCGTTGACGGAATCGGTTCGTCATTGAATTTCACGACGACGTCATTTAATTTCAGACCTGCCTCTTCCGCCGGACCAACGACATCCAGTACGACAACCCCGTCTTTGACATCCTTGGGCAGTTTCAAATCTTTAAGCTGATCCTCGTCGAGCGGAGCATAGGAATTGTCCAAATCCATCGAATAAATCCCGATATACGGACGGGCGATTTTGCCATGGGTCATCAACTCATTCACCGTATTCATCACCTGATCCACCGGGATGGCGAAGCCCAGGCCTTCCACGCCGGTATCGGCGATTTTCATCGTGTTGATACCGATCACTTTGCCGTTCAAATCGACAAGCGCCCCACCGCTGTTGCCTTCGTTAATGGCCGCATCCGTCTGGATAACTTCCTGTTCCCAATCATAGACGCCGTCCTGGTTCAGCGAAACCGGCACAATCCGGTTCGTATAGCTGACAATGCCGGAGGTAAGCGTATCTCCAAGTCCAAGCGGATTTCCGATCGCAAGCACGGTTTCCCCAAGCTGCAGCTTTCTGGAATCGCCCATCTCCGCCACGGCTTTAATATCTTTACCATCTACGGAGAGAACGGCAATATCGTTAACCTTGTCGGCGCCGACAAGCTTCGCTTTTTTCATTTCGCCGTTAACGGTCACCGCTTCGAGCTCTTGCGCGCCTTCAATGACATGATTGTTGGTAATGATAAAAGCTTGCCCTTGATCTATTTTGAAAATCACGCCAGACCCCAAAGCCGAATCATCCAGCTTGTTTCTGGCCTTCTTGCCGTCTTTGTAATTGACAATGCTGACCACGGTCGGCCGCACCTTGGCGGCAGCCTGGATTAGGCGCTCATAAGGATCGGCTGTTTCCATCCGTTTGGAGCCAATCGCGCTGACAATGGCAGCTTCTTTGCCGGGAGCGGGCAAACCCATGATCATACTGAACAGCAGCACCGCTACAAATGCACTAATAATCGAACTAAGCGTGGCGATCTGCAGCGTCGAAAGCCCGCGGCTTCTCCTCGATTTGGGCCAAACAACCCGCGTTCTGCGGGCTCTGCGGAATCCCTGTCTGCTTTTCGACACCTTCGTCGAATAAAAATCGTCGTGAAACAGCCCCATATGATCCTCTCCCCTTTGTTCACGCACCCGAAATCAATGCAGCAGCGTATATTTTCAAACACCTCTGTAAGGTATGTACCTTCCATTTCAGTTTTCTTTGCCCGGTCATAGCATTCGGCTCTGCGAAATCATCCGCTTTTTGAACGATTCAATCAACCTTCCCTATTAAGACTATTAGAAAAAATCCATTCTATACCTAAAGATTACCTTTTGGGCGCTGTTTTTTCTGTAGTGCAAAAGTCATTAAATAGAAACCACATCCGGAAATCGCAAGAGAAACCACTGCTAATACATCAAAAAAACGTTCCTCTAATATAAACTATCGGATAACCCCAAAGGTTTCATGTATATTTTCCTTTATTTTTTATTCACCCAAAAAGGGCCCTTCCTAAGCGGAATGTTGGAAAAAAGTCCAAGAAAAAAACTGTTTTCTATTTATTCAAAACAAAATCTCTTATAACAGGAATATTCCGGTCTTTTGAATACTAGAATATTAAAGAAATCTATCAACGCATTTTCAAAACACCCGGACATCATGTCGTAAAAAATCATGCTCATAATCGTAGAAATGGTTTGGCCGGGTTGATTCTATCATTTTAAAATGTTCCGCAAAAAGCTTATTCTGACCACTTTACAGACTCAAATTCTCCGCTAACACAGGGATACAGAGCCGTCGCAAGCCCAGATCTGGCAAGGTATTTCAAGCTTTTCCGGTACAGATCATTGTACCACATCAACGCGGCCGGACCCAATCGATTTCGGAAAACAAATGATGGTGATTTATGGAATTTGATAAGATCTTTTGGGAAACGCTAGTTAAGAGGAGCAATAAAACAATATGAGGAGGAAAAACATATGATCGAACGATTTCCATCCGGTATGGACTATGTGCAAATGATGGCCAAGCTTGGAGATTTGAAGGACGAGCATTACCGCAATACCCTTGCCCTCAGCACGATCGTGGAACTGCTGATTGACAAGGGCATCCTCACCCGGGAAGAAGTGGAGAGGAAGGCGGCCGAACTCGACCAGTTTATGGTTCACTCACCTTATCCCATGGTGTAGCGCGGTCGTAATACGTATCGCATAACTTGAATTCGCTGTCTTTATAAAAACAGCCGCGCTCCTCCATGCTGTCACGCACCGTCATTTTTGCCAAATCCATCATGTTATGGTCGCGGCTGAGATGTGCCAAATAGGTCCGTTTCAGATCACCTGTCAGCAGTTCGCTTAACGCTTCGCCTGCATCTATATTTGATAAGTGGCCTTTGTCGCCCAAAATGCGGCGTTTGATATTCCAAGGATATCTGCCCATGCGCAGCATCTCGATATCATGGTTCGATTCGAGGACCAACACATCTGAACCGCTGATGGCCTGCTTTACTTTGTCGCTCATATAACCGAGATCCGTTACTACGCTGAGTTTCTCATTTCCTTCATAAAAACAATACCCGACCGGCTCGGCCGCATCATGCGAAATGCCAAAGGATTCCACGCGCAGCGAACTAAAGTCACGCACTTCGCCGGTGTCCATAACGATCCGTTTTTCCTCGGCGATTTTCCCGATCGATTTCTCCATCGCTTCCCATGTCTTTTCGTTGGCGTAGATCGGTAAATCATATTTACGCGCTACGGCGCCAAGGCCTTTGATATGATCGGAATGCTCGTGGGTGACAAGGATACCGTCAATTTCTTCACCCGTCACTTCCCGCTCCTTCATCAGCTCATCGATCCGCTTGGCGCTGAGACCGGCATCGATCATCAACGTCGTTTCTTCATTTCTGACCACGGTTGCATTGCCTGTCGAACCGCTGGACAGCACTGTAAAAGATATCCCCATTCCCCTTACTCCTTTTCTTTCTCGCTCTTCGGGCTGGTCACCGTAACATCCCCGCTGATGCCCTGGACATAATACATCTCTCCGCTTTCCAATGTGAACCGCCACGACGGTGCGGCTATCTGGCTTTCCGAGTTATATACCTGTCCGTAATACCCAAGCTGTATGTCCTTGATCGCCGAACCCGGAGGAATATGCCGCTCCACCAGCGTTTTAAGCGCGTTGCTTGCCGGCATCATTTTCTGACTCTCTTCATCCCCCGTACCCGATGTCACAATCTGAATCGGCGAATATCGATAGGCTATGATCCGCTGCTCGCTGTAGAACAGCTCCAGTTGATCGTTAAAAAGCGGCCACTTCTGGTCCACCAGCGCATGCATCACAAAACGTCCGGCAGCCCCGGCCTCTTTAACCCGCTCCATTTCGCTTTTGGTCATATATTCGCTGCCCTGCGGGTCATATTGGTAGTTTCCGATTTGCGGAATCGGCCCCTTTAAGGCACTGACCAAATCTTTATCCCTGAATATCAACTGGCTTTCGATTTTATCTTCCAATCCAATCTGTGGTCCTATATTTTCCCCGTTCAAATATTGATACGTAATTTTGGGGAGCTGCGGCGTTATGCTTGGAATTTGGCACAGCAGCTGGATCGATTTTTCCTTCATGACCTTTTGCGTGCTCTCAGACAAGGAGGCGAAATCCAGACTGGTGTCCGCCTGCTCGCGCACGTCGTTCCACAGCTGATAGCCCAACACCAGGTTCAGCAGCAAAAAAGCATAAATCAGCACGTTTTTGGCCCGTCCCCAATCCATTTGTTCGCCTCCTTTGCCTCTATTGAAATCACGCTAACATACATGCAACTTCGCTCCTGACGTCCCAAGCCTCATTCAACTGAAGCGTTTTGAAAAAAGCATAATCCTCGGTGCTGAACGCCGACCTTTTTGAACACGCATTATAATCCAATCGTCCGGATTTGCCCGTTGGCAAGCCTCACAGCCCAGACCGGAATCAGCTTCAGGCTTTTGCTCTCCAGTTCGGGCAAATAAGCCGGATAAAGATCCTCGACCGGCGACTCCTTGCCCAGCGCCATAATCATCGCCTTTAATTCTGCGCCGCCTGGCAGCTTTTTCATCCGCTTCGTCTGCTGTCCCGCCTGCATATAAATCAAAGAGCGCTCATAAGTGGAGACATTGCCCTGCTGCAATTCCATCTTCATCGTGCCGTAATGGAAGTTCATCGTATCCAGGACCGGATAGGAACCGAAATACTGCTGAAATACGATCTGGCTTTGTTCCTTTCCGTTGCCGGACAATTCCAGCCTGTACACGCCATTCCAGCCGCCATGTTCGTTTACAAAATCCACCGCCGCCAAAATATCCTTGCTGCTGCTGACTTCTCCGGACGGCGGTGCCGCCGGATCGGTATAACTCATCCATTTCTGCTCCTGCCGCACCTGCAAACTGCGTTTGGAGTCCGTATATATCTCCGAGCCGTCCTTCTCCTGAATATATCGGGTGATGCTCGGGTCGAAAAACAGGCTTTGCTGCATTTGACCGACCGTATAAGAATCGATCCCCACATTCGCCTCCACCATATCGACAGGCTTCTCCGGCAAATAAATCGAGCCTAACAGCGTATATGGGGTCCAATTTTTGCCGAAATCGACATGCTGCTGCACGTCTTGCACGGTTAAATCGACCTTCCCGGCTTCATACACCACGTCGCCTTCCGTGCTGAAAAACAGCGCATGCGCCTTGGAATCGTTTGGCGCGTTATAAATCCAGATCCGGTTAATCCGCTCCGCTTCAAATAATGAATCGGGCTGGATCTGCATCACCCGCTGCAGCATCGATACCGGGACACCCGAACCAAAAGTCAGCTCAATGCCGGGATTTTCGCTGCGGATTTTATTCCAGTCCATATTCTCCATGGACCGCCGCTGAAAGCCTTCGAAGCCGCGCCCTTTGATGCGCGTATAAATCAATTTATAAAACGTCGAATTCGGGTAAAAGACGGTGTGTTTGCCTCCACCCATATGAAGAAGCATCTTATCCGGATAAATCAGGTTTTCAACCCGATCCTGCGGTCCCATATTGTCTGTTTTGATATAGTTGTTCATCGCCTTGGCCGCCGAATCGCTGCCCGGCAAACGGTAAATAAGGTAATAGCTTTGCACCAAGCTGCCCAAAACGAGCAGCAGCAGGAGGATCGACTTCATCCGTTCCTTCATGTTGCCACCCCCTCAGCCTCTGCCGTCGGCAGCGTAAATATGACTTTTGTTCCCTGGCCAAGATCGGATTGGATGGCAATCGTCCCGCCATGTGCCAACACGATTTCCCTGGCGATAGACAAGCCAAGTCCGGTGCCGCCCATGTTGCGGGAACGCGCCTTGTCAACCCGGTAGAAGCGTTCGAAAATCCGGTCCAAATCCTTTTTCGGAATGCCGATCCCCGAATCCTGCACGAAAATGGCAAGCAGATTCCCCGTTGTTTCTTCCGCCCCCATCGTAATGGTTCCGCCGGATTGCGTATATTTCATCGCGTTGGATACCAGATTGTCCAGCACTTGGTCGATCTGGTCGCGGTCGCAAAGCGCTTTATGCAATTCAGTCTCCACTTTGACCTCGGACTGGATGTCCTTCTGCTGCATTTGAAAAGCAAACCGGTCAGCCACATCTTCAAGCATTTCCAGTACATCCGTCGGCTGCTTGCGCAGAAGGGCTTCTTTGTTATCCAACCGCGACAAATGCAACAGATCGGTTACGAGCCGGATCATCCGGCCTGTCTCGTTTTGAATGACGCCGACAAACCGGGACGCAAGCGCGGGCTCGTCCAGCGCGCCGTCATCCAGCGCTTCAGTGTAACTTTTGATCGTCGTAAGCGGCGTCCGCAGCTCATGCGATACGTTCGCCACGAATTCCCGCCGCGACGCTTCGAGCTTCTCCTGCTCGGTAACATCCTGCAGCACGGCAATCGTACCCGTAATGCCAAATTCCCGCCGGTGGATCGGCGTAAAAGTCACCCGAATCATGGAGGAACGCTCCTCCTCCGGGCTCATCTGCAGCAGCATTGTCACGTAAGTGCCCTCGGTAAACATCTGCGTCTGTTCAGGATTCAGTCCAAGCACCTCGGCGATGCCGCAGCCGGAAAGTTCCTCTTCGTCCACGTCCAGAATCGCACCTGCGCGACGGTTGACCAGAATAATCCGCCCCGCTTCATCCGTCGCGATCACGCCGTCGCTCATATTGGTGAGAATCGAGGCCAGCTTCTCTTTCTCCTCCTCATTTACGAGCAGTGCTTCGCGCAGCCTTGTCGTCATATAATTAAAAGCCTCGCTCAACTGGCCGATTTCGTCATTGCCGAAGACGGGCATTTTCTGGCCGAAATCCCCTTCGGCCACCGCCGTGGCATGCCGCGTCATTTCCTTGATCGGATGGGTAATCGTATGCGCGAGGATTACGCCTAGCACGGCCGTCAGCCCGAGCGCCAGCAAAATCCCGGAAATAAAAATATTGTTGACCCGTCCCATCGTTGTGTACAGGTCTTTCATCGAAGCGACGATATACACCGCACCTACGATTTTGCCCTTGTTAAAGACCGGCTTGGCCACGACCATCTTGCGGACATTGTCCTCGTCAATAACGTACTCCTCATTGTCTTTACTGCCTTGAAGCGCGCGGCTGACCACGGTCTGCGTATTTTTGCGGCCCACATAGTCGATATGCGACTGGTTGGATGTAATCAGCACCTTGCCGCTTGCATCCAGCACTTGAATTTCCGCCCCGTCCATATTAAACAGATTCGTGACGATCGCACCCAGGCTTTCTACGGAATTGTTCTCTCCGGTATCAGCGGTGCTCTCCAGTTTCTCTGCAGCCAGTACGGACAGAAGCTCGGCTCTCTCCTGCAGGTCCTGCGTAAAATTCCGGGTCAGCGAATTTTTCATGGCGCTCACGAAATAAACGCCGATAAGCTGCATGGCGATCAGAATGAGCAGCACATATATGATGATCAGCTTCGCCTGAATCGTGCGGAAAAAGGAGATCCACTTCATTTACAAGCCCCCGTTTTTGGGGCTGCGCATCACGTACCCAAGCCCCCGACGTGTCAAAATATATTCCGGCTTGCTTGGATTTTCCTCAATTTTCTCGCGCAGCCTGCGGATCGTGACATCCACCGTACGAACATCTCCGAAATATTCAAATCCCCATACGGCCTGAAGCAAATGCTCCCGCGTCATCACTTTGCCGGCATTTTTGACCATATAATACACCAGCTCATACTCGCGATGCGTCAGATCAAGCGCTTCTCCGTCCTTGTACACCATGTACATATCCGTATCTATGAAAAGGTCGAACAGCTGGATCCCCTGCTTCTGCTCTGCTGCTGTAACAGGGGTCTCCGTTCCCGTCGGCTTGGTTTGGCGCCGCATCTGCGCCTTCACCCGCGCAAGCAGCTCCCTCGTGCTGAACGGTTTGGTGACATAATCATCCGCCCCAAGCTCAAGTCCAAGCACCTTGTCGATTTCCCCATCCTTGGCAGTCAGCATAATGATTGGCATATGCAGGCCATGGGCACGCACCTCGCGGCACACATCCATCCCATCCTTACCTGGAAGCATCAAATCCAGCAGCATCAAATCAGGCTGAATGGAAACCGCCATTTCGACCGCGCTCACGCCATCAAAGGTGCAGATGACCTCATAACCTTCTTTTTCCAAATTAAATTTCAAAATATCGGCAATGGGCTGTTCGTCATCCACCACCAAAATGGTTCCCTGCATCAATATTCACCCCGTTCATCTGAAACTCGTACATTCTTTTTTTCATTTTACCATACCTGGCTTCTCGTCTCATCCATTCCCGGCCGACCACATGTTGATGCAAAAAAAGGGCACCGCCTTCAGAGAAAGCCGTGCCGATCATATATTCGCTATAGGAGAATCTATAAATGTGACGTCATAAGTGCTGAATCTTAAACGGATTAGCGATTAATTCAAATATTTCATCGGGTTTTGAGCGGAACCCGATTTATGGATTTCAAAATGGAGATGTGTTCCGGTTGAACGTCCGGTACTTCCCATCACGCCAATCGGAGTCCCCTGATTCACATGTGCTCCCGTATGGGTTGAAATGCTTCTCAAATGGCCATACAGCGTTTCATAGCCGTTGCCATGGTTGATAATGATAGCATTGCCATAACCGTTGATCCGTCCGGTAAACGTAACGACACCGTCATCGGCGGCTTTGATCGTCCGGCTGCCTACGATGTCAATGCCTTTGTGCGCCCGGCCCCATCTTGAACCGTAAGAGCTGGAAATAGTGGCGCCGCTGACCGGCCAGGCAAACCGGCCTGTGCCTCTGCCGGGAACTTGGGTCCCTTGCAGTACCACTTCGGTCAACGAAGGTTTCACAACCGTCTGGCCTACCCATTGTTCATCCACGACCTTGCCGTTTTGCTTCGTCACGACATAACTCATGACCTTCAGGCCTTCCTGCCCGGGACGGACAACCTTGCTTTTACCTGCCGGCAGATCCTTCGACTTGCGGATTTCGATATCCGGCGCCGTTGCCACCTGCTCGGACACTTTCTCCACCGTCGTTACCGTCAGAGGCGGCTTCGGTACCGTCAGCTGCAATTGGTCGCCGATTTGCATATATTTTTCCTTCACCTGAGGATTGTTCGCAAAAATCTCTTTTTGGCTCAGATGGAACTGGCTGGCAATAGAGCTGATCGTATCGCCTTCTTCTACGGTGTACTCGAGCGGCGCATCTTTGCCGGTAAGCAGCAGTTTGGCTGCCTCATCCGCGGTTAGCACTTTATTCGGATCGGTATGAGTCGGCGCCGAAGTGACTTTCTCCTCAATGCGTACCGATTTCACCACCGGATCTTTACCGATATTTTGTGGTTTCGCCGTACCGCCGGCTGCCAATTTCTTAACATTTGCTTGGTTTGTTCCAGGTGCGGCTGCCATTTGCGGCGCGTAACGCTGCTTCACTTTCGCAAGCGCGGCGTCCACCGTTGCTTGATCCTTAACGATCCCTACCGTTTCGCCGTCGACCTTTAGTTCTACACCCTCCGCATATGCTTTCAGCATGCCGCCAATTTTATCGAGCGTTTGCTGTGTCTTGGGCTCCGCCTGGTAAGCCTTATCCAATTTCGTGGTGATCCCCTTCGTATGTAGGCCCATCACGACATCCGGATACTTTTTTTGATATTCCTGCTTTTTTTGCTCATATAAATGTTCGAGCCGCGCAGGGTCGTCAATCGTACCAATCTCTTTGCCATGTACATAGACATGATAATAAGGCACGGTCTTGGCATCAACATATTGATTGCCCGCCAATACCAGAATGGTGACGACCGCAGCTGCCGAGACTGTACCCGCAATCCATTTCCGTGCAGAAATCCGTTTCAGCCCTTTTATATTTTTCAAGGAAAAAGCTCTTATGCTTTCATGTTCTTCATGCCCGGAGGCCGCCTCGATGTCCTTGGACTTCGTCTCTTCCTTCTGGCGAAAACCCATAAAACCTTTCATAATACTCTCCCTTATGTTTTACCGAGTCTTGTCTATTGATTTTACATACTCATAGACAAAAAGGTTAAAATTTTGATACCTTTTTACATTCTCGTCTACTTTAACATAAGGTCAGCTAACAATTCAACTTTGCGAAATTAGCAAAAAACCCGCTTGAATAGCGGGCTTCAGACTGAGGCTAACGAAACACACAATCGCTATTTGGGCAAAAATGTGACTCCAGAACTTCTAACGAAACCAGGAAACGCTATTCGGATCAATATAGGCTCATTCAGCCATATTTCGTCCAAATAACGATCTGTAGTTTCGCTAAATTTATATCGGCACGTTTTTTGCAGTTATAACGCTCCCTAGTTTCGTTAGCCTCATCGCATAAAATTTCTAAATCCATTTATTCGCAAAAATTAACGTACGCTTTACTTCTTCAAAATTTGCTTCAGAGCTTGATATTCCTCGGGACTCAAATACGCGGCTATGGATTGCTCGATCGATTTTAACTCTTCATCCGTTAGTTCATGTCCCATTGCGTCGGCGATTTTTTGCATTTCGGACGGAGGCAGTTTGGTCATCAAAATACCGAAAACCTGCTCTTTTTCGCTGCTCGTAATTTCCTGCTTTTTCTGCACCGTATCATCCGGTTTGGCTGCCGCTTCCCCATCCTGTGCCTGTTCTTTTCCCGCCGAGGGGTCCTCCGTCATTCCTTGACCCATAATCGGTATCGATTGATCAGGAGCTTCATCGTCGACCGTTCCCCCGCCTGTGCTGGTATTTCCGTTTGAGCTATTATTCCCGTTTGTGTTGGTATTGCCTTCTGTGCCTGTATTGTTGTTTGTGCTGGTATTGCTGTCTGTGCTGTCGCCGCCCTTGCTGCCGTCTTCCGGGTTGATTTCTCCATGATCTGCCGTACCGCTGCCCGATGAACCCGAAGCACTTCCGTTTAATGATTCATGCCCGCCTGATTCCGATGCTTTTTTCCCGTCATTGCTTGGGTCCGGTGCCTTCCTCTCGTCATTACTTGGGTCCGATGCTTTCTTCCCATCATCCGGTTCCGCCAATTTGACAGGTTCCTTGCTATCGGATGCCTTGCCCTCCCCACCTTGACCGAATATCCCTTTCATCATGCTCCCCAAACCAAAAGACTGCCCTTCAAGCGTTATATTAAAGCTCGCGAGCAGCGATTGTACGTAACTGTTTACTATGGCCCCGGTCGTTAATATCGTCAAACCGCTGATCAAGACTACGGTCAGTACGATTTTGATCAGCCACTGCGCTATTCTCATGCCGCCCCTCCTCCTTTATGCCAACCATGCTGGATGATTGCTGATATAGATCTTCCGAGAAAAATTCTATTTTCGGATTTTGCGGAATGCCTTTATGCAGGTATCCTCTATCTATTTGAAGTATTGACGAATTTATGCTGCTTTTAATCCCCTGACCGCGAAAAATAACCCCGCAAAGAGTATCGGAAAGAAGTAAGGGCGCCTCTCAAAGAGGGGCGCTTTTGCGGAGCAAAAGTACGGAGTGGAGCCTATGCTTCGATGCTTATTCCGGATACTTTGCGGGGATCCCAAAAAACTTATAATCTAAAAAAGCCCATCCACCGGGAATTTCCCGGCGAATGGGCAATAAGTACTTCTATTAAGATAAATAGGGGACTCAATAGGTTAACGAAATAGCGCAAGCCAATTAATAAATCGGCAGAATTTGATTGGTTTGGCTGCGGTTGCGGCCAACGGAGAAGATGGCGATCGGAATGCCGGTAAGCTCGGATACGCGTTTGACATAATTGCGCGTGGTTTCCGGCAGATCTTCCAGCGTCTTCGCTTCCGAAATATCCTCATGCCAACCTGGCATTTCCTCATACACTGCTTCGCATTCAGCCAGCATTTTCAGGCTTGCCGGATAATGGGTGATCACTTCGCCGCGGTATTTGTATCCGGTGCAGATCTTAACGGTATCCAGGCCTGTTAATACGTCCAGCGAGTTCAAGGACAAGCCGGTCAAACCGCTGACGCGACGGGCATGGCGCACCACCACGCTGTCGAACCAGCCGACGCGGCGCGCGCGTCCGGTAACCGTGCCATATTCATGGCCTTTTTCACGGATATAGTCGCCGATTTCATCTTTCAGCTCTGTCGGGAATGGACCGTCGCCCACTCGGGTTGTGTAGGATTTGGCAACCCCGATGACCTGATTGATACGGGAAGGACCGACGCCGGAACCGATGCAAACACCGCCAGCTGAAGGGTTCGAGGACGTCACATAAGGGTACGTGCCTTGGTCGATATCAAGCATTACGCCTTGTGCGCCTTCGAACAGTACTTTGCGGTCCGCGTCGATCGCGTCATTCAGGACGACCGACGTGTCTTTTACATATTTCCGGATCAATTCCGCATACTCCAGATACTGCTTCAGCACCTCTTCAACATCAAGCGGCTCGGCGCCGTATACCTGCTGAATGATTTGGTTCTTTTCTTTCATCAGATGACGAAGCTTCAGCTCAAACTCTTCCGCGTCCATCAAGTCGGCGATCCGGATTCCGTTCCGGGCAGCCTTATCCATGTAGCAAGGGCCAATCCCTTTGCGTGTCGTACCGATTTTATTCGGACCTTTGCGGTCTTCTTCCAGCGCGTCCATTACCAAATGGTATGGCATGATGACATGAGCACGATCGCTGATGACCAAATTATCGGTTGTAAAACCATTATCATGAATGTAATTGATTTCTTCAATGAGAGCAGCCGGGTTGATCACCATTCCGTTCCCGATGACGCAAATCTTATCGGAATAAAATACGCCGGATGGAATCAAGCTCAGCTTATATTTTTTACCGTCAATCAGAATGGTATGTCCGGCATTGTTCCCGCCTTGATAACGGGCCACCACATCGGCGCTTTCTGCGAGAAAGTCCGTGATTTTTCCTTTGCCTTCGTCTCCCCATTGTGTTCCCACAACGACTACTGTTGACATTTTCATTCCCCCGCTTGGTGTTTACAACACCTCATTTTAATAATTCCATTGAATTTTGTGCGAAAAGCCAAAACTCTATGCATCTGCTTAAGCAGTCTAACTGCACTAATAATCAATTTCATAATGCCGCTTGCTGTTAAAAATCCATTATGAGGTTGATTCCCAAAGCAGCATTATCAGTGTAACAGTCTCTATTTTTAAAGTCAAATAAAAAACGAACAATCGCAACATCGTATGTGCAATTGTTCGGAAATAGAAGTGAATATTCAATTTTTTGCGGCGGCTTTCTGCTGCGTTTTTCCAATTGCCATGATCACATCGCAAAGGGTTCCGAGTGCGTCCGCTCATAATTGACGAATTTATTAAAATTTTTAAGGAAGACCAGTTCGACGGTGCCGACCGGACCATTACGCTGTTTAGCGATAATGATTTCGATAATGTTCTTCTTCTCTGTTTCTTGATTGTAATAATCATCACGGTAAAGGAAGGCTACGATATCGGCATCCTGCTCGATGGAACCCGATTCCCGAAGGTCGGACATCATCGGCCGTTTATCTTGACGCTGCTCGACACCCCGGCTCAGCTGGGACAGCGCGATAACCGGAACCATCAGCTCACGGGCAATTTGCTTCAACGTACGCGAAATTTCGGATACCTCCTGCTGCCGGTTCTCCCCGGCCTTTCCACGTCCCTGGATCAGCTGCAGGTAATCGATCACGATCATGCCGAGACCTTTTTCCTTTTTCAACCGGCGGCACTTGGAACGAATATCCGCTACAGTTATCCCGGGGGTATCGTCAATGTAAATTTCGGCTTCTGCCAGCGAGGCGATTCCCATCGTCAGCTTGGCCCAATCTTCATCTGTCTTAAAATCCCCTGTCCGCATCAGATTCGCATCCAGATTCGCTTCAGCGCAAATCATACGGTTTACGAGCTGCGGTGCGGACATCTCCAGACTGAATATCGCTACGGTCTCATTGGCCCGAACAGCGACATTTTGCGCAATGTTGAGGGCAAACGCCGTTTTACCTACGGAAGGCCGTGCAGCCACGATGATCAAGTCCGAACGCTGGAAACCGTTCGTCATCTTGTCCAGATCCACAAACCCCGTTGGTATACCGGTTGTGTTTCCGCTTTGCTGGTGCAGCACTTCCACCCGATCGAACACTTCCATCAGCACATCGCGGATGGCTATGAAGCCGCTGCCTGTGCGCCGGTTGGAGATCTCCAGAATCCGGCGTTCCGCGTCGCTGAGCATGCCGGCCACATCTTCGCCGCCGCTGTAACCTTCGCTGACGATTTGAGTAGCTGTGCGGATCAAACGCCGCAGCATCGACTTCTCTTCGATAATCTGGGCGTAATATTCCACATTGGCCGCGGTAGGCACGGCGTGAGCCAGCTTCGCCAGATAGCTGACTCCGCCCACATCCTCCAGCTGGCCTTTATCCTGCAGCCGTGAAGTCAGGGTAACCAGATCGACTGGCTGATTCTCTTCTCCGAGCTGGATCATCGCTTCATAGATCAGCTGATGCGACGCGTCATAGAAATCCTCCGGCTGCACCCGCTCCATCGCGGTAATCATCGCTTCGCTTTGCAGCAGAATGGCCCCTAAAACCGCCTGCTCCGCTTCCAAATTCTGCGGGGGAATCCGATCGAAAAAGAGCTCTCCGCCCATCCTATTCCTCCGTAACCTGAACCTTAAGCGTTGCTTTTACTTCCGGATGCAGCTTCACCGTTATCTGGGTAACGCCCAGGTGGCGGATAGGTTCTTCCAATTCGATTTTGCGTTTGTCGATTTTCACATTGTGTTCGGCCAGGGCTTCCGCAATCTGCTTGCTGGTAATGGCGCCGAACAACCGTCCGCCTTCACCGGCTTTGGCTTTCAGCTGAACCGTCATTTCTTCCAGCTTTTTGCCAAGCTGCTGCGCTTCTTCTTTTTCCTGCTCCTTACGGCGTTGTTCCGCCGCATTTTGATTTTCCAGCGTCTTCATATTCCCATCTGTAGCCGGACGGACCAGACCCCGCGGCAGCAGGAAATTCGTTGCATAACCTTCAGAGACCTCTTTTACCTGGCCTTTTTTACCTTGACCCTTTACGTCTTTCAGAAAAATGACTTTCATTCGAACAACCCCTCTTTCTCCTCAATTTGCGTAAGAACTTCAAGCAGCCGCTTCTCGGCTTCTTCTACCGTGCACTTGATTTGAACGGCCGCATTCGTCAAATGTCCCCCGCCGCCAAGCCTTTCCATGACGACTTGCACATTCATCCGGCCGAGTGAACGGGCGCTGATGCTAATCAGGCCGTCCGGCCGTTCGCTGATCACGAAGGATGCGATCACATCCGTCATATTGAGCAGCGTATCCGCTGCCTGGGCAATCAGCAGCTGCGGGATGACGGTCCCCGGCTCGGTCACGGCAAGAGCGATATGATCAAATACCATTTTAGCATGCTTGATGATTTCTGACTTTGCCAGATATTCCTGCAGATCCTCTTTCAGCATCCGCTGGATCAAAATCGTATCCGCGCCGCTGCGCCGCAGAAATCCGGCCGCTTCAAATGTCCGTGAGCCGGTATGGAGCGCAAAATGCTTCGTATCCACCGTAATGCCGGCGAGCAGCATCGTCGCTTCCATCGGAGTAAGCTGTATTTTCTCATGGATGTACTGCAGCAGCTCGGTAACCAGCTCACATGCCGAAGATGCATACGGCTCCATGTACACAAGCACAGCGTCATTGATGAACTCTTCGCCGCGGCGATGATGGTCCACCACCACAATCCGGCTTGCATTTTGCACCAGCTTCGGCTCCATCGTCATGGAGGCCTTATGCGTGTCCACCACCACAAGCAGGCTGTGCGGATTCAGCATGGCGAGCGCCTGTTCCGGCGTAATGAACCGCTCAATCAGACGCTCGTCTTTTTTCACCTGCGCCATCATGCGATCAATGGACGGGTTGGTGCCAGGCAGAACGATATACGCCTCCACATTGTAGATCTGGGCAGCCTTCAGCACGCCGATGGACGCGCCAATCACGTCCATATCCGGCGTCCGGTGACCCATAATAAATACTTTGTCGCTTTCCTGGATCAAATCGCGCAAAGCATGGGCAATTACTCTCGCCCGCACCCTCGTCCGCTTCTCGACGGCATTGGATTTTCCGCCATAGAAGGACAGGCGTTGCCCTGCTTTAACTGCGGCCTGATCGCCCCCGCGGCCAAGCGCCATATCAAGGGATGATTGGGCCAACTCGCCCAGCTCGCTGATGCTCTCAGGCCCGAAACCAAGCCCAATGCTCAGCGTCATCGGCACCTTAAGCTCAGCGGTCATCTCGCGAACTTCATCCAGGATGACAAATCTGCTTTTTTCCAGCTCCTGCAGCGATTGATAATTCAGCATCATCAAATAACGGTCCGAAGACAACCGCCGCAGGTAGACATCGTAATGTCTGGCCCACTCCGTAATTTCGGTCGTCACCTTGGCAATCAGGGAGGTGCGCTGCTGGTCATCCATCCCTTGCGCCGCCTCATCGAGATTATCCATCATAATAATTCCGAGGGCCAGCTTCTCCGCTTCGTATTTCTCACGCAAAACGGCCATCTCGGTAATATCATACAAGTATATCAGCCGTTCGTCGGTATTCAACATCAGATGAAAATGAGATTCGCCGATTTTGATTTCCGTCTGAACTTGCTTATGCCCGTCTTTGTGCGCATCCTTTTTCTCGCTGACATGCGGAGTCAGCGACGGAAAAAGCTCCTGCAGCGAAGCGCCGACGAGCGACTTTTGTCCGAATATTTTGCAAACGTAGCGATTGTTCCATTCGACGGATTTATCCTCTCCGTAGAGAACGATCCCGAACGGCAGGGCGCTGATGGCTTCCCCCTCAACTCTTTTGACGCGAAAGGACAAACCGTTAATGTAATCCAGCAGATTTTTCCGGTACCGCATTTCCGCCTTCAGCAACAGATAGCAAAGCACTCCAACAAGGCAGAGGCTTATAATTCCGAGCGGCCAATTGTACCGAGTCACAATAATGACCAAAAGCAGCATCAGCATAAACGCCCAGACGGTATAATAGCCGTGCCAGCGCTGTTGTAGAAATTTAGGCATGACTTCCCACCCTAACGTTTTGATTTAGTCATATATTGACGCAGCGGAAATGCCAGATCCAATATTCCGATAATCCTCATCGGCGGAAACAGTAAAATCGGAATCACAATCACTAGCGGTATAGCCGGATGCCATTTTTTCGAATATGCCAGAAAGTAGAAAAATCCGATGGCCTGAATCATGAAACAGATATGGAGCAGCGGCACCAGATTCGCGGCAATCATGATCAGAAACGAGTTGTGGGAACCGCGGGCGAATACTTCAATCACAACCCCGATCAAATAATACCAAATCAAGGATTTCGGCAGCATCCATTCCCGGGCCGGTTTCAGTTTCGGCACATGGTAACCCGTACTTTCAATAATCGGACGCGCCAGCGAATGCGTGATAACCCCCATCATGAAGGAACTGATAATCATCGCAAACGGAATCATCTGCATCGTCATATCGCTGACGATTTGCATTTTCTCCGGCGTCCAGACCATATCGCTGATCAACGGATTATTACCGCCCACATCCTTCAGCGGAGACATCGTCATTTTGACGATATCATGCACATAGCCGGATAAATCGAAGTGTAAAAACAGCGTGCCGATCAATAGCAAAACCAGCATTTCGGCCAAAACCGTACCCGATCCGATCAATAACGTCCGAAGAGCTGAATTTTTTCTTTTGTAGGACCAGCCCATGACGATCGAGGGAACCATAAAATACATCGCCAAGAGCAAATAAACCGGATGTACGATAAAAGCGATAAGCCATACCGGCAAGACATGGAGCAGAAAGCTCCTTACGTTCAAAGTTGCAAAAAGAATCGTGGCGGGCAATATCAAAAAAAAGACCGTCACGATCGATAAAGGAGTTAGCAAGGAGAGCAGCAGCAGCAAATACACAACGCTCCATACCACTGATGTCCAGCGCATTTTCAATGTCTTCACCTCTTACGCATATGTTCTTCAAGCGCGGAAATATCCTGATACCATTCCTCAAGCTGGTGGCCTTCCTGTTTGTGTTTCTTTAATTTATCGATCAAAAGATCATCCAGATCCCTGTACGACATACCAAGCCTGCGAGCCAATATGTACGAGCTCATGATCAAACTAGCGAGACTGTCACCCACCCGGGCCGTGCTGCCTTCCCATAATGCCTTAAACAGCCTTGATACGTGGTCAACCACTTCGGTTTTCAGCCATTCGATGACTTTGGCACGTTTGGCTACATCCAAATCCTTTGGCATTTCTGAAGCTCACACTCCCTGAAAAAAGCTTTATTCTCCATTATAGCATAAAAAGAAGCCGCTATCGAAATACCATCCCGGGGCCCTTGATTCCCCATGCATCGGCAAATTAACCCCACAAAAGAGTATCGAAAAGAAGTAAGGGCGCCTCTCACAGAGGGGCGCTTTTGCGAAGCAAAAGTACGGAGTGACGTGTGGCCTTCGAAGCTGATTCCGATTACTTTGCCGGGACCCCTGTACCCCTGATATATCTAAAAAGACCTGCAGATCAACCAATCAAAAGCAGGTCTTTTCCTATTCTATGCCTTTTCGTTCCAAGGTAATCACGATCTGCTTACGAACGAACATGTAGTTTACAACGAATTTATCGATTCTTTAAAAACAAACTTCTCACAGTATTCAATGATCTGGCTTCTGCGAACGATGCCGATAAAACGGTTCATATCATCCACAACCGGGACAAAGTTTTGAACCTTCGCCAAGTTAATCAAATCCTCCATGTTGGCATCAATGGAAACCGGTTTATTGTTCATCTTGAGCGGCACGTCCTTCAGCAGAAACTTGGACGCGTTCTCAAAATTTATTTTCCCGTTCGAGTTTTTCATATGCCACAACAGATCGCCTTCCGTAACCGTTCCGGCATATTTGCCTTCTTTGCCTAGAATCGGCACCGCCGTGTACCTGTGGAACTCCATCTTCTCCAGCGTCTGCCTCAGCGTCGAGTCTGTCGTAACTGTAACGACTTCCTGTTTAGGTAGCAGAAAAAACGCTATGTTCATGTCGGATCCATCCTCCTCTACCCTTCTAAAACCTCTCCATCCTCTTCATACGGCCTCATAGCGGCTTTGTTTCAAGAGGACACAAAATCAGCAGCCGCACTTGTGGCTGCCGATTTCAAATTATAAAAGTGCTAAAACCTTCTTATTGTACCGTTTTCTTGTCCTGATCGTCACCCGGCTGCATCAACTGATCGGATGGCGTGTTTGAATCTTTCCAGCTGTCAATGAGCGCTTTTGCTTTATCCACATCTTTTTCGATGGGCTTATCATAATAAACGCCTCCGATACGCATACCTTCACCCATGATCGTATAGCTGGAAATTTGGGCTTCCGATCCGGTTAAAATCTGCTTCGCCAAGTCAATAATAAACTGGGGCTGCATATCGGTTTGGAAGTTATCGCCCATAATATCCAGGAGATCCGGAATTTTGGAGATCTGATTCAGATGCAGCATCCGGTTCGCAACGGCATCCAAAAACACCTGCTGGCGTTTCGTACGGTTAAAGTCGCTATCTTCCCGGTAACGCACATAATTCAGCGCTTCCTCGCCATTGTAAATCGGCTTATTCGCCTTGACCGTGAATTTTTCATGATCGCGCCCTTTATTGACGATGTCCTTTTGGATCGGCAGCTCGACACCGCCCAACGCATTGACTGCATCCTTCAGACCTTGAAAATTAATCGTAGCATAATAGTCCACTTTATGGTCTAAGAAAGCTTCAACGGTATCCTTGGACATCTGCTCCCCGCCAAAAGCGAAGGCATGCGTAATCTTATCCTTCTTCCCTTTGCCTATGATCTCCGTGTAGGTGTCTCTCGGAATGGAAACAAGCAGCACCTTGGAATCTTTGGGACGCACAACTGCATAAATCAGCGTATCCGAACGGGCCGGTTCATTCTTCCGTTGGTCGGAGCCAAGCAAAAGGACCGAAAACGGCTTATTCTCATAAACCACCGGTTCGGCCGGTTTAATCGGCATGTTGTCTTTGGATTCCAATGGTTGATAGGATTTTTGGAGCGAGCTCTCCACCCGATTGGAAAGAAATAAATCAAAGGCCATCACTGCAAGCTGCTTGCGAAACAAATAAGCTCCTCCAGCAACCAAAAAAATGGCTACAGCAATGGATATATATATTTTTGTTCTCTTTTTCATTCAATGATTCCTTCTTTTATTTTAGAATAAAAGTCCTAATTTGCCGAAAAAAATTGTATCCTCCGGCCCCCTTTCTAAATGTTCGAATTTGTAACGAATGCCGAAAGCGAAAAATCACGCGTAAAATAGGCATTGTCAAACGACACTAACATTTTAAACGCAAAATCCATAAAAAGAAACTGCATAACGGTGTCAATTCAATAAAAAAAGGTTCCTTTATCGACAAATATATGCAGTTTTAACGCTACAAAGCGTAACTTAGGGTATGAAAATAACCCCACAAAGAGTATCGGAAAGAAGTAAGGGCGCCTCTCAAAGAGGGCGCTTTTGCGAGCAAAAGTACGGAGTGGAGCCTATGCTTCGATGCTTATTCCAAATTGCGAGGGCCCAAAAAAACATATAAATTCATAATCTAAAAACAGCCCTGTAACCAGATTCACGGCAACAGGGCTGTAACATTATGCAATTTAACGTTCAGGCGGACCCCAAATCCTACCTGCAATAAAAGTCAACGTTTCAACGAGTTCAGATCCGAACCGCCTTCCACGCCGATCGGGAAGTGGCAGGCAACTTGTCTGCCCGGCTTAACTTCTTCGAGTTTCGGTTCAACCTGGCTGCATTTGGCTTGCGCAAATGGACAGCGGGTATGGAATCGGCAGCCTGATGGAGGATTGGCCGGTGAAGGCACGTCGCCCTCAAGGACGATCCGGTTCCGTTTTTTGTTTGGCGATGGCTTCGGAATCGCTGAAAGCAATGCCGCCGTATATGGATGCAGAGGTTCGGCATAAAGCGCTTCGGTCTCGCCAACCTCAACCATCTTGCCCAGATACATGACGCCTACGCGGTCGGAAATATGGCGAACGACGTTCAGACCATGCGCGATAAACAGGAACGTAAGTCCCATTTCCTTCTGCAGCTTCATCAGCAGGTTAATAACCTGCGACTGTACCGATACGTCAAGCGCGGATACAGCTTCATCCGCAACGATGAATTTCGGTTTCAGCGCTATTGCCCGGGCAATCCCGATCCGTTGGCGCTGACCGCCGGAAAATTCATGCGGATAACGGTTGCGGCGTGTTGGATCTAGACCAACCAGCTTCATCAATTCCACTACGCGGTCATCGATTTCCTTGGCTGACATTTTCGTATGAATCTTCAGCGGTTCACCGATGACATCCTTCACAAGAAAGCGCGGATTCAGCGATCCGAACGGATCCTGGAAAATAATCTGCATTTCCTCGCGCATTTTGTTAAGATCTCTGTTGTTCAAAGCATGAACATCGCGGCCGTTAATTTTAACGGACCCATCCGTCGCGCTTTGCAGACGCAAAATGACACGTCCCAACGTGGACTTGCCGCACCCGGACTCCCCTACCAAGCCGAAGGTTTCGCCTTCGCGAATCGTAAGAGATACGTCATCAACAGCTTTAACGTGGCCGACAACGCGGTTGAGCAGCCCTTTGTGGATCGGGAAATATTTTTTAACGTGTTCAACTTCCACCAGATTTTTAGCCATGGATATTTTCCCCTTTCCCGGCTACGGCTGCTTTCTCTTGTTCCTCATACAACCAGCATTTGGTGTAATGCTCATTGCCGATTTGAATATCTCCCGGTTCTTCTTGACGGCATTTGTCCATCGCATGCGGGCAGCGCGGATTGAAACGGCAGCCTTTCGGCAGGTTGCCCAGCCCCGGGATTGTACCTTTAATCGTATACAATTCGCCACCGCGTTCGCCTTCAAAACCAGGGATGGATTGCAAGAGACCCGTCGTATATGGATGAGAAGGATTCGTAAAGATTTCTTCGACGGTTCCTTGCTCCACAATCGCGCCGGCATACATAACCGCAACATGATCGGCCATTTCCGCTGCTACACCCATATCATGGGTAATGAGCAGAATGGATGTGCCGAGCTTTTCTTTCAGATCCTGCAGCAAATCCAGAATTTGTGCCTGAACCGTCACATCGAGTGCGGTTGTCGGTTCGTCGGCGATCAGAAGCTCTGGTTTGGCTGCGAGCGCGATCGCAATAACGACGCGCTGACACATACCGCCTGACAATTGGTTCGGATACTGCTTGGCCCGGATTTCAGGAGATGGAATACCGACCATTCTGAGCAGTTCAATAGCTTCCTTCCAGGCTTCGTCTTTGCTCTTGTTCTGGTGCAGACGTAAACTCTCGGCAATTTGGTCGCCCACGGTAAATACCGGATTTAACGCCGACATCGGATCCTGGAAAATCATCGAGATTTTATTCCCGCGAATGTCCTTCAGTTCATCTTGCTTCTTGGCCGCCAGATCTTCGCCCTTAAAGTTGATGTTCCCCTCAAGAATGACGCCGCCGGCATAATCGATCAAACGCATGATCGATAAGGAGGTTACGCTTTTGCCGCTGCCGGATTCGCCAACAAGACAGAGCGTTTTCCCTTTTTCAATATTCAGCGAGATGCTGTCCGTTGCTTTAACAAATCCTTTATCTGTCAAAAATCCTGTGGTTAAATTTCGGACTTCGAGAAGTTTTTCCGCCATTTCGCTAACCCCCTCCGCGTGTTTTTCTGTCTTGGATCGAGAGCGTCACGGATCCCGTCACCAATGAAGTTAACAGCAAGCACGACGATCAGGATACATAAGCCTGGATAAACGGCTTGCATTGGATTGGTCAGCATAAACTCCTGCGAGTTGCTGAGCATAAGCCCCCAGCTTGTAGCAGGCGCCTGGATTCCGAGTCCAAGGTAGGAAAGAGCCGATTCCGACAAAATCGCGCCGCCTACCATCAGCGTTGCATTAACGATAATCGGGAAGCTTGCATTGCGCATCAAATGTCTGAAGATAATTCCCCAGTTTGATACACCCGTAGCTCTGGCCGCTTCTACATATTGCATTTCACGCAGCTGAAGGAATGTACCCCGCACAAGCCGTGCTACCCCTGTCCAGCTGGTAAATGCCAAAATCATAATCATATACTGAATTTGCGTTCCAAAAATAGCCATAACCAAAATGTTAAGGAACAACGTAGGAATCGAGTTCATGACATCGACAATGCGCATGAAAATTGTATCAATCCAGCCACCGAAGTAACCGGAAACGGCACCGATGATAGATCCAATAATAACGGTCATTGCTGCAACGGAGAAGCCGATGAAGAGCGAGATGCGGCTGCTGTAAACCAGGCGGGAGAAGATATCCCGTCCCACCTCATCCGTACCGAGCAAATGGTTGTCCGTACCCGGGCTAAGATTAGCAAGCAGCAGATCAATCTTATCTGGTTTATACGGTGCAATGACCGGTGCCAGAATCGCAATAGCGATAAAAATGAAAAGCACAATCAGTCCACTCATGGCAAATCCATTACGTCTGAATTTGCTCCATACCGTTCTCCAAGGGCCCGGTGTTTTCTCTGAAGGAGGAAGAGTATTCTCCGGCACCTGCGGCTCGGTCTGCTGCATATTCGGTGCGGACATCGCGTTCATGTCACTCATGCGGATTTTCCTCCTTTACGTCCAAGCTGTACGCGCGGATCGACAATTTTATAAAGGATATCAGCGATCAGGTTGCCGAGTACGACCATAACGGCAGTAACCAGGACAATTGCCATCAACACGGAATACTCTCTCGCTCTCGCCATATCAACATATAAGCGGCCCATGCCCGGCCAGTTAAATACACTTTCGGTTAATGCGGCGCCGACGACGAGAGTTGGCAATTCCATACCTAACACTGTAATTATCGGAATTAGGGCGTTACGCAATGCGTGACGGAATATAACCTTGCGTTCAGGTACGCCTTTCGCTCGGGCTGTACGGATATAATCCTGTTCCAGCACTTCAAGCATACTCGAACGGGAATATTTGGAATAAGCGGCCAGGTTGGCCAGTATAAGAACCGTACACGGTAAAACTAAATGATATAACAAATCCGAAAAGTTACCTTGTTTATCCATGGCATACATGTCCGATAACGGAAGCCAGTTTAACTGAATTGCAAAAACTTGCTGCAAAATAATACCGAACCAGAACGCCGGCATTGCAAACCCGACATAGGATATAAAGTTGGATGTCTGGTCGGATAACCCGTATGGTTTCGTACTGTTATAAATCCCCCAAGGGATCGCAATAAGCATCGATATTACCCAAGCAAAGCTCATTAATACAAATGTGTTTTTAATCGTCGGCCACAAAATGTCGCCAACAGGAGTATTGTTTTTAAACGTTTTGCCCAAGTCGCCTGAAAGCAGTCCTTTAATCCAATTCCAATACTGTTCTGGAACTGGCTTATCCAAACCTAAATTATGTTTTTGAATTTCTGCCGCTTCCGGAGACATACCAGGGGAAATCATCATTTGAGTAGGCCCGCCTGGAGCTGCATGAATAAGCCCGAATGTCACCAGCGAAATCAGGAAAATTACGAGTATGGATTGCAGTATGCGGCGGATGAGATATTCAGTCATAATGGGTCCTCCTAACAATTTTACACGCCAAAAACACGCATCCAGGCGCGATCAAAAAAATAGTGAATCAGATTTGCACAAAAACTGCCCATCGTTAGGCTACTTTCGGCAAATCGAATGATTCTATTATTTTTTTGATCGCGCCTATAAAACGCAAAAAAGGGAGAGGGGAAAAAATTCTCCCCCTCCAGCACCGTTTTGTGCCCCTAATTTACATTTTATTTAGCGTCGTCAATCCACCAGTTATTAACGTGGAAGAATTCACCACGGGCCAAGTTCGTAATTGGAGCATCTTCTGGTTTAAACTTGATTTTTTTGCTGTGCGCTTGTGGTGTACCGTAAGAATACATAAAGATATATGGCAGGTCAGTCGAGATTTCTTTCGCAACTTCTTTATAGATTTCTTTACGTTTCTCTTGGTCTACAACTTTCGTGCCTTCTTCCCACAACTGGTCGAGTTTTTCGTTCTTATAGAATACGTTGTTTTGGCCTTTAGGAGCAAAGAATTTGGAACTGAATGTCGATTCACCATTTGGATCTGGGCTATCAAGAGACCATCCCAGCAGGATTGCGTTAAATTTACCCGGTACCAGGTTTTGTTCGTTCCATGCGGCAAAGTCAATGGCTTTAGGAATCATTTCGATACCGACTTCTTTGAAGTTTTGCTGCATGACGAGCGATACTTGCTCACGACGGCTGTTGCCGGAGTTGTATTGCAGTTCGAAGGAGAAGCGATGTCCGTCCTTCACCAGGATGCCGTCGCTGCCTGGCTTCCATCCGTCCTCAGCCAGCAATTGTTTTGCTTTTTCCGGATTGTAGTCGTAGTTCACAGCTGCATCGCCTGGATCAGCCCAGGAATTAGGCATAAACGGAGCGTTCATCAATTTCCCGATGCCTTTCAGAACGTTGTCTACCATGCCTTGGCGATTGAGAGCATAAGCCATCGCTTGTCTTGTTTTTTGACCATCCCAAGGAACGAAATTGTCCTTGAAGTTTTCTGGCTTACGGTTCAGACCCACATATTCGTATTGCGGTCCTGGCTCGGATGCTACAGTAATCTTATCAACCTTCTTAACCGCATCCAACTGAGTTACAGGGATACCGCCAACGACATCGACATCGCCTTTGATCAGCGCTTGTACTTCAGTGTTTTGGTCAGCATAGATTTTGTAGACTACAGTTTGAATATTTGGTTTTGGACCCCAATAATCAGGATTTGCATCAAATTTCAAATATTCCTTTTGTTTCCACTCGGTCCATTTCCATGGTCCGCTAGTAACTGTTTTTGCAGGATCCGTACCGTAAGGATTTTTCTGCATTTCAGTCACTTTAACATCCTTCAGCACGTGCTGAGGTGCAACTTGCATATGAAGGCTGTATTGGAAAGGAGCATATACTTGCTTCAATGTAATTTTCAGGTTTTGAGGATCAACTACTTCGATCTTGCTGATTTTGTCGTATTGCGCGATTCCAGGTGCACCAGATTCTGGATTGAGGATCGTTTCAATCGTAAATTTCACGTCATCGGCCGTAATCGGCTGTCCGTCGCTCCATTTCAGATTGTCTTTCAGCTTGATCTCATAAGTAAGTCCGTCTTCGGAAATTTTCATCGGCTCAGCAGCGAGGGACCAAGGTTCGGCTACTACGTTGCCTTCCTTGTCAAAGTCAAACAAATGCGCATAGATAAAATAATCAGCATCAGCGGAAGCTGTATCTTGCACATAAATCGGGTTCAAATTGACGACGTCAGAGAAGGTACCTACCGTCAGAGTTCCGCCTTGCTTAGGCTCACCAGGGTTTTCAGCCGGTTTATCCGTGCCTGCCGCCTCTTCTTTCTTTGGCTCATCTTTTGGAGTTTCAGCGGTTTTAGAATCGCCGCAACCTACAAAAAGTGCGCTGACAACAGACAATGATACAAATAACGACAACCATTTTTTCTTACTTGCCATTTACCATTTTCCTCCCCTTTGAAAATAAAATGATGGATACCTGCATGTACTGCATGGATCATCCAAAGACTTGCCAATAGTTCAAACGAAGCTTGTCCGTCTGACTATCAGGGACTTTTACACCTGCATTGAATTCGTTCTAGTGACCCCGAATTTCCCTAGTAGCGACGATTCCCCCTCTTGTAATCAACCATTCTTAACAACAAGATGACGGCAACAGGTGAAACAATATATTAAAAAATTAATATATCCAAATGTTAGGAAATGCATAGTTCCGGCGATCACATTTCAAAACATTGAAATTGTGAACAAACCGGACACATTCGCGAATACCCAATAACGCAATAAAGCATTAATGTCTTAAATGACCATCGGTCAATTGAATTCAGCAAACTGGGTATTCACGCGCTGGTTAAAACTTCCTTGGGTAAATTTAATGTAAATGATACGTGTAAATTTATATCACGTCAATATTTTTTTTAAGTACTCTGAATTAAAATTTTTTAATGATTCAAATCTAGTGCCAGCAATGGATTCAACAAAAAAAGGAAGCCATTTCTGATCGAATTTTAATGTTAAAAGCAGAGGATGCTTGATCAAGAAATGGTTGAATTGGGAGCAATGAAACTATTAAGGCGCTTACATCGTTTCTATTTTTTATTAAATGTTATGTTAGTTGACATGAGCGAGAAATAAATATAATACGTACAAATTTACTGGAAACGCATTAATCTGTCAATGGCAAAGATATCAGGACAGCGGCTTTTGCATCAAAAAATTCATATGAAATATTAACCATATTCCTATTTCAAGCAAAATGACATGCTACAAAATGATCCTGTCCCATATTCCGGTATTGTGGGGCTTCCTCCCTGCAAATGTCTGAAGCGAGCGGGCATCTGGTATGGAATTTGCATCCTGCAGGCGGATTTGCCGGGCTCGGGATGTCCCCTTGAAGCACGATCCTCTCTCTTTTTAACGTTGGATCCGGTATCGGAATTGCGGATAATAATGCCTTGGTGTACGGATGTAGCGGATTGCGAAACAATTCTTTTTTTTCGGCCAATTCTACCATCGAACCCAAATACATGACTCCGATCCGATTGCATAAATGCTCTACCACGCTCAAATCATGGGAGATGAACAAGTAGGTTAGCTGCCGCTTCTCCTGCAAATCGCTGAGCAGATTGATGATCTGTGCTTGGATGGACACGTCAAGTGCGGACACGGGTTCATCAGCCACAATAAAATCGGGATTTAATATCAATGCGCGCGCTATGCCGATACGCTGTCTTTGGCCACCGGAAAATTCATGCGGATAACGATCATAGTGATAACTGGCTAGCCCGCAGATGTTCAAGGTTTCTATAACCCTCTCCTTCAATTCGCTTCTTTGAACCAGCCCATGGCTGAGCAACGCTTCTCCGATCGCTTCGCCAACTTTAATCCGGGGATTTAATGAACTGTATGGATCTTGAAATACAATCTGAAGTTCAGGACGAAGCTCCCGGAGTTTATCTTTCGTAAGTTTATAGATATCCTGGCCTTTAAATATCACGTCGCCGGCGGTTTTCTCATTCAGACGCAATATCGTTCGCCCGATCGTGCTTTTGCCGCATCCCGATTCGCCCACCAAACCGAAGGATTCGCCGCGGTTTATTTCAAAAGAAACGTCATCTACCGCTTTGACATACCCTACTGTACGCTGAAATACCCCTCCCGTAACCGGAAAGTATTTTTTTAAGTTGGCCACCTTCATCAACGGCTCGCTCATCGGTCTATTCCCCCTCTTTCTCAAATAGCCAGCACGCGGTTTTGTGACCGGATTCATGCTCCCGCAGGGGCGGCTCCTGCATTTTGCAAATATCCATGCAGAACTCGCAGCGGTCATGAAAATGGCAGTTATCCCCGAGCTCGATCGGATTGGGAACCTGGCCCGGAATGGTATACAGTCTTTCGCTCGTTTGATTAATGACCGGTTTTGCTTTCAGAAGGCCTTTGGTATACGGATGTTGGGGATTTTTGAACAGTTCATACACCGATGCCTCTTCTATGACCTTGCCCGCATACATCACAACCACGAAATCCGCCATTTCGGCTACGACTCCCAGGTCATGGGTAATCAGCATGATGGACGTATTCAGCTTTTTCTTAATGTCGCGCATCAGGTCCAGAATTTGAGCCTGGATCGTCACATCCAGCGCTGTCGTCGGTTCATCCGCAATAAGCAGTTTAGGGTTGCAGCTGAGGGCGATGGCGATCATAATCCGCTGGCGCATGCCGCCGCTAAGCTCATGCGGATAGGAATAGAAAATATCCTCCGCCCGCGGTATGCCGACCAGATTGGTCAGCTCCAAAGCCCGTTCCTTCGCCGCCTTGCGGTCCAGCATTAGATGCAGCATGACTGGTTCGGTGATTTGTTCGCCAATGGTGAGGACCGGGTTCAGGGATGACATCGGCTCCTGAAAAATGATCGAGATATCATTGCCGCGGATTCTCCTCATATCGTTATTGTTCAGTTTCAGGATGTCCTTGCCATCAAACATAATTTCTCCCCCGGCGATTCTGCCTGGAGGCGATTCAATAAGCCGCATAAGCGACATAGCGGTTACGCTTTTTCCACAGCCCGATTCGCCGACGACGCAAAGCGTCTCCCCTTCACGGATGGTGAAGCTGACATCGTCAACCGCTTTAACGACGCCAGTAGAAGTATGGAAATGTGTTTGCAAGTTCCGAAATTCAACCAGATTTTTCGCCATATCCGAATTCTCCTACTTTTTGGTTTTGGGGTCCAGGGCGTCTCTAAGCCCGTCGCCGATCAAGTTAATCGCCACCACCGTGATGAGAATGCAAATGCCTGGAGGAATCCAAAGCCACGGTCTTTTTCTGAAAACAATCATATCATTCGCTTCTGCAATCATATTCCCCCATGAAGGCGTTGGCGGAACAACACCAATCCCGAGGTAGCTTAACGCTGACTCATACAAAATAGCTCCGGCCACTCCGAGTGTCGCAGATACGATGATAATGGGGATGGTATTCGGCAGCAGATGCCGGAAAATTTTGCGTTTGTCACGAATTCCGAGCGCTTCTACGGCTTGCATATATTCCATCTCACGCAATGCAAGGATTTGCCCCCGAACTAAGCGGGCCAAGCCGGTCCATGCCAGAACGCCGATGATCAGCATCAGGTAATAAATCCGGTATCTAGGGTCGACTTTTAAGTCGGATAATACGGCACCCAAAATAATCAAGATCGGCAAGGTCGGTATTGCCATAAAAATATCGGTGATCCGCATAATGATCGTATCGGTAGCTTTTCGATAAAAACCGGCCAGTGAGCCTAAAGTTGCGCCAATAATGACCGCGATGGTCGTAGAAATGATCCCTACCAGAAGCGAAATTCTGCCGGCAAGCATCATCCGCAGCAGTATGTCGCGCCCAAGAGAGTCGGTACCCAGCCAGTGTGCGCTGCTTGGCGGTTTGTTTTTCATTGATAACTGATAATCATATAGTTTATACGGCGAAAAAAGCGGGCCGAAGAAACAGATCAAAAACATAATCGCCAATATAAATAGGCCGATAAGCGCTAATTTATTTCTGGTAAAACGGTGCAGTGCCATTCTCCACGGAGAAGCCGGAGCTTTTCGCCCCGTATTGGCTACATGTTCCGCCTTGGTTACATTGATAACGGACACCAGATCCCCCCCTTACTTCAAGCGAATTCTTGGATCTGCGATGCCGTACAGCACATCCGATAGCAGATTCCCAAGCAGCGTGAGCATCGCGAGAAACACCGTAAAGCCGAGCATAAACGGGTAATCCCGCATATTGATGGATTCAAGGTAAACTTGACCGACCCCCGGCCATATAAATACCTTCTCGAGAATAATTGCTCCCCCAAAAAGTGCAGGCAGTTCAAAGCCTAAAAGCGTAATCGCAGGCAGCATCGCATTCCGTAATGCATGTTTGAAGATAACGACCCGCTCGTGAAGCCCTTTGGCCCGTGCCGTTCGGATATAGTCCATATGGATAACTTCAAGCATGCTTGTTCTGAAATAACGCGTTAAACTGCCGGTGCTAAGCATTGTTAAAACAATGATGGGCAAAATCGAATGTCTAAGCACGTCCTTGATATAAGCCCAGCCTTCGGCATTCAGCCCGGCGGTTGTCATGCCGGCGATAGGGAACAGCTTTAATTGCAAAGCAAAAACCTTGATCAGCATCAGCCCTACAAAAAACGACGGTAGCGACATACATAAAAAGATGAGCAGGGTCACGATTTTATCAAAAAAAGAGTATTTATATTTAGCCGAAAATACGCCCGCAAATATCGCAATAAGCCAGCTTAACGCCAAGCTGAAAAAAGCGATGATCACTGAATTCCATACATAGTTGTTCATTACCTTGGTCACAGGTTCCTTATGTACAAGCGAGTCGCCCATATTGCCTTTAATCATGTTTCCTGCCCAGGTAAAGTATCTTTGCGCCACCGGCTGGTCCAGCCCGTAAATGTGGCGGAGCTGCTCGGCCTTCTCCCGAGTCATATTCGGGTTATCCTGCGCAGTGATATAATCTCCGGGCACAAGCGCAGAGATCGCGAAAATAATAATCGATATCCCGATCAATGTCGGGATCATCTGCAGAAGTCTGCGGATAATGTATTGTTTCATACAGATTCCTCCTGGCTTCATAAGCGGACATGCCCAGCCCCCGAACTTCTCCGGGAACTGAGCACTTGAATTTGATCGGTTATTGCGGAATTTCCACGTTATACAATCCATAAGAGAAATCTTTGTAAGGAGCCAGGTCAAAGCCTTTCACCCGTGCATTTATTGGCCACATATCTCTTCTCTGGTACATAAAGATGCATGGAACATCATTATTGATCACTTGATACATCTCTTTGTATAGTTCTTTACGTTTATTTTGATCAAGTTCCTTTCTGGCCTTTTCCATCAAGTCATCAACCTTTTTGTTGGAGTAGCCTGATTTGTTCTGAGCACCGTTCGTGATATAAATCGTTGTATCCGGATCTGCCGTTAGTCCCCATGCGGCAAAGTACATTTCGTAATCGCCCTTATTCTTCTTATCCATAATGGCATTAAAATCGAGGGTTTCGGAAACCAGATCAATGCCAAGCTCTTTATAGTTCTGGGTCATAATTGGTATGAGAGCGTTTACAACTGTGTTATCAGCCTGTGCGGAGAAATTAATTTTGAACTTCTCTCCGTCCTTCTCACGGATTCCGTCAGCCCCAACTTTCCAGCCGGCTTCATCGAGCAACTGTTTTGCCTTATCCATGTTGAATTCATAGGGGTTAATATTTTCATTCGTATATGCCCAAGATACTTTGGACTGCGGAATATTGATGACATCGGCATATTTTCCATATACGCCTTCAACGATTTCTTTACGATTCAGACCATATACAAGAGCTTGACGCACCTTCACATCCTGGAATCTCTTCTGTTTGATGTTGAATGCAACATATCCATACCCGTTTGTAGGGAAAATAGTGGTATTAAAAAATCCTGAAGACTGTATTTCACCTAAGTTATCTTCCATATTCGTGGTGAATAAATCCATGTCGGTTTCACCTGATTGCAGCATCGCCATTTTGGTTTCATCCGTTGTGGTTTTGAACACGACATTTTTAACTTTCGGGGCGCCCAAGAAGTAGTTCGGATTGGCAGTCAGATCCACCTCTTGACCTGGAGCGAACTTTGTCAGTACATATTGGCCGCTGCCAATCGGCTTATTGTTCAAGGCTTTGATCGATTCCAGATCGCCTTGTTTATAGCCCTTGCCATAATACGATTCTGGTACCATCCAGACCGTGCCAAGGCTGTCTTTCGTCATGGCCTGCGGCTCCAGTACAGTCACTTCAACAGTATTATCGTCAATAACTTTAATTCCTGAAATATCCTTGGCTTTGCCGTCATGGTATTCCTGGGCTCCTTTGATTTTCACGCTCATCATGTCGGAAGGGCCGTCATATGCTCCATCACACAATACTTTTACGGCAAAAACATAATCTTTAACGGTCATCGGCGTACCGTCGCTATATTTAATGCCTGGCTTCAGGTGGAACGTGTATTTCAAACCATCATCTGACACATCAATCTTTTCAGCCAGCGAGTTAGCATATGTCCCGTCTTTTTGAACCTCCGTAAAACTATTGAACAATGCTTTGATCACATAGTTGTCATAGGCCGTTTCCCCATAAAACGGGTTAAATATTCCTTTCGGCGCGGTCATGCCCACGATCAGCGTATCCTTACGGTTCGTTGCTGCGGCTGGGCTCGCTGCGGGATCAGTTGCCGGGAACACTCCTTCGTTTTGGGTGGCATCGTCTGTTTTCGCATCATCTTTTTTCTCATCATCTTTTTTCTCCGCATCATCCGTTTTCTTTTCACCGGCATTGTCTTTGTTGGCTTGCTCCGTTGGCGCAGGGTCTGCTCCCTTGTCCCCGCCTCCGCAGCCGGCCAGAAGTCCGCCAAACATCATAAGGCTCACCAGAAATAGCGACAGCTTTCTCTTCAAAATAAATCCCCCTTCAACTTTTTAATAAACCGCCGAAAAGCCGAAATCCAAACATAAACGTTCCGGATATCACTCCCTTACAAAAAAATAAATCCATCATCGCCAGGTGTATTAAACAAAGTCCCAATATATAACGCATTTAACGAATTAAATAACCGTCGGTCAATTGAGATTGGCAATAATGGAATAAATTATGTATGATACATTATTATGTTAATTTAAAGAAAATAATAATTGGACTTTTGAACCGCGTCAATATGTTTTTAGAACTTGATTCATAAAATTTTAAAATATATGTTTGGATGAGAGAGAAATTCATAAAAACACTTACATTTCAAAATATTGATGATTATGTTATATTATTTGACACAAAGATACACATTTCTTGTTTATTAAAAAATTTGGGGATTTTTAGCGAAAAATAGGGGATGTATTACTCTTGAGGAGAGGAGATGAACTATTCAAAAATGTTGAAACAGCAAAGAAAGGGGCCTTGATTCAGACCCCTTCTAAGCTGCTCCTAAATTAAGACTGGCGTCGGATTCCGATCGTCACAATCTCGCAAGGACCCGCCGTCAGCTCTGCCCGTCCGGAACGGATGGTAAGCTGATCATCGCTTGCTTCTTCCAAAATGGTCGTCTTGTATGCTTGCTCAGCTTCCGCAGGAAGCTGCAATTGCAGGCCGGATTCCTCCTGCTTCATGTTGTACCAACGCAGCATGTCGTCGCCGGTGTTTTCGCTCACCTTCCAAGCGGAGAAAGCCAAATTAGGGGCTTCAAACGCATAAGGAGCGTATTCGGCAGGAATGCCGCCTTCATGCAATCCGGTTTGGGTCACCGTCCAAGGAATTTGGAACTGATAAGCCTCCTGGTATGCCCCGGCGTCGATGCCCTTGCCGTTATGAGGTATGATCTCCAGTTGGACCGTATGATCTCCAAGGCATTGAGCGTCCGGCGTAGGGAAGTGTCCCCAATCCCCAAGCTCGCCTACAGAGCGAAGCAGCGTTACGGCAATCGTATTGCGGCCGTCACGCAGAACCTCGTATTCATTCAGACCGAAATTGGCCACTGTAAGCCCTGCCTCTTCGCCGCTGACATCGACAAAAGCCTGCTGATGCTGCGCATTGCTAGGATTTTCCCATTCCTTGGAAGGAATGTTGTCACGGGTGGCAATTTCGAACATCGAGTCGACATTATGCTTTGACGCCTGGATGTCGGTAGGCATGAGCATGCGTACGCGATGATCCTTCGCCTGGTTGTTAAAGCTGGCTTCGATGCGGACGCCACAGCCGCTCCGTTCCAGACTGACCAAAGTACGGATTTTCATCGGAACCGTCTCTTTGACCCGCTGCGCTTTGCGCTGAGGGAAATAGATCAATTCCACCTGCTCCTGGTCAAGCAGCTTGTCGGCGGAGGCTGGAATGGCCCAGTCATGAACGATTTCGAGCACGGCCCGGTAAGGCGTATCCTCGATCATGCGGATGGAGGCTTTCAGATCTTTGGTCGTCAGCGCCTCTTCACCTTCCGGCTGCTTGTACATATATTCGTTACCGATATCTCCGGTATCCTCATAGATCAACAGATCACTGTATACGCGTCCAGTATGTTTGTCTGTAATGGTAATGCTGCCGTTTGCCGCGGTCTCCACGCGGAGGTTGTCATTTTCCATGACATGGTCATCTTTTACAAGGGAATTGCCTGCAACCTGCATTCCTTCGGCCGCTTTGCCTCCAACGAGCGCAAAAGCCTTCAAACCGAGCGCCGGAAGCTGTTCCGCTTCAAACGTCACCCGAACGGCGCGAGCCATATACGGTTGACGGAATTTGTCGTCAGGCAGATCATAACCGAAGCGGAGTCCGAGATCCTCAAGCTTAAATGCCAGCGGTTTTCCTTGCGCATCGACCACGGCGCGGGCGCCAAGGTTCAGCTCCTTCATTTGGCGGCTCATCTCTTCAAGTGTACCTCCATCGCGGAAATACACGCGTGCGACATCGAGATCCACCGAAACGGTGCCACTGCGTTTCCAGCCTGTCGTATTAAACACGACAAACGGAACCGCATCGTCTCCATACGCGCTGAATACGGATGTGTTTACACTGTCGGCAACCGCTTGTTTGCTTTCCTCGATGATGGACTCGGCCACGTTGCGGCTTTTCGCAAAACGGGTAACCATCTCGCGATGGACCTCATCCACGCTGCAGCCGCAAATGCTGTCATGCGGATGGTTCTGCATTAACGTTTTCCAAGCGTACGTCAGCTTATCATGCGGATACTCTTGACCCGCAAGACGGGCAAACGAAGCCAGCGGCTCGGCCACCTTTTCCAGCAAAACCTGCCCCTGCTGATTCATTTGTTTCAGGTACACGCGCGCCGAAGCCGTGTTCACAAGCGTTCCCCAGCCATCGGTACGCTGGCTGCGCAGCTCGCCGCGGACAACGGACAACTCGCCTTCCTTCGCTTTTTTCACCGCATCCAGATATTTAGGGAAATTGGAATGTACGAACTCGGTATCCGGATACAGTTTCCGGGCCGTCTCCATTGCTTGAGCCAGATCGGTTTGGATCGGCTGATGGTCGCAGCCATTCATGTACAGAAGCTCCGAAGTCGAAGCATATTTCTCGGCATCGGCCAGTTTTCTGTCCCAGAAAATCTTCGCTTCCTCCGGATCTGTCGGAATCTCGTTACCGTTGCTGTACCAATTGGCGAACAAAATTCCGAGCACTTGCGAACCGTCAGGCCCTTCCCAGATCAGCTCGGAGAACGAAGATTCATATTCGGAATCGGCCACCGTATTGTTAAAGCCCGTCGGTTTGACGCCGCGGCCAAATAATGCGTTATCGATGCCGGATTGGCGCATCAGCTGCGGTGTTTGTCCCACAAGGCCAAACGTATCCGGGAAATAGCCGACTTTGGAAATCTGTCCATAACGCGCAGCGTCTTTATGCCCAACCTGCATGTTGCGGATATTGGCTTCGCCGCTGGTCAAAAATGCATCCTGCAAAATATACCATGGTCCGATGAAAATGCGTCCTTCATGGATATATCGCTCCAAACGTTCCTTTTGCTCTGGACGAACCTGCAAATAATCTTCCAAAATGATGGTTTGCCCGTCCAGATAAAAGCTTTTATACTCCGTATCTTTTTCAAGGGTATCCATCAGCACATCCATCAGGCGGATTAAACGCATGTGATGTTTTTCGTATGGAAGATACCACTCTCTGTCCCAGTGGGTATGCGAAATAATATGCGCAGTTCTTTTAGGTTGCGATGTCATAAGAGTTAATCCCCTTTCTATATGTCCGGCTCCTGCTCCGGGTAAGTCCCGCTCAGGGAACCCTGTAAGTCAGAAGTGTGGGTTTGGTTAAAGTTACATGGAATCGTCGATTTAAAAAGAGTAAGCTTCCTTTCGGGCCACATGAAGACAAGATTCGAATTGTCCATTCCCAGTGAACATGTTAGATATTGCAACACTGTTCCGAAGGAATAAATCTCGGGTGGTTTATATCACTCCGATGGGAATCTGGTACGTATTTAATCACGCACCTATTATAATAGTAGAAACTCGGATTTTAAACATGGGATAAGCGAATTATTTTCCAATTTATCCCAAAATATTTTAATTTTTATCCTGTTTTAGATCGACCAAAAATCTACCATACCTTTTTTGCTTCTATTGCTGCCAGACGAGTGCTGTAGCCGGTATTAGAACAAATGTCCACTATGGGTGGACATTTGTTTAACTCGGAAATGCTCATTTTTACACTTGGACAAAATGCCCGATTACCTGACAATTCCAAACATTGATTGATTTCCGCCTCTTGATTCACTTCGTGTTAGATATAGAATTTATTCGTTATCTAGCTACGCTGATGAAATTCTATATCGCAAGAAAACCTACCGTTGAATCGTTGGTCGCTCATCTTTGATTGGCCTCGATTCAAAAGCGAACTTTTTGAACAACCTCTTTAACGCCTTCTACCTTAATTTGGACTTCATCCGGACGATACACGGCCGTAATCCGTCCATTGCGGTCAGCGGTAAACAAGACGCTGCGGTCGCTTTCCAGCATAAAGCTGTAGGAAGCTCCGGTTTGCGGATCCTTAACCTGTACCGGGGCGTCCCAGCCGAACTCGGACACAAACACGAAGAGACTGCCGTCTTTAAAGCTTAATTTCCGTCCATATACGCCCGGAAGCTCTCCGCCGGCGATCCACTGCATATCCTGCTCCACACCCGCTGCAGCAGCCGCATAGCGGTACAATTCGATAATGGCTTCATCGCGGCCGTTCAGCTCAAGCGGAAGGCTGCTCCAAATCAAGCGGCCTTTGCCGAGCGGCACATCCACGACTTCATCCATGAAGCCGTTCGTTCCTTCGGCCTCTGCCGGGATTTCTTTGGCCACTTCCGCAATCCGGCGGTTTCCGAAGGACACCGGCAGAACGCGCCCGTTCAGGCCGAGCATTTCTTCTCTGCGGACGTTAACCAGCTTGCGCTTGCCGAGTACGCCATCAAGCCGGTCGCTTGAACGCCAGTAAGCATCAATGCCCAGAGGCCCCGTAGCCAGCAGTGTCGAGCCGGATTCCTTCACAAGCTCAAGCAGTTCATCCAGCGCTTTGCTGTCCATGTTATGCGGGCTCGGCACGATGATCAGCTTTGGCGTTTGCTGCCGCAGCGAATCCAGATGATATTCGGATGCAGCTCTGAACGGCAGCTTCAGATCGTACGACAGAAGGCGCGTCAACCGCGTTGTAGATTGGAATGCCAAAGCACGATTCGAGAAGTCATTCGAATACGGGAAAACGGCAACGATCTCCTCCAACTCACGGTTCGTAAACAAATCACGGCTTTGCGCGATGAAGCGGCCAAAGTCATAGGATACGTCCGCTTCAGGCTTCTCCGTTCCATCCGCCCGCAGTGCGCCGATATGCGACTCGTTGGCGTTGTCCATATAAAAATTCGTGTTCCAAACCCAGTGGATTGCTCCAGCTCCTCCTGTGGAGAAAGCATAGGCGTATTTCCGTTCCAGGATGTTCCGCAGCTCCGCTTCCGAGCGTTTGGCGCGTCCATCCGGCGTTTCGACGTACATAATGCCCGTTTCCTGAATCAGGTTCGGCTTGTCCGGCGTTTTGGCGAAAATGCCGTCCCAAACCAAATAATCATTAAGCCACCAGGAATGCACCGTCGTATAGTCCACCACCTTTTCATAGAAAAACGGTGAAGGACGTTGGGCGCCCAGCGCCTCATCCTGGCCGACCGTAACCAAATGATCCGGGCATAACTCCTTAATGGTGCCCACAAGCTGTTCTGCCCAGACATTATGCATATCCATTGAGAACAGACAATAATCCAACCATCTGGTACCTTTTTTCGCCTTATGCATGTCCTGTACATCGAAATTGATCTCTTCGGCCTCTGGAATGGTTGCCGATGCGAAATCCGGCAGCTGATCCGGCGACATATTCCAGGCTTCCTGCAGTTTGCGGATGCTGCCATGCCGGTTTTCAAGCCACTTAATGAAAGCTTGACGTTCAAACGGATCTCGCGCTGACCGCGGACCATCCGAGAAAATACGCGGCGGATCAAACATCGACGGTTCGTTGATCAAATCCCAATCCACATGCTTTGTTTCCGTATGGCGGCTGACAATGCTGCGGATAAATCGTTTCTGCGCCTCTACGCTTTGCGGGTCAAGGTAAGGGTTCAATCCTTCCCATGTTTCCGGCGTAAAAGAGAAGAACGTAAAGGTCACTTGCAGATTATGGCGTTTGGCTGTCAGGAAGAAAGCATCGATGGCGCGCAGCACTTCCTCCGATGCGTGCCCGTCAACCTGCATAATATTCCGGTATGCCGTCCAGATCCCCGTACGAATCCAGTTGATGCCGGCTTTGGCCATTTGGGCCATGTCCCGCTCCCAGACATCCACATTCGGCAGGAACAGAAACTTCCGTGCCACATCCGAAGTCATGTACGTCATGCCTACGACAGGCAAAGGCCGCCCATCCTTGATAAAGTAGTCGCGGCTGCGGCCAATAGGCGTACCTTCAGCCAAAAGCCGATCGTCACGTCCCCAGAAGCCATGGCGCAACACGCGTACCTCGCCATCCGGCCCGGCAGCGCGGCAAACGACCCGGTACAACCCGCTTTCTATTGCAAGCGGAACCGGAATACGGACAAAATTCTGTTCTTTGGTAACCAGCGTCTCGACTTGATGGTTCCAGGTTTCCCCGCTTCCTCCGTCATGACGGACTTCAAGCTCAAAACTCCATTTTTCAGGAGCGAGCCCGCGGGACTCCCCGCGCTGCAAAATTTGCGTCTGCAAAGTAAGCACGGCATGCTCGCCGGCTTCATAAGAAGCATAATTCGGCTTCAGCGACAGCTCCGTAACCCCTTTCGCGCAAAAACGCGCCCAGGCGGTTAAATGAGATGCGCCGCCGCCCTGCCAAAAAGCTTCCGTCAACGGCAGGAAAATAAACATCCAGCGCGAGCCGGCAAAGGTAACGCGGGAATTCTCCCATAAAACAACCGGAGCGGCAATATCTCGCCCCTCATGGCTGACGCCTCTCAGCAGCGGATAAATCTGCGTGCTCATCGGACCGACAGAGCCCATCTGATGCGGCAAATCGCTGCTTTTGGTTGTATGCGGCACCAAATTCCAGACATCCGCCAGTTCAAACAGCTTTTCCTGGCCTTGAAGCAGCGGAATGCTGTCGAAAACTGTAAGGGAAGCTACTTTGGATGTATCTACCCGCAGCGCTTCATGAATATACAGCTCCTGATGGTAAGCCGTTTGTTCCACTTCGGGGCTGTAAACGCCGTTTTCCAGCGCAACCGGGTATTTAAACGGCGCTCCCCCCGCGCTGATCATACTGCCTCCCCTATGCAAAAAGGCGGAGATTTCGGTCCATGCCGATTTCGGGAAGTACGGGGCATGCAAATTGACGAAACAGCCGTGATCCAGACCGCGAAGCGCTTCCGCCAGCTCCCCTGCATGTACGGCCTTGACTCCGGCAGCTTCCTTGAAAGCCCCTGCCGGCGGGAGCGTACCCGCCGCCGGGAAATCAGGATCGCATAAAATAATGATTTTTTGCCTCATAGAAAACCTTCCTTCATTGCTTTATACACCAGCTGGGAGAAGAGGCTATTGGACCACGCGAACCATTTCCGCGTGAAAATCGTCGGGTCGTCGGCATGGAAACCTTCATGCATATAACCCGTGTCCGCGTCGGTAGCTTCCAGCATCGCGATCATTTCCAGTTTTTCTTCAGCCGTTTGCGCAGTCAGCCCCTGCATGGACAATGCCATATGCCAGATATAATCCTCCGGCGTATGCGGGCTGCCGATGCCTTTAGCCGCTTTTCCTTCGAAATAGAACGGATTTTCTTTGCTCAGCGCAAACCGTCTTGTATTTTGATAGATTGGATCATCAGCCGTCGTATACCCCAGATAAGGGATAGACATCAGTCCTGGCGTACCCGCGTCATCCATCAGGCAGTAGTTGCCGAATCCGTCCGTTTCATAAGCGTAAATCGGTCCGAATTCAGGATGGCGGTAAATTCCGTACAGCTGAATACCATGATTAACTTCGATCTCAAGTTCCTTAAGCTCCTCAAGCAGCTCCATATCGCGGAATACCCATTCGGCGAACTCCTGCATTTGGCGCAGAGCCACAACCGCAAACATATTGCCCGGAATGTTGTAATGGAAATCGCATGCATCGTCGCTGGAACGGAAGCCCGACCAGATCATGCCTGTGTAGTTGACCGGCATGCCGAGTCCATTATTGCGCAGCGAATCGCATAGAATGCCGTTGTTCCGGGTAAAGCGGTAAGGAGATTTTTCGAAATGATGCTGCTCGGTCTTAAATACGTCAATAATGGTCCGCAAAGCCTTTTTGAAATTGGCGTCGAATATATCCGTAAGTTCCGTCTCTTTCCAATACATGTAGGCCAGACGGATGACAAAGCAAAGGGAATCAATCTCAAATTTGCGCTCCCACACCCAAGGGGACATTTCGGTCTGATCGGTCGTATTCCAATGCCAGTCATTGGCCGATTCATTAAAGGCGTTAGCATATGGATCGATCAGCACATAGTTGACATGCCGTTTGATCAGGCCGCCGATAATACGCTGCAAGTCAGCGTCTTCTTTGGCAAATGGCACATAGTGAATAACCTGCTCCACGGAGTCGCGCAGCCAAGAGGCCGGGATGTCGCCCGTAATGACAAAAGTCGTGCCGTCCTCCATAAGTTTCGTTGTCGTTTCCAGCGTATTCGGGAAACAGTTCTTGAACAGCTGCAAAAGCTTGGGCCGATGCGCCAGCTTTTGCTCCGCTTCTTTGATTACGTCCTGGATTGCCTGCGGCAGTTCCAGCTTAGGCATAGGTATTTTTGGCAATCTGAATTGTTCCATTTTGAAGAACCTCCATTATAAGCGCAAATGAAATAATAGCATTATCTTATCGTTCACGAATTAAGTCAATAACAGCCGGCATGATAGCAAAAAATACACATCGTATTCATATACAAACATGTCATTTCCCGCACCAAAAATCTATAATTCGGCCTGCCGGAGAAGGATCGTTTTAATCTCGTACGGAGCGAATGACAGCATCAACCGGCCTTCTTCCGGTTGCAGCTTCTGCACCGGATCCTCAAGCGCATTCGAAAGATATGCGTCTTGGAAAGCATACGGCCATTGTAGTTCTACTTGCTCCCGGCCGCCGGAAGATTCATAGAAACGCAGGATCATTCCTTTTCCGTCTTCCGCCGGTTTTACCGTATCAAGCACGACATGTCGGCTATCGAGGGATATCAGCGATTGCACCGCCGGGCGCGTTCCCGGTTGGCCCGTCTCTAACGGCAGCACAGGCATCTCATGGTTCAATTCGGCCGCATAACGGACCGTATGGGCATTTCTCCAGTCACCTTGATGCGGAAGCAGGGAATACGTAAAGTCATGCTCGCCAATATCGGCTGTCGTATCCGGCCATTTTGGCGCTCGCAGCAAGGATAAACGGATCGTGCTGCCCTGTACGTCATAGCCGTATTTGCAGTCGTTCAGCAGGCTGACGCCATAACCATGCTCGGATACATCCGCAAAGCGGTGCCCGCATACCTCGTACTGTGCCTGCTCCCAGCTCGTGTTCCGGTGCGTGGCGCGTTCCAGAGACCCAAACGGAATTTCGAAGGTTGCCTTTTCCGTCACCACGTCGATCGGGAACCCTACTTTCAGGAGCTTATGTGCTTCATGCCAGCTGACATGCGTTTCAAAATCGATCCGCGGATCATGATGATAAAAAATCATATCCTGCGTAATTTCGGATTGGCCGATCCGCCAGCGGAAACGGAGCACATCCTTGGTGCGGCCGGAAAGAATCAGCCGTTTCTCAAGCAGCTCTGCTTCCCCTGCCGGCTGCTGTTCATATCGGTCGTCGATGTCCCATGCATCCCACAGGGTCGGACGGTCATGGAAAAAGTGGAATCGGTTGGCCCGCTCACCATGTTTTACGATCTCTCGACCGGCCGTTTTGTCGAACAGGCTTGCGATTTCGCCCCGTTCATTGAAACGGACAACGTAATAGGCGGTTTCCCACGTATTCTCGAATGCCGCAGCATCTTGCGTTTTTGGAATGGCGCCCTCTTCGGGAACTGCCTTCAACCATACAGTTCTATAACCGAATGCCGGAACTTCCGGAACATAGACGGAAAGGCCTCCATTCACCCGATCCGATTCAAGCTTCGAGCCATGTTCATCATAAGCCGCCAAATCGCTCTCTTCCGTTTCGATGCGAATCGTGGCGCTGCGGCTCCAGCCCAGGCTGTTGAACACGGCATATGGTATTCCCTCATGGCGGGTCGTGTCGATCGCGGCCGCGATCGCCTCCAGTCCTTTCCGAAGACCCATTTCGCCTTTGCTAAAGATCTCTTTGTATTCTTTCTCAGAAGTATGGTATGTTTCGGTGATCGCAGATCCGGGAATGATATCGTGGAACTGGTTTAACAGTATCAGCTTCCAGCCTTCATGCAGCTGCTGCAGCGCATCTTCCCGCTTCGAAGCATCCATGTCCGGCCGTGCCAGCGAATTCCATATCTCCGCTTCCCGGTACAATACTTCTGCTTTACGGTTATTTCGTTTGTTGCGAGCATGGGTCGTATAGGTGCCCCGGTGCAGTTCCAGATACAGGTCGCCCCGCCAATTTGGCAGCACCGGATCTGCTTCGGCAATTTGCTCAAAAAACTGCGAAGCTGTGCTGTAGCGGCTTGCGGGTTGTCCAACCATCAGTTCGGATCGGTCGACGTATTCCAGCATTTCGCGGGTCACGCCGCCCCCGCCATCCCCATGCCCGTAGAGCAGCATCTGCTCGTTATGTCTGGATTTTTCACGGTAAGACTGCCAATGGTCATGAATATCCTTCGGAAGCGTGTTTTCATTCACGCCATGATTCAGATAAGACAAAATCGGCGTTCCATCGATCCCCACCCAGCGGAACAAATCGTACGGGAACAAGTTCGTGTCGTTCCAGCCCAGCTTGGTCGTCATGAAATATTCCACTTTGCCGTGTTTTAATATTTGCGGCAGCGAAGCGCAATACCCGAACGTATCGGGCAGCCATTCGATATTCGACGTTTTTCCGAACTCCTTCAAATAAAAGCGCTGTCCATACAGCATCTGCCGGATCAGGGACTCTCCGCTCGGAAGGTTCAGGTCCGGTTCAACCCACATGCCGCCGACAAGCTCCCACCGTCCTTCTGCAACGCGCGCCTTCACCCGCTCAAACAGCTCGGGGTCGTTGTCCTTCAAAAAAGCAAACAGGAGCGGCTGGCTTTGCGCATACCGGAACTCCGGGTATTCGGCCATCAGCCTGTCGATGGTCGAAAACGTTCTACTTGCCTTCCGCACCGTTTCCCGCACAGGCCACAGCCAGGCAATATCGATATGCGATTGGCCGATCATATGCTCCAGTCCTTCGGCGTTCCCCCCGATTTCACGGACTTCCTGGCTTAACCTAGCTTCGATTTGTTTAATCTCGCTGCCTTCTCGGATCGAAGCCTGATCCAGATTCACGAATCGGTCCATGGCCCTGTACAGCGCTTCCATTAGCCGCACCCGGCGGAAATCCTCCTGCGGGAGCAGCGCGATGGAATCGCGAACGACCGTTACGGTATACATCAAACTTTGCACGGCGAAATTCGGCTTTACGAATTGGCTTGTGATTGAAGTGATCGGCGGATTGATGACGGCCTGTTGATTTAGTGGATCCACAGGCTCAGGCACAGGATCAAACAACTCGATCTCCAGCTCCGGGGATTCGCCGATAACTCTTGGATCCAGCGTAACATATGTGTGGTTGCGGTCAAGTCCTTGAAAAGAAGTCCCGTTAACGCGCAGCAAGCCCTCCCCGCCCGAATTGAACACAAGGCCAAATGGCTCTTGCGTCCATTCGGCCGGTAATTGCAGCTTGGTTTTGAAAAAATAGGTAGTTCCCTGCACACTCGGAAATGGGTTTAATGCCAACCCTTCCGGATAAGATGCCTCATTCTCGTATTCACCAGGCAGCTTATAATAAGAACGCGTAATATCCCAGAGACCGTAATCCATTTGCTCCAGCCACTGGTTTTCCGAAAGTTCACGAATAAAACGTCTGATCCGTTCCATTATTCTTCCTCCTGTACAATCAAAGACGTACTAAGCGTATCGTTCACGTTTCTTCCGATATGAATGTGGAATAATCCCGGCTCTACGACAGGTTTCAGGTCCCGTCCAATGTATTGCAGCTGCTCTTTTCCTATTTCAAAGGAAACCGTCTTGGTTTCTCCCGGATCTAGTTCCACCTTGGCGAACCCTTTCAGTTCCAACTGCGGCCGGCTAACTTTGCTGACAGCATCCGAAATGTAAAGCTGTACAACTTCCGCACCGGCCATATTTCCAGTGTTGGTTACATCCACCGACACGACCGCCGATTCGTCTGCGGCAATGGAATCCTTGGTTATCGTGAGGCGGTCATAGTTATACGTCGTGTAACTGAGTCCATATCCAAAAGGATAACGCGCTTTGGAGTCTTCCTCCAAATACCGCTTTCCGCGCGACCGCTTGCCGTTGTAATACACGGGAAGCTGTCCAACATGCTTCGGAATGGATACAGTCAGCCGGCCGGATGGATTGATGTCTCCAAACAAAATCCCAGCCACGGCATGTCCCCCCTCCTGCCCGGGGTACCACGCTTCCAAAATCGCGTCGGCATGTTCGTCAATCCATGGTTCTGCTATAGGGCGACCGTTAATGTAAACGACGATTAAGCGTTTGCCCAGCTTATGAATTTCCTGCATCAACTCGAGCTGCACGCCAGCAAGCCCCAATGTCATGCGGTCGATACCTTCGCCGCAGTCCATATCGTTCCAGGAGTTGTCCGAAACCTTGGAAGCCCCTGTTCTGAGGTCGATGGTCCCTTCACCGAAATCACGGGCGCTGGAGCCGCCGACTACCATGACGACGGTGTCTGCCTGCGATGCACAGGCGAGCGCGTATTCAAATCCTTCGCGGTCATCGCCTTTAATTCGACACCCCGGTGCGTACAGCACGCGCTCGGACTCCTCCGCTAACCTTGCCCGAATTCCCTTCAAAACCGTTGCTACTTTTTCCGGCGGCTGCGGCGACGTATAATCGCCTAATTGATTATACCCGGAGTCCGCATTTGGTCCGATGACCGCAATCTTGCCGCTGCGTTCATCAAGCGGCAAAACGCCGTCTTCGTTTTTGAGAAGCACGATGCCTTCCTCTGCCAGCTTACGCGCCAACCCGACGTGGCCATCGCAGCCAATGACGCGCTCGGCCCGATCCGAATCCACATAGGGATTTTCGAATAAACCAAGTTTGAATTTCAGGGTCAGCACATGGCGCACCGCCCGGTCCAGCACTTCGATATCCAGCCGTCCTTGGTTTAAAGCCTCAAGCAAATAACGTCCAAACATTTCGCCGGACATTTCCATATCGATTCCCGCTTCGATCGCTTGTACGGATGCGTCAAGGCCATCTTCCGCGACGTCATGTCCGGCAGCCAGCATATTGATCGCCCCGCAATCGGTGATCACCATGCCGTCGAATCCCCACTGTTTCCGCAACACTTCGTTCAACAGTTCGGTATTTACTGTGCATGGCACTCCATCAATCTCGTTATAAGCAGGCATAATCGAAGCCGCACCGGCTTCGACGGCCTTCTTGAATGGATACAGATCCACTTCCAGCAGTTCACGCCAGCCCATATGCACCGGACCGGCATTTCGTCCTCCCTCGGAGCTGCCATAACCAACAAAATGCTTCAGCGTTGCCGCTACGCTGCTGTCGCTGTTCAGGTTTTCCCCTTGAAGGCCATGCACTGCAGCGGCGGCAAACTCGCCGATCAGGTACGGGTCTTCCGCAAAGCACTCCTCCGTCCGTCCCCAACGCGGGTCGCGAACGACATCAAGCACCGGCGAATAAGTTACCGCTCCGCCCTGGGCGCGGGTTTCCTTCGCTACGGCCTGGCACATTTCGCGGTATAAATCCACGTTCCAGGTGCTGCCAAGCAGCAGCGGAACCGGGAATACCGTGCCGTCGATCGCCATATGCCCATGCGAGCATTCTTCCCCGATCAGAATCGGAATGCCGAGACGCGAATGTTCCACCGCGTAACGCTGAATTTGATTGACGGCCTCTGCCCCTTCTCTTGCAGAAAGGCCGTTTTCCAGTGTGACACCGGTCCATGGATCGGCGCGCAGGACCCCGTAGAGGGATCCGATGCCGCCGTTTTCCACCTGCTGTTTAAAAGTTTCCTTCAATGTCACGACGCCATTTTTATAATCATAGGTTTGCCAGCCGAACGGTTGTACCAGCTGACCCACCTTTTCTTCCACGGTCATCATGCCCAGCAAGTGCTCGGCCCTTTCCTCGGCGGATCTCGTCTTGTCCTTGTAAAGCAACATCTCGACTTCTCCCCTGTCCGTTTATAATGATGTTGTTATTCTTTTACGGCACCTACTGTCAAACCTTGAACAAAATAACGTTGGAAGAACGGATATGCAAAAATAATCGGCAGTGTCGCCAGAACTACCATCGCCATCCGGGAAGTATCCTGCGGAATGGATTGCAGCGCCGCCATACTGATGGAGCTGTTAGCCGAATTTTGCTGAATAAACTGGATGCTGGATTCAATCCGCATCAGCATGGATTGCAGCGGTACCAGGCTCGGATTCTCAATGTAGAGCAGGGCGTTAAACCAGTCGTTCCAGTAACCGAGCGTGCTGAACAACCCGATCGTTGCCAGGCCCGGCAGAGACAACGGCAGCACGATTCGGAGAAAAATATAAAAATCGCCTGCTCCGTCGATCCGTCCCGATTCGATAATCGCCTCAGGAACGCTGGTGCTGTAAAACGTCCGAAGAATCATGATATAGAAGGCGTTCATGGCCAGCGGCAAAATAAGCGCCCAAAGTGTATCTTTAAGACCAAGCAGCTGCGATACGACCATATATGTTGGAATCATACCGCCATTGAACAACATAGTCAAAATGGCAAACACGGAGAAAAATCTGCGGTAGCGGAAACTTTTCCGTGAAATGGCATAAGCGTAAAGCGAAATCATAATCAAGCTGACAATGGTACCCACGACGGTGACCAGAATCGTTACGCCGTAGGAACGAAGGAGCGTATCCCCGCTTTGAAATACGAACCGATAGGCTTCCAAACTCCATTTTGCCGGGAACAGCCGGTAGCCGTCCGTCGCCAATGTTTTTTCATCCGTCAAAGAGATAATGACGACGAATAAAAAAGGAAACACGCATATGAAAGAAAATAAGCCCGCGATGATGTTGAGAACAACGTTCGACCCCCGCGACACATTATGAAAATCCCGTTTTTTTCTGGTGAGCTCCGCCATAATTGACACTCCTTTCAACTTTTTAGAACAGGGCGCTGTCTTTGTCGATTTTCCGTACGACAAAGTTGGACACGATAACAAGCACAAAGCCAACCACTGATTGATAGAGTCCAGCAGCGGTACTCATGCCGATTTCGCCTGTTGTTTTCAGACCGCGGTAAACGTAAGTGTCGATAACGTTCGTCACCGAATAAAGCGTACCCGAATCTCTTGGAACCTGATAGAACAGACCAAAGTCAGCGTAGAAAATCCGGCCCACCGCAAGCAGCGTCATGATAATGATAATCGGCGAAAGCATCGGAAGCGTTATGCTGCGGACTTGCTGCCATTTGCTGGCGCCATCGATCATCGCCGCTTCGTAGAGGGATTTGTCGATACCCATAATCGAAGCCAAATATACGACACTGTTATAACCGATCGATTTCCACAGACTGACGAATATCAAGATATAAGGCCAATATTTAGGATCGGAATACCACTGAACCGGCTCCATCCCGAACCACCCCAGAATCTGGTTAAACATCCCGCGGTCCATGCTCAAGAAGCTGAACGCAAAATATCCGACGATAACCCAGGAAAGGAAATACGGAAGGAACATACCGGTTTGATAAACTTTAGCCATCGTTTTGTTGACCAGTTGGGACAGCAAAATCGCCATGGCTACCGAAAGGACCAGTCCGATAAAAATAAACGCAAGGTTGTATAGTAACGTGTTCCGCGTAATGACATAGGCATCGTTTGTGCTGAACAGGAACTTGAAATTGTCCCAGCCTACCCACTTACTTTTGGCAATACTGGCCCAGAATCCTTCGCGACTAAAACGGTACTGCTTGAAAGCCACGATGGTGCCTACGAGCGGCAGATAGGAAAAGAAGAAAAACCAAATGGCGCCTGGCAGCACCATGAACAGCATGACTTTATTCTTTAAAAGATTTTTAAAAAATGCACCCATCATGTTCCCTCCTGACAATAGGTTATGAAAAATTAAAATAACCCCACAAAGTGACGTGTCGACTTCGAAGCTTATTCCGATTACTTTGCAGGGCCCTCCGGAACTTTATAATCTTACATATCGAAAAGGGATCGGGCGCAAAAATCACCCGCCCGATCCCCTTCTATTTCTTTTAAAATTGTTACTTGTTGTTCTCAGCTTTCCAGGCGTCGAGCTGAGTTTGGGCTTCAGCAATGACCTTGTCCAGACCAGCTTGCTTGAATGCAGCGATTGCTTTTGGAAGATAGCTTTCAGGGTCTACGGTACCAGTCATCAGGGATGCCCAGAACTGCTCTTTCACGTTTTGAATTGCCGCCATTTCAGTAGCAACTTTCGTGCTGTCAAAGTTAAAGCTCAGGATTGGCGAATTTTTGCCCGATTCGTTAAATTTCTTGAATTGCTCCCATTTGTCGTCCGGGTCGCCAGGATTCAAGTTAAGGAGCATATTGTTGCCCAAGGAATACGAAGGCATATCATAGTTTTTGGATTCCGGAAGGTTTTCCATATGCTTGTCGTCAGTTTTCTTGTAGTGGACGCCTTCAATACCGCTGTCAACCATGTTGCGGAGCACAGGGTCCGTATTCAACAGGTTCAGGAATTCCATTGCTTTTTCCGGATGTTCGGAGTTTGCTGAAATCGCCATGATCGAACCTTGCACGGAAGTGTTCGTAACAATCGGATCGCCTGCAGGTGTCGAGAACACAGGGTATCCATAGCTTGCAGACCAAGCATTATCAGCCAGCGGCTGAGTTTGGGCACGGTCCATGAACCACTTGCCGGATGTCATCAGGTCGTTCGTGGAACCGGTCGTTGCTGCTTCAGGCGCAATATAACCTGCTTGATAATATTTGTGCATCGTAGTCAGGGCTTGCTTCATTTCAGGCGTTTCCAAAATGTTTACGATCTTATAATCTGTAGTATCAAGCTTTACTGCCATCGGCAGATTCTGAATCACATAATCATATGGAACATATGGAACGTAGTTTTTATCCATTGCAAACGGCGTTACGTTTGGCTCTTTTTCCTTGATTGTTTTCAAAAGCGGCTCGATGCTTTCCAGCGACTTTACATTCGCTGTGTCCAATTTGTATTTATCAACCAGGTTTTTGTTGAAGCGCCATACTTCCTGCTGAGGAAGCTCTTTGTTGGCAGGAATGCCGTAGTTATGCCCGTCAACCTTGGAACCTTCCAGGAATGCAGGGTTGATCGTGTCTTTAATGCCTTTACCGTATTTATCAAGGAGATCGTCGAGTTCCATGAACGCGCCTTTTCTTGCGTTTTGCACGTAATCGAATCCGCCCGCCGATGTAAACATGATATCCATTGGTTCGCCGGATGCTACGTTAACCTGCATCTTTTGTTGATAATCGCCCCAATCGATCATTTTCATCGTAACCGTGGCATTGATTTTCTCCTGGGTATATTTGCTGACTTCAGCCATAACCTTGTCTACGTCTTTTTGAGGCGTTCCGATCGTGTACCAGATCAGATTAACCGGCTTGTCTGATCCGCCGGACTTGGAATCGCTTCCTTTCGCGTCGTCGCTTCCGCTTCCGCAGGCACTGAGAACAACCGTCAAGGCTGTCAACATAGCCAGTGCGAATGAGAATCTCTTTTTAGTCTTACTCATTTGTAGTCCTCCCTTTTGAAGTACTTTCATATGTTTTGCCTATCATGTAAATTGGCTTCAAGCCAGATTCTTTCTATTTACTCCGGCTTGTCTCTACTAACTAAGTTAACCTTACCGGATGTAAGCAGTTTCAAAAAGAAGATAAACTTAATAAATCAGGGTACAAATTAAAGAAATGATCATATGGTCTGGTTATATTTTCAAATTAAAGTAAAACGTTTTCTTTTTTTGCTTGCGTTGCATCTTTTTATATTGCGACAAGCCAACAAAAAATACCCTGAAATCATAACGTCTTTCGCTTCAAAAGACCATTATGACCCAGAGTATCCGACATGCCGGATTAACCCAAACTTTTAAAATCGGTTGGAGAAATGCCGACGTATTTCCTGAATTGCTTGTAAAAATATCCGGTTTCCCAATATCCTACATTCCTTGCGATTTCATGCACTTTCAAATTCGTATTTTTTAATTGTTCCTTTGCTTTTTCAATCCGGTATTTGTTGATATACTCTGCAAACGAGTCACCGGTTTCTTTATGAAACAGCTGCCCCAAATAGACGGGATGAATATGGTATTGCGCGCCAAGCGTCTTCAGCGATAGCTCATCCGCATAGTGTTCGTGAATATGGGCAAGAACCTGGTTAACGACCGGATTTTTCACATCCTGCAGCAGCGATTCGACCGTCGCCTTGGCAACTTCCTGAAGGGAGTGAACCAAATGATCAAAGGTGTCGCTGCTGCGCACGTTGCCGAGCCCTTTTTTGAAGATATCGGATTCATCGGTATGTTTAATTTGCTCAAGTTCCATCTTGAACCGGATAACGAGCTCCAAAGCGGCGTTGCGCAGATCCTCCGGCCGGATGCCGTCCAGCTTCTGCAGCTGCTCAAAATCATCTTTGATTTTGTGCGTCAGACCTTCGTTATCCCTCGCTAAAATAAGCTTGGCATATTCCTCCCATTGGAACGGCAGTTCAATGCGGCTCGTCTTCCCCTTCTCTTCAAGCAGTTTATAATCAATGATCAAACGATCCGGCAGCACCATAAAATACTCCAAAGCCTGTTTGGCTTCCTTATAGCTCGCCGCAGCTTCTTCCCGAGGCTGAACAACGCTGCCCACCCCAATTTGGGCGGGTTCGTTTAATCGGATCAACTCATACGAAAGCCGCTCAAGCAGATCTAAAAATCTCTTTTTCCCCTCGGTCCAATGCCGGAGATTGCCGATCAACACCAAGTCCCCGTCCCGGTCGCGGAATGATGTGACTTCCCTCTCCTCCTGAAGCAGAGCCCCGAGGCGATTTAATCCGTCGGCGGTCTTCCCTACGGATCTCACAATGGCAACCACAAAATACGGATTTTCAAAATCAAGTTCAAGCAATTCCATCCGTTCCCGAAATTCGCTTGCCTCAATTTGCCCCGTCAACCAGCGATAAAGCGTGTTATCCTTTAAAATTTGCACGTCAAACGCGCTGTACAGCTCGCCGGAGCTAATGCTGTTCATTTTCTCGACGGTATTGCGGAGCGTAGATTCCAGCTCTTCCACGTTGATTGGCTTGAGTAAATAATTTTCGATCCCCAGCTTCATGCCTTCCTTTAAATAATCAAATTCATTAAATCCGCTAAGGATGATTACCTTTAACTCCGGGTGGAGCTTCCGTGCTTCTGCGATCAGCGTGAGGCCGTTCATCACCGGCATGGAAATATCGCTAATCAGCAAATCCACGGGTGTTGTGGCTAATGCATCAAGCGCCTGCCTCCCATTTTCCGCATATCCGACAATCTCCAGACCAAAAGACGACCAGTCCAAAATATCGTATAATCCCTCTATAATAAATGGTTCATCATCAACAATAAATACTTTATACATGTTCGGCATCCGTTCCTTCCCGGCTTGGATAACGGACGATAATTACCGTCCCCTCTCCAGGCCGACTTTGAATCTCGATTCCATAAGCGGACCCGTACAGAAAACGAAGACGGCTGTGAACACTTCGCAGTCCAAACATGTGACCGGTCTCTTCCGGCTTCTCCAGCTCTTCGCGTATTTCCTTCAGGCGCTGAGGATCAATCCCTTTGCCATTGTCGGCGATCACGGCGATTAATATACCGTCTTCCTCCCTTATTTGAATGGATAGATGGTTATCGAACCGCTCTTTTTGTATGCCATGAATAATATAATTTTCTATGATCGGTTGAAGCGAAAGTTTCATGACCGCTCTGCCGGCAAGCGCCGGATCATAATGAATCGTGTAACTGAACTTTTCCTTATAGCGAATTCGGAATAATTCAAGATACAGACGGCAGGCTTCCAATTCATCTTTAAGCGTGTAGTTTTTCTTCTGCTGGACCAGACTTTTAAACAGCACGGATAAACTGTAAATCATCTCGCCAACGTCCTTAGCCCCCTGCGAGATCGCTCTCATGCGGATTACCTCAAGCGTATTGTATAAAAAATGAGGATTAATCCGGGCCTGAAGCGCTACCAACTCCGTTTGCTTTTGCTTGATTTCCGCTTTGTATACCCGTTCAATGTACAAATTCAGCTCATCCAGCATATCATTAAAACTTCGCGATATTTGTCCCAGCTCATCCTCGCGCGGATCGTCGATTCTGGCTGTGAGATCGCCGTTTTTCACCTTGCGGGTAAACCGGATAATCCGGTTGGTCCGCTTGGCAAAATTAGCGACAAATAAAGCAGGGAAAAGGATGGCAAACAGAATACAGATGGCGCTGATCGTAATGATCGCTTGGCGCGTGCCTGCGTAACTTGACGCAATTTCATTTTTAGGAACCGCCCCAATGACGACATATCCGCCTTCCGTGGAAATCAGCTTGTTTATATACATGTCCTTCCCGCTTTCCGTTAGTCCCGCATGAGGATCATCAAAAAAAGAATCGGAAATGTCCACGTAAGGATATTTTTTGCCATAATATTTCCCTTCGGAGTCAAAAATCACGTTTCCCGCTGCCGAAAGAACAACGATACTGCCTTTATAGCTATTTTTATAGGTGGCGAGAGCCTTTGAAATCTTGTTTGAGTCCAAATAAACCAAAAACTGACCGGAATTTTTCAACAGCTTGTTATTAATGGGAATCCGGACAGCATATAAGGCTCGATCCCACTGTCCCGCCGCTTTGCGAACCCAATAGTTCGGCGCCGATATGCCTTTGGATTCCATCGCCATCACTTCTGGAATAAAGGAATTCGCAACATTGGTGGACAATTGTTTAAACTGTTTATTGGGCATGAACATGGATAAATATTGACGCTCCGAGCTGTACAACATAATATTGCGGATATCGCTGTTTTCATCCATTGCATTTTGAAAATATTGAAGCACATCCGTTGCATAAGCGTTGGATTCATTCGTAAACTGGTCCATTCGGTGCTGCACATATTCGTTATATGGATGTTCCATCAAAAAAGTGATATTGGAAAACAGCGTCTCGTTGCGGTACATATCCCTTGCGAGATTCTCAACGGATTCATACCGGCTGTCAATATACTGGCTTACGCTTTCCATAGCGGCTCTTTGGTTAGTGACCTCTTTATTTATAATCGATTGCGATAAGGAGGAGAACATTAAGTACGATAATATTACAATCGTCAAAATTGCAATAAAAGTGAAGATCAACAGAATCCTCATGAACATATTGTTCTTAATGTAGTTCCTGTATATTCTTCCAATGGCCATGCAGCTAACCCTCCTGAAGTCGTTCCTCCATAAATAACTGATTTAATTCTCAATTTTAATTATATCATATCGCTGCAGTTCCTCTCGCTGTACCATTACATGCCTCTTCTTCCAAAACAAAAAAATCGTTCTATATAAGTTGAACCAATGATTATGAACGGATGGGGGCAGCCGGATGAAATGTTCTTTCGATCGCTGTTGCTCTCAGATTTCTTTGATTTGAACCTATCTATGGTAGAAATCCGCTCACAAAGGCGAACGCTTCCGCTTCTCCGTAAATCTTTCCTCCTCTTGCCTATCCCTTTTCATTTTCTTTAGTTCAACTTATATAGCCTAAGTCATTGCCCGGGAAATTGCATAATGGCAGGTACTTTGGGTAAAAACCTCTGTTCAACTTGGCCTAAATACAAATTAACACTTTAAATTATGAGAGGTAACCAATGCAGCTACGGATCGTTCTTCTGCGCTGGCCGCCACCAAATTTTCGCTTATACTTTTTACTTTAATCAGATAATATTATGACAACTATCTCATAACTCAACATTCAAATGGAATATGAACACGAGCATACTATAGAATGACTTAAGCTCCGTATAAAACCTATAAATTTTACAATCTTAGCAAAAACAAAAAGCCAGCACTCTGGTTTCCCAGAATACTGGCTTTCTTTTGCACCTACCCGGAAATTATTCCGTTGTGTAAGGCAGCAATGCGATTTGACGGGAGCGTTTGATAGCAATCGTCAACATGCGTTGGTATTTTGCGCTTGTGCCGGTTACACGGCGAGGCAAAATTTTTCCGCGTTCGCTAATAAATTTTTTGAGCAGATCCGTGTCTTTATAATCAATGTGAGTAATTTTATTCACAGTGAAGTAGCACACTTTACGACGTTTGTTGCGGCCGCCGCGGCGAGCCGGTCTTTTATCGTTGTCTCCGCCTTCTCTTTGTTTAAAAGCCATGCTGTTTCAGTCCTTTCCATAATTAAAATGGCAAATCATCATCCGAAATATCTATCGGTTTTCCGTCATCGAAAAAAGGATCTTGATTGGAATTGTTCCGGGAGTAATTGTTATTTTCGCGGTTTCCGCCTCCAAAAGAGGAGTCCTCACGCGGTCCTTGACCACCGCCGCTGCCGCCTTCGCGGTTCGATTCCAGGAAACGTACGTTATCGGCAATGACTTCGGTGACATATACGCGTCTACCTTCGTTATTTTCGTAATTCCGCACCTGGATGCGACCTTCAACAGCCGTCAAACGGCCTTTGCGCAAATAGTTTGCACAGGTCTCAGCAAGCTGTCTCCAAGTCACCACTGGAATAAAATCCGCTTCCCGCTCTCCGCCTTGCGACGTAAACGGTCTGTCTACAGCCAGCGTGAACTGCGTTACCGCAACCCCTGCGGGCGTGTAGCGAAGCTCAGGATCCTTGGTCAAACGGCCAATTAAAATTACACGGTTCAACAATCGATTCCCCTCCTTCGATCGAATGGATCATCACTTAAACCAAAAGCTTGAACTTAAGCAACGTCAAGAGTGATGAGATAACGAATGACTTCGTCAGAAATTTTCATGATACGCTCGAGTTCGGCAACAACTTCAGGAGTTGCAGTGAAGTTTACCAGAACAAAAGTACCATCACGGAATTTCTTGATCTCATACGCAAGACGGCGTTTACCCATCACTTCATGCTTCGTGATTTCTCCACCGTTGGAGATGATGCCTTGGAATCTTTCGACTGCAGCTTGAACAGCTTCTTGTTCAATGTCCGGACGAATAATGTACATCACTTCATATTTGCGCATTTCTTTCACCTCCTTATGGACTTCGGCCCCTGATCAAGGTCAGGAACAAGGAGCGAGTCTAAACTCGCACCATATTAATATATCAAATCATCTGTTCGAATGCAAGCCATGCTTCAATTGGCAAAAATAACGGCACACATGATTCCTTCCGATGTGTAAACACTACAAAGGCAGTCCATTTTTAATCGATAAGGAGGTTTATGCCGATGGGCGAAAAAACTGAATTCGAGCCTGGTGACAAGGCGCCGAACCCTGGGGTATATATGGAGGTCGGGGAAGCCAGCTTCCATACCGAAATCCAAAATCCGAAAATGATCACGTTGGAGCGCGGCGAAACCTTCCCGAAAACGACCAACAAGGACCGGAAGTGGAAAAAGAAAACCAAGGCCAAGGTTCACTAATTTTTTTGCGAAGCATGTATAATTACGTGCCGGAATGCAGATGATACAATCAGACGGTTACGAGAGAGGTGTGGTTCCGTTGGGCCTAAGCTGCGTAACAAATCACTGGAAGTGTGAAACAGCAAAACATTAGAGAAGCGGAGGGACGTGCCAAAGACATTTTGTCTGGAGCAATGTCGCATTGCTCCTTGGCTTAAACCAATGTTTCAAGAAATATGTTTGTTGTAGAACGAATTCCAAAATCCATGAAGTAATCGTCTGCCAAATGGGAGAACCTTCGGGTTCTCCTTTGGTTTTAAGAACAAATTTTACGCGAAAACGATCAGTAAAACTTGACCACTATATGATGATAATCTTATCTTTTTATCTTCCCATATCTTCGGCTGCCCTTCCCGCTTTGCTGCGAATTCTACTCGCCTGTTAGAAACGGGAATAATCCTCAGACATACTAAAAACGACCAAACCTTTGGCGATGACGGGGCCAAAGGTTTGGTCGTATTACGTTATTCTATGAAGTATATTTGATAAAAAAGGGAATGTGGCGGAAAGAGAGGGATTCGAACCCTCGCACGCCTTGCGACGCCTAACTGATTTCGAGTCAGCCCCCTTAGACCTCTTGGGTACCTTTCCGCAGCAAGATTTATTTTATCATACCAAAACCAAATTTGCAATACATTATTATAATATTACTTTCCATTTTCCTCTTCAATCGCTTCTTTGGAACGGAGCACTTTTTTCATGTTTTTTTCGAATTTGGCGCGTGGAATCAATACGCTATGTTGGCATTTGACGCATTTAATCCGGATATCCATCCCCATGCGGATAATTTCCATTTCATTGCTCCCGCAAGGATGATTTTTTTTCATTTGCACGATATCGCCCAATTGAAATACCTTTCGTTCCATGTTGATGCCTCCCCCTTCTATTCTTCGGTCGCTGCAAGCTCAGTCAGCGCTTGTTTCTCCCTTTCATCAAATTCCATGGCCTGCTTAATATTTTCCAGCATATTCCGTTCGACTTCCGCCCTTGTATTCGGTGCACATTGGGCTACGATCCGGATGACGAATTCGCTCGTACTCATGGATTGGATGCCAAGAACATCGGGAACAGCAATAATGTTTTCATTCTGCTCCTGAATCCCTGCCAGTGCCTGTTTAACCAAACCGACGACTTCTTCCAGCGAGCGTTCATTTTTTACCGGCAAATCGATCATGGCCAACGCATTTGAAAACGAATAGTTCGTTACGCTTGTGATCAATCCATTCGGCAAAATATGAGTCTCTCCATTCATGCTCACAATACGCGTAGAACGAAGCCCGATCACTTCCACCGTTCCTTTGTAGGTTCCCGTCTGAATGACATCCCCTACCGCAAATTGGTCCTCCAATATAATAAAGAACCCGGTAATGACATCCTTAACCAAACTTTGCGCGCCAAAACCGATGGCAAGTCCAAGCACTCCGGCTCCCGCCAGCAGCGGCCCGAGCTTGAAATTAAATTCGGATAGGATGAGCAGAACCATGACAAAGTTGCAGGTGACGGAGGTTACATTTTTCAAAAGCTCGCCGACTGTGGCAAATCTGCGTGGATTAACGTTAATCCGGCTCTGTTCATGGCGCGCGAGCGAGCGGTCTATAATTTTCGAAACTACCCGGATGACAATCCGGGTCACAATAAATAATACAATAATGCGGATACCGGAGAACAAAACATTTGTCCACATATCCACATCCGTCAGCCAATTCATAATCATATCACTAAACTTTACCGCTTTGTCCACAGCCCCATCCAGTTCTCCAGTTGCTGTTTCAAGCCAATATGGGTGCACCAATCTCATCTCCTATTTCTAGATGCTTATATATTTCTCCTTGTTGTTATAGTAGATTCCTCTGATTTCCACATTCTCCTGAACGATGATTTGCTGTACGGACGCAAGCTCCTCCTTTGGAAATTGAATGGATAAAGCACATCCTGCCGTAATCGTTTTGGGTGTAGGACAAAGATCGATTTCAATATCCGCATACTCCAAAAGCATCTCGGCCCGCAGCGCCTGCTGCGTCGAATCGAAGGCGATCAACATCCAATCATCCATATTTCACCGCCAGCCTTCCCCTCAAATAAATTGCTTGTCTCCAGGAAGTATAAAAACATGCATGCATCCATATACTAGTACTACCAATCGCATTTGAAAGGAAGATTCTATGACACAGCTGTCTCAACCTTCCAAGCAACAACAGCTTTCTTGCTTAAAAATACCACATACCGATCCCGAAATCCATTCCGCTATCATTCATCGGCTTTTGTTTTACTTATCCCAAGCTGAGGACAAGCAGCAGGTTATTATCGTCTGCATCGGCACCGACCGTTCTACCGGTGATTGCCTTGGACCTTTGGTCGGAACAGCCCTGGCCCGTTATAAAAGTCCATGGTATCACTTGTTCGGGACTTTGGATGAGCCTGTTCATGCCGTCAATCTGCAAGAGACGCTCTCCTCTATTTATACTCTGTACGATAACCCCTTTGTTATCGGTATTGATGCTTGTCTCGGGCAATCTTCCAGCGTCGGCTGTATTCAGGTCGCCAGCGGCCCGCTAAAACCCGGGGCAGGCGTACATAAAGAATTACCGCCGGTTGGCGATATCCATTTGACTGGTATCGTTAACGTCGGCGGCTTCATGGAATATTTCGTATTGCAAAACACTCGCTTAAGTCTGGTTATGCGTCTATCGGAGATTATTGCATCCACCCTTCAGGGAGCAATCCAGGAATGGAAAACACGTTCTACCCTTGTTGCCCGGCTAGACTGATCGCTTCTATTTCTTCCGGAGATAATGCATAGGTTGATTCGCCTGCCGCAAGCGGCTTGGCATATACATAGGAGCTGTCGCGGCTGTAAAGAGCTGAAATGACAACTCCATTTTTCTTTTCATCAACAATGGCGAATGAAAAGCTCAAATCGCTGCCCTGATCGCTGAACGCATTATAACGTTTGATGCCCACTTTTCCTTTGACCTGCTGCAGCTTCGTTAACAGCATTTCCTGGGCTTTGCGCTGCTGTTCTTGTTCATCTTCAATGGCATCCATTTGCACTTTCAAATCAACCAGCAGGGTCTCAAGGTTCTCTACTCCGCTGCCCTCCATCATCAAATCATATTTGCGGCGCATCTTGCGGAGCTTCGCTCCCTGAGTAATCGCCATCACGAGCAAGATCAAAATGAGGAGCATTACCCCGCCGATAAACCACTGCAGCTGTTCCATGATTAAACTATTCAAATCCGACATTGCTGTTCATTCCTTTTCCTCAATCTTGATCAAACACGCTTCAGTTCATTTTTCTTCAATCATTAAAAGACTTGTCCGATACAATCCCTTATGCCCTACCGCATATTTCCTTTACTGCTTCAATAAAAGCGTCTACCTCTACGGCTGTGGTATCCACGCCCACGCTCGCACGCACCGCACCTGTCCGAAGCGTCTCTGCGGCTTCATGCGCCAATGGTGTACAATGCATGCCTGCGCGTACGGCAATGCCATATTCCCTGTCCAAACGAAAAGCAAGCTCACTGGCATCCACCTTCGCCGAAATGAAAGAAGTTATTCCGGTTCTCGGTTGGCCTGCTTCTGGCCCTAAGAGCTGAAGACCCGGTATGCCCTGGATCCCATCCATCATTTGTTGTACCAATCCCCATTCATGCTGATAGATTCGTTTGGGGGTCCGCGCCAGCACCTGCTCGACACCAGCCTTTAAACCGGCAATGCCGATCGTGTTCGGCGTACCGGCCTCATATCGATCCGGGCGCACCAACGGCTGCTCCTTCTCCTCCGACTGACTTCCGGTTCCGCCATGCAGGAGTGGCTCCAATTCAATCGCCGGGGAGATATATAATCCGCCCGTCCCCTGAGGTCCAAGCAGCCCTTTATGTCCAGGAAAAGCCAGCAAATCGATATTCATCGCAGAGACATCGATATCCAGGCAACCTGCGCTCTGGGCCGCATCCACCAAAAATACCGCATTAAAGCGGCGGGCCAATTCCCCGATTTCTGTTATCGGCAGAATACTCCCGAGCAAATTGGAACTATGGCTGCATACAACCAATCTAGGGCGTCTCGATATAGCCGCCTTCATCCTAATCATATCCAGTTCTCCGCACTTATTCACCGGGATATATTCAACTTGAATACCTAAGACACGTTTCAGATATTCCAGCGGCCGTCTGACGGAATTATGTTCGATCATTGTCGCAACAACCGAATCCCCTTCACGAAGCAAGCCTTTAATGGCTAAATTTAACGCTTCCGTTGTATTATACGTAAAAATCAAGTCATTGGGGTTACGAATCTGAAACAAACGCGACAAAATTTTCCGGGTATCAAAGAGTACTCTGCTGGCTTGAACTGCCATGTAATGACTTCCACGTCCCGGGTTAGCTGCGGCCTCTACCATCGCATGCTGCATGGCTTGCATCACTTCGGGAGGCTTGGGCCAGGAAGTGGCTGCATGATCCAAGTAAATAAGCGACTTCACAATCTTCCCCCTTTCCGGTCAGACTGTTCCTTTAACATTCGAATTTCAATTAAGGTTTTGACAGCGCTCATAAAACAATCAATATCAATCGGCATCGCTCAGCGACCCATTTCAACTTGTTTCATAAATCATTGGTACTCCTTGGCGTTTTCCGATCAAGTTGGATTACAAAAAGCATCTCTGCCTAACTTACATTTGACACATTAGACAGGCTTTTTTTAGATGGGAATCTACTCCTCTACCTCTCAAGCTTTTCTCACCCTAAAAAAGAGAATGACATATCCTTTCCCCATATCAGGGAACAAACCGGACATGTCACCTCGCACTACCATAAGATTGCTCTTATTGTAAAAGCTCCAGCAGTCGTTCCAAATCCTGCTTGCTGTAATAATTCAGCTCGATTTTCCCCTTATCTTTGTTTTGTTTGATTTTCACAGTCGTTCTAAAGCGTTCACGCAATGATTCTTCCAAACTATCAATATAAGGATCGCGTTTTTTCGCTTTTGGCTTACTTTTATTTTCATCCGTCTTCCGATCCAGGTTTTTAACAGCTTCCTCCAAATCACGGACGCTCCACTCATTAGCCACGCACTGTTTGGCCAACTGCTTCATAAGCACAGGATCTTTTAATCCAACGATGGCACGGGCATGCCCCATAGATAATGTTCCACGTGAAACATAATCTTTAACTTCGTCAGGAAGCGAAAGCAAACGCAGGAAATTAGCAATATGCGATCTTGATTTTCCTACCTTAAGAGACAATTCCTCCTGCGTGAGCGAATACTGATCCATCAGTCCCTGATATGCAACCGCAACCTCCATCGCATTCAGGTTTTCACGCTGCAGATTCTCGATCAATGCTATTTCCATAACCTGTTGATCACTGAAGCTGCGGACAACCGCCGGAATTGTTGCCTTTCCGCAATATTGCGAAGCACGGAAGCGACGTTCACCAGCAATAATTTCATATCCCTTTAATACACTGCGGACAATGATCGGCTGAATGACGCCATGCTGACGAATGGACTCCGCCAGTTCCTGAATGGATTCCTCATTGAAATCTTTACGCGGTTGGTAGGGATTCGCACGAAGTTGGCTCAGCGGAATTTCCACAATTTTATCATCTTCGTTGATAGAAAGGGATGGAATTAAGGCATCAAGTCCTTTGCCCAACCGTTTACTCATAAGACATCACTTCCTTTGCCAACTCTAAATAAACTTCTGCACCTTTGGAACGCGGATCATAAGTCATGATTGTTTGACCATGGGAAGGCGCTTCGCTTAAACGGACATTCCGCGGGATAATCGTACGGTATACTTTTTCTTGAAAATATTTTTTGACTTCCTCAATGACCTGAATCCCGAGATTTGTGCGGGCATCCAACATAGTAAGCAACACACCCTCAATCTTCAGCGAGGTATTCAAATGCTTTTGGACCAAACGAACAGAGTTGAGCAGTTGGCTTAATCCTTCAAGCGCATAATATTCACATTGGATCGGAATAATTACCGAATCGGCGGCAGTCAAAGAGTTGATCGTCAAAATCCCTAAAGAAGGCGGACAATCAATCAAAATATAATCGTAATTCCCTTTTACGAGCTGCAGCGATTTTTTCAAACGAAGCTCCCGGGAAATGGTCGACACCAGTTCGATTTCCGCACCTGCCAATTGAATGGTAGCCGGAATAATATGCAATCCTTCGACCTGTGTCTCAAGAATCGCTTCCTTGGGATGAACTTCATTGATAATGACGTCATAGATGCAATTGGCTACATCGGCTTTGTTGATGCCAACGCCACTCGTGGTATTGCCTTGCGGATCAATGTCTACAAGCAGCACTCTTTTACCGAGCGAAGCCAGGCCTGCACCGAGATTGACGGAGGTTGTGGTTTTCCCGACCCCGCCCTTTTGATTTGCTATGGCAATGATTTTGGACACTCAAATTCACCTCATTGTGTATGAAAACTCTTCTTGTAGGTCACTGGATTGTATTACACAGCAAAACATTCGGCTGCATACATTCTGAAAGAAGAATCCAAGATGAGTCATTACTGACCGTCCGGTTTCATTCCTTCCAGGTACAAACTGAAAGCGGCTTCGCCCTGCACAAGTGCATTATCCCTATTAAAAGAGAAATCCTGAGCCCGGAACCACAAGCATCGGTTTTTCCACCATTTTCCTATCAATACGGCTTATACAGCAAAATGCAAACCGCCTCTTTCCCAGCTTAGCTCAGGGTTTATAGAGGCCGTTTGCTATCCTTCGGCTAAAAAAGCGGCCCGACAAGCCGCCTGCAGCCAAACCAATCTATTAACGTTTCGGAATTTGGATCACAATTTCATAATGATCTTCATGATCATTTTCCTTCGTTTTGATCGCCAATCCGGAATCAGACACCATATCAATCGATTGACGAATGGTATTTAAGGCCAAACGTACATCTTTGGTAAAAGAAATTCGTTTGGACTTTTTAATTTTCGATTTTTCTTTATAAAAAGCGACTCTCGCTTCGGTTTGTTTCACATTCAATTCCTTGGAAATAATCTCCGATAACAACTTCAGTTGAAGCTCCTCTGTCTCCAAAGACAAAAGCGCGCGGGCATGACGCTCCGTAATTTTACGCTCCATAAGCGCTGCTTTCACTTCTTCAGGCAAATGAAGCAAACGTATTTTATTCGCTATGGTCGACTGACTCTTGCCAAGGCGCTGCGCCAAACTTTCTTGTGTCAATTGATGGAGATCAATCAGCTTTTGGTAAGCGACAGCTTCTTCGATCGACGTCAGACCTTCCCGCTGCAGATTCTCGATTAACGCAATCGAAGCCGCCTGAGAGTCATTAAATTCGCGAACAATCGCGGGGATCGTATCCATGCCGAGTTTAGTTACAGCACGCCAGCGACGTTCTCCGGCAATGATTTCATATTTGGAATTGCGGACTCGAACAACAATAGGTTGGATAACGCCATGGGTTTTGATCGTTTGGCATAACTCATCAATCTTCTCGTCATCAAAAATCGTACGGGGTTGATAAGGGCTGCTGACAATCTCTCCCACCGGAACTTGTTTTACCTCATCATTATTGTTGCGCTCCGTCAAACCAAACAATTTAGAAAATTGTTCTTTCATTCCGTACACTACCACCTAATTTCGTAATAGCACTTTGGCAAAGCGCTTGGCCAGCATTGATATTGCATTTGACTGCTTGTTCATCTAAACCATGATTCAATCCGTCTTGCAGACCGCCCTTAACATCGACGGATTCTAAAGTGAAACCATCCATTATCGCTGTACAGGTTAATATGTTATAAAACTGATTTTTAGTCACCTGCACTTTGACCATTGCTTGCACAAAAATCAGCATGCGAATATAAATTGAATTAAAGAAAAACCAGTCTTCTTTTAAATAGAATTTTTGAAAGAGATGGAAAATTACACTTCAGTTCAATTTATAAAACGGCATAAAAAATCGTCCTTCAGAGGCAATTTTATTCGTATTGAATCAAGTCATAATACTCTCTCTATTCTACCACTTTTTTTCATATAATCCTATTCTCCAAAGTCCCCTTTTTTTCCTGCCAAACACTATTTTTTTTAAATATGAAAGCTCTCAATCTATTAGAAGTTACAACGTTTGAAGCATGTTTTTATGCTATTGAATTATCTCATTTCCAGTGGTGGCATTAAAAATGGAATTGTGTAGGTTGCAGGATACATTCTCCAATGTTATATAAAGGAAGCTTTAAAAGGTGGGTGAAACATTCGTACTTATGTAACATTCAAGAGTTATACATACTATTTATCTGTAGATTCTTTTCGCGATGTATGGATATGCCCCTAAGTATAAATTTCCGCCCTGGGCAATAAACTATTATTTCATTTGATAGTGGTATCACTATAAGGCTTAGGATAAAAAAAGGGAATGTTTCACGTGAAACATCCCCTTCATTCTATCTTTCAATCTATCATTTCCTCTATGCTGTCCGAGGTCATGAGTTTTATTACAACGGTGTTTTCAGAGCTGTACCCGCTTTGCGCGGATATTTTTTGGGGGTAGCGGCCGTTTTATCGATCACGACGATATGCCGCTCCGAATCCTCCACTGGGAGAGTGAAACGTTCCACCCGTTGAAGTTTTCCTTTGAGCTCCTTCAAACTGTGCGAAGCTTCCTTGATTTCTTCATCCGGACTGCTTCCTTTCATCGCCGCGAATATGCCCCCTACCCTAACATAGGGTAAACAAAATTCATTCAGAACCGCAAGCTTCGCAACAGCTCTGGCTGTAACGAGATCATAATGATCCCGGTGCTCTGGTTTCCGAGCCCAATCCTCGGCCCGCCCATGCAGTAACTGAACATGTTCAAGGCCGGTTTCCTGCACAATATGCTGCAAAAAGTTAATTCGCTTATTAAGCGAATCAATAATGGTTAGCTTTAAATGAGGGAAACAAATTTTAAGCGGAATTCCGGGGAAACCGGCCCCGGAACCGATATCGGCTATCGTCTTGACATTGTTCATATTCACATAAAATGCAAGGGATACCGAATCGTAGAAATGCTTCGTATACACCTGTTCCCGCTCCGTAATTCCTGTTAGGTTCATTTTTTCATTCCATGACACCAGTTCTTTGTAATAGGTTTCGAACTGATCGAGTTGGGATGAATCGATGGTAATGCCTTTCTCATGCAGCCGCTTTGTAAATGATTCTTGTATTTGATCCATCGCTTAACCTCTTGCAGCCGTTACCCGGTTATAGTGTTCCAGGTAAACGAGCAGAATAGAAATATCCGCAGGCGTAACGCCCGAAATACGGGAAGCCTGACCGATGGAAATCGGACGGATACTGGAGAGCTTCTGCCGCGCTTCAATGGCAATGCCTTCAATTTCATTGTAATCAATTGTTTCCGGAATCTTTTTCTTATCCATCTTTTTCAGACGTTCCACATGTGCAAGCTGCTTTTCGATATATCCGGCATATTTGATTTGAATCTCAACCTGCTCTTTCATCTCTTCGGTTAATTCAAATGGAGATGGAGAAATCTCTTCCACATGATCATGGCTTACTTCAGGCCGGCGCAAAATAGTAAGCAAATTGCTTCCATCCTGGATCGGAGCGGAACCCAAACGTTCCAGCAGTTCATTGACATGCGATGGTCCAACTTTCGCTGCCTGCAGTCGTTCAATTTCCCGTTCTACCTTTTCCTTCTTATCCAGGAATTTGGCGAAACGTTCATCGGTAATCAAACCGATTTCATGCCCGACCGGAGTCAAACGGAGATCGGCGTTGTCATGGCGCAGAAGCAGCCGGTATTCGGCACGCGATGTGAGCAAACGATAGGGTTCATTGGTGCCTTTTGTGACCAAATCATCAATCAATACACCGATATACCCTTGGGAACGATCCAAAATAACAGGCTCTTTGCCTTGTACGCGCCGCGCGGCGTTAATTCCCGCCATAATGCCTTGACCGGCGGCTTCCTCATAACCCGAGGTGCCGTTGATTTGTCCGGCCGTAAACAAGCCTTGAATCATTTTTGTTTCAAGTGAAGGCCATAGCTGGGTGGGCACAATCGCATCATATTCGATCGCATATCCGTTACGCATCATTTCCACTTTTTCCAGACCTGGAATGGAGCGGAGCATCGCCAGCTGAACATCCTCAGGCATACTGGTGGAGAGGCCTTGGACATAATATTCAGAAGTGTTTTTGCCTTCCGGTTCGAGGAAAATTTGATGTTTCGGCTTATCGCTAAAACGAACGATTTTATCCTCAATAGACGGGCAATAACGCGGCCCTGTTCCTTCGATAATGCCTGAGAACATTGGCGCACGGTGCAGGTTCGCATTAATGATTTGATGCGTTTCAAGCGACGTATAGGTCAGCCAGCAAGGAAGCTGCTCGTTATCGGAACTTTCTGTCTCATACGAGAAAAACTTCGGTTTTTCATCCCCTGGCTGAATTTCCGTTTTCGAGAAATCGATGGTCGATTTATGAACGCGCGGAGGCGTTCCTGTTTTAAAGCGGACGAGATCAAAACCAAGCTGACGCAGATTTTCAGCCAGTTTGATTGAAGGCTGTTGGTTATTCGGACCACTTTCGTACGTCATCTCACCCATAATGACCTTGCCGCGCAGATAAGTGCCTGTTGTTAGCACGATCGACTTGCCGCGGTATGCCGTTCCGGTTTTGGTGATCACACCAACACATGCACCGTCTTCTACAATCAACTCTTCCACCATACCTTGGCGCATGGTCAAGTTAGGTTCCTTCTCCATCGTTTCTTTCATTGTATGCTGGTACAAAAATTTATCGGCTTGGGCGCGCAATGCATGCACGGCCGGCCCTTTTCCTGTGTTCAGCATGCGCATTTGAATAAAAGTTTTATCGATGTTGCGTCCCATTTCGCCGCCCAATGCGTCGATTTCACGAACGACATGGCCTTTGGCCGGTCCTCCAATCGAGGGATTACATGGCATAAAAGCGACCATATCCAAATTGATCGTTATCATCAATGTGCTGCAGCCCATCCGGGCTGCGGCGAGGGCAGCTTCACAACCGGCATGACCCGCACCGATGATAATGACATCATAGCTGCCGCCATCGTAACTCATAATATAACCTCCTTTAATTTTAAAAAAATAAATTTCTATATAAGCGACCTGGCTTAATACTCAGGTTAGAAGATAAAACTAATACTACCGAAACTATTCAAAAGGAATTCTGGATGGTATGCCTCATAATCAAGCATCAATGATTTAACCGGCTCTATAAGATATTCCTTATTTGCCTAAGCAGAACTGCGAGAAAATTTGATCCAACAGCGAGTCAGACGCCGTATCGCCAACGATCTCGCCGAGCTGCTCCCATGCCAAACGAACATCAATCTGGATCATATCGATCGGAATGAATTGTTCGGCAGCTTCATAAGCATCCTGCAGCGATTTATTCGCTTTTTTCAACAAGGCGATATGACGCACGTTGCTGACATACGTAAGATCGCCTGTTTCAATGCTGCCGCTGAAAAAGAGCTCCGATATCGCTTTTTCCAGCGCATCGATCCCTTCCTGTGTTTTTACGGACATCGGCACGATCAAATCTTCCGCATAATAACGGGCAAGGATATCCTTATCCAGTTGTTGAGGTAAATCCATTTTATTCATAATAACAATGGATTGTCTACCGCGGATTTGTTCCATTAATTCCAATTCATCCTCATGCAGCGGCTCGCTGCCATTCAGCACAAGCAAAATCAAATCGGCCTCTGTCACGGCATGTTTGGAACGTTCCACCCCAATCTGCTCCACGACGTCCATCGTTTCGCGTATACCGGCGGTATCCAGCAGCTTCAAAGGAATATTATTAATCGTAACAAACTCTTCAATCACATCACGTGTCGTTCCCGGAATATCCGTAACAATCGCACGGTTCGTGTGGGCCAAAGCGTTCAGCAGCGAAGACTTGCCTACATTAGGCCGTCCGACAATAGCCGTCGTTATCCCCTCACGCAAAATTTTTCCTTGTTCCGCTGTTTTCAGCAATTTGGCAATGCCATGCATAACTTCCTTGCTTTTTTCTTTAATAAACTCGGCTGTGAGGGATTCTACATCATGTTCAGGATAATCGATATTGACCTCGATATGAGCCATGGTCTCCACCAGCGTATGGCGAAGCTGTCTGATTTGCTCGGACAAACTTCCTTCCACCTGTTTGAGTGCCACGGAGAATGCCCGATCCGATTTGGACCTGATCAAATCGATCACAGCTTCAGCTTGCGACAAATCGATGCGACCATTCAAAAAAGCCCTTTTAGTAAATTCCCCTGGTTCGGCCAGACGGATATTTTGCTGCAGCAGCAAGTCCATCACTCTTTTTACGGATATGACGCCGCCATGCGTGCTGATCTCCACCACATCCTCTGTCGTAAAAGAACGCGGAGCCCGCATGACCGTAACCAAAACCTCCTCCACGCGCTCGTTACTGTCCGGATCAACAATATGACCATAATGAACGGTATGCGTCGCTGCATCGGCCAGCTTGGTTTTACTATGAAAAACACCATCCACCTCGGCAATGGAATCAGGTCCGCTTACGCGTATAACCGCAATCCCCGCTTCCCCTACTGCCGTTGAGATAGCTGCAATTGTATCACTAAGCAACTTTACTCACCTCTTCTTCATGCTTTCTTCTTCCGTTGCCCCCATCTCTATCTTATCCAACCCGGGAAAGACCAAGACTTGGGATGCAGCTCCATATCTACGAAAAAAGCAATGACTTCATCAGCTGCGAGAGCTAAATAAAGTCATTGCACATCATCTTAAGGATCATTATTAATCCACAGGACGCTGCCAGATTCTTATCTCATCTACTTTAATGTAATGACAATACGGCGGTTAGGCTCTTCGCCTTTACTGTACGTCTTTACCTGCGGATGATCCTGCAGTCTGGAGTGGATGACCTTCCGCTCCTGTGGGGACATCGGCTCGAGCACAACTTCCTTGCGGGACCGGATTACGCGCCCGGCAAGGCGATCCGCCAAATCTTCCAACGTTTTTTTGCGTCGCTCACGAAAATTTTCAGCATCAAGTACGATGCGGATGAAGCTATCCGAATAGCGATTGGCTACGATATTAGCTAAATATTGCAAGGCGTCAAGGGTTTGCCCCCTTCTGCCGATAATCAGGCCCAAATCGGGTCCGAAAATATGAAGTGTTGTAACATCCTTGGCATGCTGCACGTCTACGGTGACTTCCAATCCCATGCTATTGCCGACATCCTTGATGAATTTTACGGCTTCCTCATAAGGATCCAGCCCAGGTTGTATCTCTTCGGCCTCCGGCAGTACCGGATCTAAAGGCAATGTTGATGCCGTCTTGACTTGGATTGGCTTAGGATCTGGCTCAGGCAGCAATGTCAGCTCGACCTTCGCTTCCTTGACGCCAATCAGTCCCAGGAATCCTTTTGACGGCTGTGATATGATATTGACCGAAACGCGGTCCTGGCTTACACCAAGCTGGGCCAACCCTTTTTTTACAGCTTCTTCAATGGTTTTTCCTGAAGCGACGACTTTGCTCATTTAGTTTTTTTGGCCTCCTTTTTACCTTTTCCCGCATTGGCCTTATTGTTTTTGCCGCCTTTGTTGCTTTGGCCGCCGTTATTTTTGCCGCCTTTGGCATTGCCGTCACCGGCCGTGGACACGGCCGCAACATTAGCGGTGGAGTTGTTGTTGCGGTACAGGAAATAGTTCTGCACGATCGTGTACAGATTACTCAAGAACCAATACAGCGGCAGTGCGGACGGGAACTGATAGGACATGAAGAAGATCAGCACCGGATACACAAACATCATAAACTGCATGGCGCCCTGCTGCGGGCTTGGGTTCATCTTCATCATCATACGTGTTTGCAGGAATGTCGTCGCTGCAGCCAGCAGAGGAAGAATAAACGTATGATCCGGCTTACCAAGCTGGAGCCACAGGAAAGAATGTTCATACAAATACTTATTGTGAATAATCGAATTATAGAGAGCGATAAAAACAGGCATCTGCACAATTAGCGGCAGACATCCTGCCATCGGATTAACCTTGTTTTCCTGGAACAAGCGCATCGTTTCCTGCTGCTGCTTCTCGGGGTTATCCTTGTATTTTTGCTTGATTTTTGCGAGCTCAGGCTGAATCGCCTGCATCGCTTTGGAGCTTCGAACCTGTTTGATGGACAGTGGCAAAATAAGCGTACGTACAATAATCACCATCACAAGGACGGCCAATCCATATGCACCATTAAACCAATGTGCGAACGTATCTAGTGCAAGCGAGAAATAATAAACGACGTTTCTCTGCCAGAAACTGCCGCTGCTTTTCATATCCTCGGTCGTATACGTTACCGAATTCGAACCACATGCTGTTAACACCATTACAGCAAGCAGCATTACAGCAATGAGGAGGATCCACTTCCTGCCTCGTCTCGTCTTGAATAGCGACACTTCATAACCCCTCTCTGACTACTGGCGTTCAACGTAAATCATACCATAATTAATAGGACAAAGAAACCAACTTTCAAAGCCCCGGCGGCCGCAGCAGCGATGCTTTACGGAGCACATGAAGAATGCTCTTTTCCAAGTCCTTGTATGGCATATCGAGCGCGCCTTTGCGGACGATAAACACAAGGTCCACGTGCTCGATCAGCTTGTCCTCATGATGCCGGACAATTTCTTTGACGAGTCGGCGCATTCGGTTGCGAACAACAGCATTCCCTACTTTTTTGCTGACGGAAATTCCTACTCGAAACTTTTCTACATCTTTTTTACGAAACCAGTACACGACGAACTGATGGTTCGCGAAAGACTTCCCATGACGATATACGCGACTGAAGTCAGCGCGGTTTCGTAATCGCAAACTTTTTTGCAACCCTATCCCCTGCCTGCTCCTCCGCTCGGTAATACCAAGCGGTCATTTCTTGACAAATTCGCAAGAGTCAAAATATGATTAAGACTCTTATCATCAGCATCCTCTAAATGATCATTTGGGTAAAGCGGGCAATTTTAGAGTAGCACTGCAACCGTTTCCCACCTGAGATAAAGGACGTTAAAAATTTTTGCTTCATATATATAAGGGAAATGCATCAACATTATTGTCAATCCCGCTTCATCATAAACCGACAGGCATGCATTCGTCCCTCTTTTTACATCATTCAAAGTACGATCCGGGGGTCATCCCCCTCTTATTTCACGCGACTCCATCCAAATTGAAGAAAAAAAGACCACCGCAGTGGTCTTCATGCACGAAATTTACGCACTCAATACTTTTCTGCCCTTCTGGCGACGAGCAGCCAGCACTTTACGGCCGTTTTTCGTGCTCATTCTTTTCCGGAAACCATGAACCTTTTTGCGTTTGCTCACATTTGGTTTAAATGTCGGTCTCATGTATTGCGCACCCCCTTACAGGATTTCATAACCTTTATGGTTAATTCATTTTCATCTACACAGAAAATGCCTTTATACATTTAACCATGTCAATGCCCAAAAGTCAACTAAACCCTTCCTCTATTTCGCATTGAAATCGCTGCCGCCAAAGCCTGCTTCCTTCCTCTTTTTTGTTCCGAATCCCTGCCCTCTTTATTCCAAACCCGAAACCTCGAATTTCTAAGAACGCCGCAGCAGCATTTTCCCCTCTATATAAGTCGAACTAATGATTGAACGGATAAATACGCCTCCGAAGCAGCTTTTTTTTTCAAAAGCCCTCAGCTTCGCAAGAAATCATTTCTCCTAAGTTCGATATTCTAAAACGCTCCTTCTTTAAAATCTTGCCCCCTCTTGCTTATTCCTTATTCTTTTCTTAATTCAACGTATATAGATTTTGCGATCCAGGGGACCAGCTGACTTTTCCACAGCCTTTCACTCTCATCTAATGTAAAAATCCACAATAGCTACTTATCCACTTGTTCACAAAAACTGCCGTACATCTCTTTTTTCCGGCATAAGCTGTGCACAACTATTTTTCCGTTTTTGGAAATGCTGTCGAAACTTAAACAAATTATAAACAATATATAGTGTTGTGAGTATTAATTATACACAACTTATTGAATTTGTGGATAAATTGGCCGCATACATTGATAAAAAGGGATTCTTTTGCTATGATTATATTACTTTTGGTTGTGAATATGTGTCTTCACCCATAAAATTATCAACAAGCTGTGGATAAACTTGTGAACAATTTTAATTTATCCACTTTTTTTTATTTTCTAAAACGGTGAAACTGGGGATAAAATACTTCAGATTTCATTTTTTTTCGACAATTCCACTCAAGTAGCGGAGGCCAAGGCCGCATTTGGAAGATTTAAAGGAGTGACAGTCTGTGGACAGCCATACTTCCGAATTATGGCAGGAAATCCTATCTATTATTCATACCAAACTTAGCAAGCCAAGCTTCGACACCTGGTTTAAAGCAACGAAAGCGATCCAAATGAGTGACCACTCCGTTGTCATTTCCGCGCCTACGACCTTTGCTGTTGAATGGTTGGAAAGCCGCTATACCAAGCTTGTCAGCTCGACAATTTATGAAGTGCTTGGCAAACAGGTTGACGTGAAATTCGTCATCGAAGAGAACAAGCCGGCAGATGTCGTTCCCCAGCAGCCCACTCCAATGCCTCAGGTGACCCAAGAAGAAGCATTCAACCATATGCTGAATCCGAAATACACCTTTGATACTTTCGTTATTGGATCCGGGAACCGGTTCGCCCATGCGGCTTCGCTCGCCGTAGCAGAGGCGCCGGCCAAAGCTTATAACCCTTTGTTTTTATACGGAGGGGTAGGACTGGGAAAAACGCATCTGATGCATGCCATCGGCCACTATATTCTGGAGCACAACCCTGCAAGCCGCGTCGTATACATTTCTTCCGAGAAATTCACGAATGAATTCATCAACTCCATCCGGGACAACCGGGCGGAAAGCTTTCGCAACAAATACCGCAACGTGGATATACTGCTGATCGACGATATTCAATTCCTGGCTGGGAAAGAATCGACTCAGGAGGAATTTTTCCATACATTCAACGCGCTGCATGAGGAACAGAAGCAAATCATTATCTCCAGCGACCGGCCCCCCAAGGAAATTCCGACGCTTGAAGACCGGCTAAGATCCCGCTTCGAATGGGGGCTCATCACCGATATTCAACCGCCGGATCTGGAAACGCGGATCGCCATTTTACGCAAAAAAGCGAAGGCCGAAAATCTCGACATCCCGAACGAAGCGATGATGTATATCGCCAATCAGATCGACACCAACATTCGCGAGCTCGAGGGTGCGCTTATTCGCGTCGTCGCCTATTCGTCGCTTACCAATCAAGATGTGACAACGCATCTGGCTGCCGAAGCGCTGAAGGATATCATTCCTTCGAGCAGACCTAAAATGATCACCATCCAAGACATTCAGCAAAAGGTCGGGGAGTACTACAATTTGAAGCTGGAGGATTTCAAAGCGCGCAAACGGACGAAAGCCGTCGCTTTTCCCCGGCAAATTGCCATGTATCTTTCACGCGAGTTGACTGATTTTTCGCTGCCCAAAATCGGGGAAGCTTTTGGCGGACGAGACCATACCACCGTCATTCATGCCCATGAGAAAATCTCCCAGTCGCTGCAAAATGACCAGGAGCTTTACAAAGTAATCAATAACATTACAGAAAAAATAAAAAATCCAACCTGAACAAGTTCAAAGCCTATGCACAATCTATACACATGTGGATAGGCTTAATTTGTTGAGGCTTCCAGGGCTTATCCACATATTCAGGGCCCCTACTGCTACTGCTATTAAAGAATTTTAAAAAATATATTCATATAAAGAGGCATACCTGCGAGTCTAAGGCATACTCGCTTGCCTGCCCGAATTTCCTGCTAGGAGTGAAAAGATGAAAATCAACATTCTTAAAAATGTTCTTAACGAATCCATTCAGCATGTATCCAAAGCGATTTCCAGCCGTACTACCATCCCGATCTTGGGAGGTATCAAACTTGATGTTACGCACCAAGGCGTTACATTAACGGCCAGTGACACTGACATCTCCATCCAATCGTTTATTCCAATTGAAGACGGAGACCGTACGATCGTGCAGGTGGAGCAAACCGGCAGCGTCGTACTGCCAGCCAAGTTTTTCGTGGAAATTATCAAAAAGCTCCCTTCCCAAGAAGTTCAAATGGAGGTTAAAGACCAGTTTCAGACCTTCATCTCATCCGGAGCGACGGAAATCCAAATGGTGGGCCTTGATCCCGAAGAATTCCCTGTACTGCCGGCCATTGAAGGCAACCAAACCATTTCCCTTCCTGGAGTACTGCTGAAAAATATGATCCGCCAGACGGTATTTGCCATTTCTACGCATGAAACGACCCCTATTTTGACGGGCGTGTTGTGGAATTTGGAAAATAATCAATTGAAATTTACAGCAACGGACCGCCACCGTCTTGCGACACGTTCCGCGAAGCTGGATGGCACGGATGATGTCAAGTTCAGCAATGTCGTTATTGCAGGTAAAACGCTAAACGAGCTGAGCAAAATCGTTCCCGACCAAAATGCGCTTGTGGATATTGTCGTAGCGGACAACCAGGTGTTGTTCAAACTGGATCGTGTATTGTTCTATTCCCGTATTCTGGATGGGGTATATCCGGATACTTCTAGAATTATTCCGACAACCTACAAAACAGAACTAATTTTGGACACAAAAAAATTCAGCGAATCGATCGACCGCGCTTATTTGCTGTCCCGTGAGGAAAGAACGAATATCGTGCGTTTGCAGACGATGGAAAACGGCGGGATTGAAATCTCCTCCAGCTCATCCGAACTGGGTAAAGTGCGTGAAGAACTCGACGTCATTGATTTTAAAGGGGAACCTCTGCGTATTTCCTTTAACTCCAAATATATGCTGGATGTGCTGAAAATCGTGGAAAGCGAACAGCTGATGATCGCCTTTACCGGCATGATGAGCCCAATTATCCTCAAGCCGATGGATGACAGCCAAAGTTCGTACGTCATTCTTCCATACCGGACGACCAACTAGAAGCTTCCCGAACTTATACACAGGAAGGGAGTAAACGATGAAAGAAATAGTTATCCACAGTGAATATATTAAACTTGACCAGTTTTTAAAATTGGCTGACTGCGTATCCACAGGCGGAATGGCAAAGGCGCTGCTGGCGGAAGGCCAGGTGCTTGTGAACGGAGAGCCCGAAGAACGCCGGGGGCGTAAGCTTTATCCCGGAGACCGGATCAATGTGGAGGACTGCGGCGAATTTACCGTCATCAAGCAGTCCTGAAATTCGCTCCTCGCTAAACTGCGGCTTACATTGACGACAGGCGGGAGATGAGGAGGAAGCAAAGGTGTTTGTTAAAAGCATCAGCCTGCGGCATTATCGCAACTATGAAGAGCTGCAGCTCGATTCTTTCGGCGATGTCAATCTGCTGATCGGGCAAAACGCCCAGGGAAAAACCAATCTGCTGGAGGCAATTTTTGTCCTCGCATTGACCAAAAGTCATCGGACCTCCAGGGACCGCGAACTGATCTCCTTTCAGGATAAAAGCGCGCATTTGTCGGCTGTCGTGGAGAAGAAATACGGACCGCTGACGCTCGACCTGAATTTATCGCCTCAAGGAAAAAGGGCTAAAATCAACGGCCTCGAACAGCGGAAGCTGAGCGATTTTATCGGATCGCTTAATGTCGTTATGTTCGCGCCAGAGGATTTGGAAATTGTGAAGGGAACGCCTGGCGTGCGCCGGCGTTTTCTTGACATGGAAATCGGCCAGGTTCAGCCTGGATACTTGTATCATCTGCAGCAATACCAAAAGGTGCTGAATCAGCGCAATAATTTGCTGAAGCAGTTATGGGGCAAGGATAAACCTGCGCAGGGGCTATTGGAAATATGGGATCAGCAGTTGGCGGAGCATGGTGTTAAAATTATTAAAAAGAGGAAACAATTCATAATAAAACTGCAAAGCTGGGCCGAAACGATCCACCACGGCATTACAAACGGCAGCGAAGACCTGAAACTTGTCTATCTCCCATCGTTTGGTGAAGAGGCGGAGGAAGATGAAGCTTATCTTTTTGAACAATTTATGTTAAAATTATCACAACTGAAAGATCAGGAGCTTCGGCGCGGTATGACTCTTGCCGGGCCTCATCGTGATGATTTTGCCTTTTACATCAACGGCAAGGAAGTGCATACCTATGGATCTCAGGGGCAGCAGCGCACGACGGCGTTGTCACTGAAACTGGCGGAAATTGAACTCATTCGGGAAGAGATTGGGGAGTATCCCATCCTGCTTCTGGATGATGTATTGTCCGAACTGGATCCTTACCGCCAGACACAACTGATTGAGACCTTTCAGAGCAAGGTACAAACCTTTATTACGGCGACGGGAATCGAGAGCCTGAATGCGGATAAACTGAAAAAGGCCAGCATTTACCACGTCCAGGGCGGGCAGGTTGGCTCTTAAGGAGTTGGGACTATGTATATTCATCTGGGCGGTGAAAGAATTATCCGCTCCTCGGAATTGGTCGCTATTTTTGACGTATCGATTGAAAAATCATCGAAGATATCCAAGCAATTTGTCAGCCACGCTTGCCAACAAAAAAACGTGGAATATATCGGCGAAGAAGAACCGAAGTCGATCGTCGTTACGAAAAGTACGGTGTATTATTCCCCGATTTCCTCATCCACACTCAAAAAACGGGCGAAGGTATTCGTAGCCAACGCTTGATATATATAAACGTCTATCGACGGCTGGTAGAGAGGCTCCGGATGCTGACGGAAGTTCTTTCTGCTGTATCAGGAGTCATTTCCCTTGAGTTTACTTTCTGGTATCGTAAGATAAAGTAAACCGACGTTCGTATGGCGTAATGAAGGCCGCACCTTTGCGGACTTTTCTTTTGAAGATAGCAAGAAAGAATGTTCAGTTTTGCAAAATAAACCGCAGTGATTCGTAACAGGGATATAGAATTTATAGAAGTAGGTGACAGGCATGTCTATGAATCAACCGCAATATGATGAGAATTCGATTCAGGTTCTGGAGGGTCTGGAAGCCGTCCGCAAACGTCCTGGTATGTATATCGGATCCACAAGCGCCAAAGGCCTTCATCATTTGGTATGGGAAGTCGTTGACAACAGTATCGACGAAGCCATGGCCGGCATATGCGATCATATCGAGGTCATCGTTCACAAGGATAACAGCATTACAGTTGTCGATAACGGGCGGGGCATTCCGGTCGGAGAACATCCCAAAATGAAAAAATCCACGCTTGAAGTTGTCATGACTGTCCTGCACGCAGGTGGTAAATTTGGAGGCGGCGGATACAAGGTTTCCGGCGGTCTGCACGGCGTGGGCGTGTCCGTTGTTAATGCGCTGTCGGCCAAGGTGGTCGTGCAGGTTAGACTTGACGGCCATATCTACCAGCAGGAGTACCATCGCGGCGTTCCGCAATATGATATCAAAATTGTCGGTGACTCCGACGACCACGGTACAACGGTAACGTTCCTGCCTGATCCGGAAATTTTCACCGAGACGACCGAATATGACTATAATACGCTGCTTACCCGGATCAGGGAGCTGGCTTTCCTGAACAAAGGGATTGCCCTGACTCTAACGGATGAACGGACAGGAGCATCCAACTACTTCAAATACGAGGGCGGCATTATTGAATACGTCAAGTATTTGAACGAGAAGAAAGAACCTCTTCATGAGCAGCCGATTTACGTTGAAGGTTCGCGCGACATGATTCAGGTGGAAATTGCCCTGCAATATAACGACAGCTATACCGAGAATATTTATTCTTTTGCCAATAATATCAATACGCATGAGGGCGGCACGCATGAATCCGGCTTCAAGAGCGCATTGACGAGGATTATTAACGACTACGCCCGCAAGAGCGGTATGATCAAAGACAGCAACGGAAACCTGACAGGTGATGATGTCCGTGAAGGATTGACGGCGATTATTTCCGTTAAAATTCCGGAGCCACAGTTCGAAGGCCAGACCAAAACGAAACTGGGCAACAGCGAAGTCCGCGGGATTGTGGAATCTCTCTTCTCCGAGAAGTTGCAGGAATTCCTGGGCGAAAATCCGGCTGTATCCAAGCGGGTACTCGAAAAAGCTCTGCAGGCAAGCCGTGCGCGTGAAGCCGCACGCAAAGCCCGTGAGCTGACACGTCGTAAAAGTGCGCTTGAGATCAGCGCCCTGCCGGGTAAGCTGGCAGACTGCTCTTCTAAAGACGCATCCATCTGCGAGCTTTACATCGTCGAAGGCGACTCTGCGGGTGGTTCGGCGAAGCAAGGTCGGGATCGTCATTTTCAGGCGATTCTGCCGATCCGCGGTAAAATTTTGAACGTAGAAAAAGCCAGACTGGACCGCATTTTGTCCAATATGGAAATCCGGGCCATGGTTACGGCGATGGGAACGGGGATTGGTGACGAAGACTTCGACATTAGCAAGGCCCGTTACCATAAACTCATTATTATGACGGATGCCGACGTCGATGGCGCGCATATCCGGACACTGCTCTTGACGTTCTTCTACCGGTATATGCGGCAGCTGCTTGAAGCGGGTTATGTGTACATCGCGCAGCCGCCACTGTTCAAAGTCGAACGCAACAAAACGATTCGTTACGCAAACTCCGAGAAGGAACGCGATGAAATCATCGCCGAGTTTGGGGAAAATGCGAAATATACGATCCAGCGTTACAAAGGTCTGGGCGAGATGAACCCTGAACAGCTTTGGGAAACGACCATGGATCCCGAAAGCCGTACCATGCTGCAGGTGACCATCGAAGATGCAATGCAGGCGGATATGTTGTTCGATACTTTGATGGGGGACAATGTTGAACCTCGTCGTGATTTCATCCATGAACATGCCAAACATGTTAAGAATCTGGATATTTAAACAAAGCGGGAAGGTGTCCAATAGCAGGCACCTTCTTTTTTTAAGATATAAGAAAGTATAAACTTCGGAGATCTCGCATCCTTATATCGCAAGAAAAATTACCGCTAAACGCGGTCTGTCTTCTATGAGAGTACGTCGATAGACGTTTTTCTTAAGATATAAGAAAGTATAAACTTCGGAGATCTCACATCCTTATATCGCAAGAAAAATTACCGCTAAACGCGGTCTGTCTTCTATGAGAGTACGTCGATAGACGTTTTTCTTACGATTATAGAATTTAAGCTTTGGATTTCCTTTTGCCTTTGGTAGAAGCGGAGAGCCGCCCATAGGCGATGGCATAACGTTCGATCCGCTGGTATACGTCTTTATTTTTAATAAACTTTTTGAAAGGAAAAAGAGCAGGGAGAGTGTTCACTTCCAATATCCATGGGTACAAATCCTGATCGATCGCGACATCCAGTCCAATTTCCTTCAATCGGGGATAGGTTTTTTGCAGTTGTCTGGCCGTATCCTCGCCAAGCGTATAAAGCTGTTTTTCGAGCGCACTGATTTTTCGCTGGGAGGCATGTTCGCTGAGCACCTCATTCAGCATTTTGACCGTACCGCCGCTATGGTAGTTGGTAATGATTTTATTGCGGCCAGCCACCCTGGCGACAACTCCAGTCGACTCCCAGGTTCCACTGGGGGTTCTTTGCGTTAAAATCCTTAAATCAAACGGGCGGTTGTCATAATTTAGCTTGAAAATGCCCTTTTGTATGAGATAGGGTTTATCTTCAATACGGTGCATGATGGCGAGGTGCAGATGGTTTAGGGAATCAAAGGATTCGCTGAGGGTTCCGTACTGCAATCTGTAATGTTCAACGGGTTCATTGACCTCGGATATCAATACATTCAGACGTTCAACACACATAACGCCGTTACCGTAAGTACCGGTATCGGGTTTAATATATACAAGCATGTTGTCCCTCAGCATATCGCTCAGCGTTTCCAGTGAATATTTTAAAGTCGTGGGGATAAAGTGCATGATCTGTTTGTTGCGTAAAAGGACCTTGGTTTTAGCCCATTTGCTTGAAACACGCTGTATGGACAAGTTATCACATCCTTTCTTTAAAAGGAGTATACCGAAGGGGCTGCTGGGCAGCCTGAAAGGTTGGTCATAGGTTGGGTAATGCACAAAACATAGGACAAGGAGCTGAATGAATGGTATAATGTGAAGATATGTGATATTTGAATATGGGGCTTGTGAAGAACCTCCTTTTGCCTATCAGTATATGTTCACTGAGCAAAGAGGGGAGGGCGAATCCCCAATTCAAGGGCAAGTTTGGGCGATGATTGACCGAAAGAAAAAGGCTAAACGTTTAATTGTGCTATTTTTGTGAAAGTAATATAATAAAGATTAGCGGTTTTATCATATTTTTAGCTCATGGACGGTGCTGCTTTTCTTCCGCGAAGTCGGTGAATTGCGGCTTGCCGTTTTATGCCCGTATGGGACTAAGATTCATTTATCTTTAGTCCCCTTTTAGATAGATTGAGTATGTTGTTTGTGAGGGAAATGGAGGAGGTCCACCATGGCGGAAGAAAAAAATCCCCAGATTAAGGCGCGGGACATTGGTGTGGAAATGCGCGAATCCTTTATGGATTATGCGATGAGCATCATTGTAAGCCGGGCTTTGCCGGATGTGCGGGATGGACTCAAGCCGGTTCACCGGCGTGTGCTCTATGCGATGTCTGAGCTTGGCTTGTCACCGGATAAGCCGTTTAAAAAATCGGCGAGAATCGTTGGTGAAGTCATCGGTAAGTACCATCCACACGGTGATGCGCCTGCTTATGAAACGATGGTTCGTATGGCCCAGGATTTTTCGATGCGTTACATGCTTGTTGAAGGCCACGGTAACTTCGGCTCCATTGACGGCGATGCACCGGCAGCTATGCGTTATACCGAAGCGCGTCTCTCGAAGATTGCCCAGGAAATGCTGCGCGATATCAACAAAGAAACCATTGATTTTACGGAAAACTATGACGGCGAAGAACTGGAGCCGGTTGTGCTTCCTGCACGGTACCCTAACCTTTTGGTCAACGGTGTATCCGGTATTGCTGTCGGGATGGCAACCAATATTCCACCTCATAATCTGGGAGAAGTCATTGACGGAGTACTTGCCCTGATCAAAGATCCGGATCTGACCTCGCTGGATTTGATGGAATATATTAAGGGCCCGGACTTTCCGACAAGTGGTTATATACTCGGACGCCAAGGCATCCGCCAGGCATACGAGACCGGACGTGGGTCCGTGACGATGCGGGCCAAAGCTGAAATTGAGGATAATAACGGCAAGGCACGCATCGTTGTAACTGAGCTTCCGTACCAGGTCAACAAAGCGCGTTTGGTTGAAAAAATCGCTGAACTGGTGCGTGAGAAAAGAATTGACGGCATTACCGACCTGCGTGATGAATCGGACCGTACCGGTATGCGCATTGTGGTTGAACTGCGCCGCGATGTCAATCCAAGCGTCATGCTGAACAATTTGTACAAACATACGGCCATGCAGTCCACTTTTGGAATCAACATGCTGGCGATTGTGAAAAATGAACCAAAAGTTCTGAGCTTGCGGGATGTATTGGGCTACTACCTGGAGCATCAGATTGAAGTCATCCGCCGGCGTACGGAATATGATCTGAAAAAAGCTGAAGCCCGCGCCCATATTCTCGAAGGCTTGCGCGTAGCTCTGGATCATCTGGATGAAGTTATTTCGATTATCCGTTCTTCCCGGACGACTGATATTGCTCGCGAGCGTTTGATCGAGCGCTTCGGACTCAGCAATGAGCAGACCCAAGCGATTCTCGAAATGCGTTTGCAGCGCCTGACCGGACTCGAACGCGAGAAGATCGAAAGTGAATATGAGGAAGTAATGGCTAAAATTCTGGAATATAGGGAAATTTTGGCTAATGAGCATCTGGTGTTGGAAATCATCAGCAACGAGCTGCTCGAAATCAAGGAACGTTATGCCGACGAACGCCGTACTGAAATTACGATCGGTGAAGAAAGCATTTTGGACGAAGACCTGATTCCGCGTGAGGAAGTAGTTGTCACCATTACGCATACAGGTTATGTCAAACGCCTGCCGGCTAACACCTATCGCAGCCAAAAACGCGGTGGACGCGGGGTTGTAGGGATGGATACCAAGGATGAGGACTTTGTTGAGCATCTGTTTGTAACCAACTCTCACCACTATCTGATGTTCTTTACCGATCGAGGTAAGGTATATCGGCTCAAGGCATATGAGATCCCTGAACTCAGCCGGACTGCCCGCGGAACGGCGATCATCAACCTGATTCAAATCGAACAAGGGGAGACGATCAACGCCGTTATCCCTGTAGAGGAATTCGAAGCGGATAAATATCTGTTCTTTGTTACACGGAGCGGGATCGTCAAAAAGACGCCGCTTGAGGATTACGTTAACATCCGCAAGGGCGGTTTGATTGCTATTAATCTCCGTGAAGATGATGCGCTAATTGAAGTGAAGCTGACAGACGGGCAGCAAGAGCTAATTATGGGTACGGCTCAAGGTATGTCGATCCGCTTCTCCGAAAATGATGTGCGTTCTATGGGCCGAAGCGCGACCGGTGTCAAAGGAATTACGCTTGATGATGGCGATCAGGTCATCGGAATGGATGTCGTTGACAAAGATTTGGATGCTTTGATCGTTACGGCCAAGGGTTACGGTAAACGGACGCCTCTTAGCGATTATCGTTCCCAAACCCGCGGTGGTAAAGGCATTAAAACGCTGAATGTGACCGAGAAAAATGGTCCTGTCGTCGGTTTGAAGGTAGTAAGACCGGATGAAGACCTTATGATTATTACATCCAGCGGTACCTTGATCCGTACAAGCATTGAGGGAATATCCATTATGGGCCGTTATACGCAAGGCGTAAAACTGATCAATATCCGCGACGATGATTCTGTTGCTACCGTCTGCCGCGCGGATAAGAGCGAAGAGCCTGATGAAGGGGAAGAAGGAGCCGAGATTGAAGAGAATGGCTTAACACCTTCAACAGATGAAAATGAGCCTGCAGAGCATGTAGATGAAGGCGGCAATGACGGAAATTCCGAAGACGAATAAGAAATAGATCCTAAAGGGCATAGCTTTTGAATATTCAAGAGCTGTGCTCTTTTTTTAGCAGTATAGAATTTATAAGTTTTTTTGGGGGTCCCCGCAAAGTATTTGGAATAAGCATCGAAGCATAGGCTCCACTTTGTGGGGTTATTTTATAGATAAAGAAGTATGATCCTAGGCCCACCCCGATTTAGTAAGTGAAACTACTGTTAAAAGCGTTCCGTTTATATAGAGAGTACATCGATCGAAATTTTTCTTCCGTACTAATGTGGATAAGGTCTACTATAAGTAATATAATGGAGTAAATTGCCATTATTCATAAGTGGAACTAAGCGAGGGAATCATTGTTATGGCCAGTATATCGATTGTAGAATTGAAACCGGGTGTTAAGCTGTCAAAAGAAGTGTATACTCCGCTGGGAGGCATGTTATTCCGCAAAGGTACAGTTTTGCTTCCGCGGGAACTGGATATTTTGCGTGCCTTTATGGTGCAATATGTCGAGGTGGATACGGGGGAAGTCGAATCTAAAAGAACCGCCAAACCGGCTGTCGATAAAAGCTCGTTAAGCGAACAATCATTGTCTGATGAAGCGGGAGCAAACAAATATTCTACTTTTCATGAAGAGTATGATAAATTGATTTCGTTTGTCAAAAGCGCATATCAATCGGCTCTGGCCGCCGAATTGCCAATCTACGAGCTCCGGAATCAGCTAGAAGCGACAATTGGCCAAATCAAGGATTACAATCCATTGACATTCGCACCTAGATCAATGAATAAATATGATTACA
>NZ_AP025343.1:7160000-7225000 GCF_021654775.1 Paenibacillus azoreducens | reverse complement strand
GGCGTAACGACTTGGGCGCTGTCTCAACGAGAGATCCGGTGAAATTTTAATACCTGTGAAGATGCAGGTTACCCGCGACAAGACGGAAAGACCCCATGGAGCTTTACTGCAGCTTGATATTGGATTTGGGTACGATCTGTACAGGATAGGTGGGAGCCTAAGAAGCCTGAGCGCCAGCTTAGGTGGAGGCGCCGTTGGGATACCACCCTGATCGTATCTAGGTTCTAACCTGGTACCGTAATCCGGTGCGGGGACAGTGTCAGGTGGGCAGTTTGACTGGGGCGGTCGCCTCCTAAAGAGTAACGGAGGCGCCCCAAGGTTCCCTCAGAATGGTTGGAAATCATTCGAAGAGTGCAAAGGCAGAAGGGAGCTTGACTGCGAGACCTACAAGTCGAGCAGGGACGAAAGTCGGGCTTAGTGATCCGGTGGTACCGCATGGAAGGGCCATCGCTCAACGGATAAAAGCTACCCTGGGGATAACAGGCTTATCTCCCCCAAGAGTCCACATCGACGGGGAGGTTTGGCACCTCGATGTCGGCTCATCGCATCCTGGGGCTGAAGTAGGTCCCAAGGGTTGGGCTGTTCGCCCATTAAAGCGGTACGCGAGCTGGGTTCAGAACGTCGTGAGACAGTTCGGTCCCTATCTGTCGTGGGCGTAGGAAATTTGAGAGGAGCTGTCCTTAGTACGAGAGGACCGGGATGGACGTACCGCTGGTGCACCAGTTGTTCCGCCAGGAGCATGGCTGGGTAGCTACGTACGGAAGGGATAAGCGCTGAAAGCATCTAAGCGTGAAGCCCCCCTCAAGATGAGATTTCCCAACTAGTAAGACCCCTTGAAGACGACGAGGTAGATAGGTTGGAGGTGGAAGTGCAGCAATGCATGGAGCTGACCAATACTAATCGGTCGAGGGCTTATCCTAAAAAATACCCCAAAAAGTGAAGCGTATGCTTCGCGGATGATTCCGATTACTTTTCGGGGCCCCGGGATTTAAAACCGGGAAATGCTACGGAGAATTAAAACGCAAAACGTTTCGTATCTAGTTTTCAGGTGATCAAACACTTGAATCGTTTGGTGGCGATGGCGGAGGGGTTCCACGCGTACCCATCCCGAACACGACCGTTAAGCCCTCCAGCGCCGATGGTACTTGGACCGAAGGGTCCTGGGAGAGTAGGACGTTGCCAAGCGAAGGACCACTGTTGATGTATAATCGACGGTGGTTTTTTTATTTTACACAGACAGAAGACTTTTTTATTGAAAGTTGAACTTCCGATAAGAGAAGGAGATACGATGTTTTATGATTGGAATGACTCAGGGAGGTATTTTGCATCTCGGAATTATGATTGAAATTGTTAATAGTCCGCTTTAAATTGAGCTTTATAAAGTGACATTTTTGTTACCAGCAGGCTAAAAGTAGTAAGTATAATATGGAGTGTACATGTCAGGAGGTGCGTTTAAGTATTTATAGGAAACGATCTTGGAAGAAGGAGGACATACATGCGCAAACGATCTTGGCTGCATGCTCTTCTTTTGTTGGGTATCGTCACTATTTTGCTCGTAGGGTGTGGTAAGTCTCAGCCGTCCTGGACATCTTTTGATGGTGCAGCGAATGAGAAGACTTTTCCCGTGCCAAAGGAAGCAAATCGAACTGATCGTAATGTAGGTAACAATAAAATAGATTATGTCCGATATTCAATGGATGGCCTGAAGGAAAGTGACACTTTCCCCGAAGCTTATTTGGAAAAAATCAAAGAGTGGGGATGGAAAGAAAACGAAGAAGAATCCGAGGGGACTTCCAAAGTATTTGAAAAACAAAATCGAATCGTTCATTTAACAATTCATGATAACTATTTTACGGTGACCGTCCTTCCGAAAGGCAAGGCGGCCGTGAAAAGCAGTGACTCAACAAAACCATAAAGACCCGCATCTGTGGATGCAGGTCTTTTTTTAACATATCATAAAGTATAAACTTCCGGGGTCCCCGCAAAGTAATCGGAATAAGCTTCAAAGGCTACACGTCACTTTGTGGGGTTATTTTAGATGTGCGACTTATACATGGTGCGATGTCCGGCTGGCGAAGTAGGTCGAGCCTTCTGGCGTTTCTAACCTGTGTGCAGAAGGACACAACGACGAATCGGAAGCCGTTTTGTGGATAAGTCAAATGTGTCGATATCATTGTTTATAATAGGAGATATCCTGATTGTTGAATTTGATCATGCCATCCTTGCGTAGTCCGGCAAGTCGTGCATAAGCGTAAAAGCGCGGAAGCAGCAGCCAGAAATGCCAAAACAGCAAAGATACCACAAAGGCAAGGGGAGACAAAAACATAAAAATGAGAAAGAGCAGAAGGCCGACACCCGTAATATATGTATACACCTTGCGAAATAACCGGAAACTGATGTGTTGATCGGTGATATATCCAATCCAAGGTAGTTGCATGGAAAATTTCCACCGTTTGTGATAAGAGGATCCGGATAATAGCAATACCGACCGCGAGATAACATAATGAATCCATAAGACGAGCGGTGCTGCCAACGTAAAATAGAACATACTCATCCAGGAGAACAGAAATATTTCTGCTATCAATGCGATATAGGGAAGAAGGAGGTAGCAGCGGACCAAAAGCCGCGTGACAGGAATCCTTTTAATTAATTTATAGTGATAAAAGGTAGCGTTAGTATTATTTTCATCAGCCATAGAAAAAGCTGTCCCCCTTACGGTCTTTATTTCATATATCGGCTGTTTGATAGTTTTTTTTTAAGTTTTTCGGTACAAACACGCGTAAAGTCTCAGCTGAATATGAATGATGTAGGTCATAAGAGATATGAAACAACTATGAAAGGGTTTAAAATAATAGAAAATGAGCCATACTTCATAGTAATCAAAGAAACAAGGTGGGATGGTTGATGGAAGATCATACCGAACACGTCTGTATTATCTGCGGGCTAACGAAAACAGAAGGTATTACAATCCTGTCTCAGTTTATTTGCGAGGATTGTGAATCTGAAATGGTTCATACGGATGCCGGTGATGCAAAATATAATTATTTTATTCATCAAATGAGACAAATCAGCATGCAGACACATGTTTGAACCAAAATGTCTTGCAATTCCCAATAGTGAATACTTATGCTTCTGCACCTATTTGTGGAAGAAGGAGGGGCCGGCTGAATGCTTGCCCTTTTTTGTTCACGGCGAAAATGAAAAATGCCGTTGATGGCGATATGTACTTCGTAAAAAGTGTCGAAGGCACAAGTCCTTTCTATTAGCCGGATGGTTCAATATACGTTAAAATAGGGTAGAAGATTGAACCGGAAGGAATCGAATAAGTGATGGATCGAGAAAAAGGGCGAAAAGATCATGCGCCTTTGTATGAGGCGTTATATCAATATAAAAGCAGCAGACAGGCTTCCTTTCATGTACCGGGGCATAAAAAAGGCAGAGCCTATGCCCCACATGGAGGGGCAGGTTTCCTGGAACAGATCATGGAAGCGGATGTAACGGAAATTACCGGCACAGATGATCTTCATCATCCGGAAGGTATCATCCGTGATGCGCAGCGATTGGCGGCGGAATGTTTCGGTGCAGAGGACAGTTTCTTTCTGGTGGGGGGCAGTACATCCGGTAATCTGGCGATGATTTTGACGGTATGTGCACATCCGGGAGATATTTTGTTGGTGCAGCGGAACGTACATAAGTCCGTATTGAATGGTTTGATGCTAGCGGGTGCGAAGGCGGTATTTCTGCAGCCGCAGCTCGATGAAGGCAGCGGGCTTGCGACGGCGCCCGCAGCCGAAGCAATTGCTGCCGCATTAGCCGCGTATCCGGCGGCCAAAGGCGTGCTCATCACCATGCCGAATTACTACGGCATGGGAACGGATTTGGCGCCGCTTGCGAAAGTCTGCCACCGGCACGGTGTGCCGCTGCTGGTAGACGAAGCGCACGGCGCCCATTACGGGCAGCATCCACAGCTGCCCGCAAGCGCATTGGCCAGCGGCGCGGACGTCGTCGTGCAGTCGACGCACAAGATGCTGGCCGCGCTCACCATGGGAGCCATGCTGCATGTGCAGGGTCCGCGCATAAACCGCGGACTGCTCCGCCAGCGGCTCGCCATGGTGCAAAGCTCGAGCCCATCGTATCCCGTGATGGGCTCGCTGGACCTGGCGCGGCGCCTCCTGCATATGCAGGGCGCCGCGGCTTTCACGGCGGGGCTTGCCGCCGTGGAAGCACTAAAGCGCGGCCTGGCGGAGCTGCCGCGCTTTGGGCTGCTGCACCCGCAGGAGCAGCAGCGTGATGCAGCCGCCGGCGCGGCCTCGGCGGCGTATACAACGCAGGACCCCTTCAAGGTGGTCATATATGACCGCACCGGGGTCCTGAGCGGCTACGAGCTGCAGCGGAGGCTGGAAGCCTGCGGCTGCATACCTGAAATGAGCGATGACCGGTACGTGGTCCTGCTCTACAGTTTAGGGTCGACGGAAGAGGATACCCGTCACCTTTTGGCGGCTCTTGCGCATATATCTGTAGAGAAGGCGAATGCCCAGCCTTTACCGTCAGCAAAGGCAAATGCGGTCAGCAACCCTGGTCAAAGCTCTCCAGCTGTAAAGAACGAAAAAAGTGATTTTGTCGAATTTTCCACGTGGAACAATTTTGCCGGGACCGATTTTTCAGAGCCTGTATCCTTCAACTTGATCCCCCTGAAGCCGGATGAGGTGGAAGCAGTTTCGCTTCAATCCAGTTCGGGCAGAATAGCGGCCGAAATGATCATTCCGTATCCGCCGGGCATACCGATCCTCTATCCGGGAGAGCGAATAACCGAAACGGCGGCTTGCGGGCTGCAAGGACTTGCAAAGGCCGGGGCTAAATGTCAGGGTGCACAGGATCCGAAACTCGGCACGATACTTGTATACAAAACACCAGAACAGGAGAATATGGAATGAATAAGAGCCAGGGGATATTCGTAACGCTGGAGGGAGGAGATGGATCCGGAAAAACGACAGTCATCGATAGACTAAAAACCTATTTGGAAAACCGCCCGATTCCGCATATTATTACACGCGAGCCTGGAGGAATTGAAATCGCCGAGAAAATCCGCGAGATTATATTGAATCCCAGTCACACGGCGATGGATGCTCGTACCGAGGCTTTGCTGTATGCGGCTTCGCGAAGCCAGCATTTGGCGGAACGGGTCGAACCGGCGCTGGCCGAAGGCAAATTGGTGCTGTGTGACCGGTTTGTGGACAGCAGCCTCGTTTATCAGGGGTATGCTCGGGGAATCGGAGTGGATCAGGTATGGAGCATCAATCAATTTGCGATCCATGACCGAATGCCTCAGCTCACCTTTTACCTTGATATCGAGCCGGAGATTGGAATGGCACGCATTGCCGCCAGCAAGGAACGGGAGGTAAACCGCTTGGATCTGGAAGGACTGCCCTTTCATCATAAAGTGCGGGAAGGCTACATGAAACTTGTGGAGCGCTTTCCGGATCGGATCGTGGTTATTGATGCCTCACAGACGATTGAAAATGTCGAACGGGACATTATTCGTAGTCTGGAAGAACGTATTTTAAAGGATTTTTGATGATCTTTGTCAAATAAGTAAGGTATAGCTTGCACCTTGGGACGAGGCAGCGCGTTCGTTTTCGACTTTCGATACGAATCGCAATATGATATTCAAAGATTAGAAACAATAGATGGACCGAGACATAATACGTTCGGGCTATATCAGTTGAATGAGTGAAAAGGATAAGGAATATGCCGAGAGGGTTCAATATCGAAGAAGAACCATTTTAGAATATTGAACTTAGGAGAAAGATTTGCGGAGAAGTTGAAGGCTTTTTGAAAAAGCTGCTTCGGAAGCAATTGCCGCGTTTGCCTAAAAGCTTTCCGCAGGGAAGCCAGCGTCGTAAGCATATGCTTTGTGAGCGGATTTTGATCACCCGGCTGCCTTCATCCGTTTAATTCATATTGATTCAACTTATATCTATTGTATCTGGTATATCACCCGGAAAAAGTCTGGAAACGTAATGTTGCTATAGTCCTGATGGATATTTTGGCAAGTTGAAAATTAAAGAGGAGGGAATGCAGGATGAAACTGATCGTTGCGATTATACAGGATAAAGACAGCAACCGTTTGTCGGCAGGACTGGTCAAGGCGAATTTTCGGGCAACCAAGCTGGCAAGTACCGGCGGGTTTCTTCGCGCAGGAAACACCACATTTATGATTGGGGTGGACGATAGTCAGGTTGAAGCTGTTTTGAACGTCATCCGCAGCAGTTGTAAAGTCAGGGAGCAGCTTGTAACTCCGGTTACGCCGATGAGTGGTACGACAGATTCTTATTTGCCTCTTCCCGTAGAAGTTCAGGTGGGCGGGGCTACCGTATTCGTACTTCCGGTTGACCGGTTCGAACATTTCTAATCGCTTGGTCTATTCGAAAATATAATCATTTGAAGGTCCGGGTTTATTGAATGACCCATTATCGATATCAGAATCAACCATTCCCGGCAATAAAGGCAGGAGATTATCGTGAAAATCAATCCGGGGTTTAGACCCATTAAAAGCGAACTTCCGGTAACGGATGGCTCAACCAAACCCGTACAGCAAAAATCCTTCCTTGATGTGATGCAGCAGCAGACGCAGAATGCTTCCAGTGAGGAACTCGACAGGCGTTTCAAGGAAATTCAAATGCAAGGAGACCGCTTGGCCCGTTCCATGACCATCCGCGAGCTTAAAGCTTATCGCATGATGGTAAAACGGTTTTTGGAAGATACCGTAAGGCGCGGCGTTACCATGAAGGAAGCGAGGGGCTGGGACCGGCGCGGACGGGGAAAACGCTATAAATTAATTGATGAAATTGACGCCGCTTTGCTGGGGATGGCCGATGATTTGCTGGAAAGCGAACAGGGGAAAATTGAACTGCTGCAGCGCATCGGCGAAATCCGAGGAATGCTGATCAATCTTGCGTTTTGAAGAAATAGGAATGAACATAATCATCTTTAGTGTGATACACTAAAGCATGGAAGCAATCACTCGGGCCATCATTGCTGGTCTTAAGGAAGAGAGGAAATATGTCTTTTCAGGATATTATGGGACAGGATGCGGCGAAGAAGCTATTGCAAAATGCGCTTCGCAGCGATTCCGTCAGCCATGCTTACATTTTCAGCGGACCCGCCGGGAGTGGGCAGATGAAGACGGCGCTTGCCTTTGCGCAAGCACTGTTTTGTACCGAAAGCAAAGATGACGCCTGCGGACATTGTCTCGAATGCCGAAAGGTAGAGCACGGCAATCACCCCGATCTTCATCTCCTCGCTCCCGACGGTTCTTCCATTAAAATAGATCAGATCCGCGAACTGCAGCGGGTCTTTTCCTATCGTTCGGAATCGAAGAATCCGAAAGTATATATTATTGATCATGCAGATACCATGACTGTTCAGGCGGCCAACAGTTTGCTCAAGTTTCTAGAGGAGCCTCCGCTGCCGGCTGTTGCCGTGTTGATCACCGAAAATGGACAGGCATTGCTGCCGACGATTCAATCGCGCGCCCAGACTGTTCCTTTTTTTTCATTGAACCCGGCTCATATGCTGCAGCAGCTGGTTGATGAGGGACACCCTCCGCTCCTTGCCCGCTGTGCCGTGCATCTATCCTCTGGACTGGACGGCTGCCGCGAATTGATTGAGCAGAATTGGTTTGCAGAAATTAGAAACGTAGTGTTACAATTAGGGAAGGAAGCTCTCGGACGCGGCAGCTCCGCCCTGGTGACCGCAGGGCAGAAGGTGTTCAAAGCCGGACTTTCCGATCATCTGGATTTACTGTTAAGTTTGTTTCATTTGTGGTTCAAAGATATGCTTTACGTACAATACGGTAAGCACGAAAGTATCGTTTTCATAGATCAGTTGGAGTTCTTATCCACATATGCCTCATCCCGCAGCACAGCACAATGGGTCTCCTATATGGACATGGCCGCAGAGTGCCGGAAAAAATTGCGCTACAATGTGAACGGCCAACTTTGTCTTGAACAATTTTTGATCGGTTTGGAAGGATAGCTTCAAGGGCCAGCCAATTTTCTCTGGCATACAAGGGGGTTAGTTTTTGTACAGTGTAGTGGGAGTCCGCTTTAAAAAAGCGGGTAAAATATATTACTTCGACCCGCTCGATTTCCCGATCGAAAGGGATCATAGCGTTATTGTTGAAACGGCGCGCGGAATCGAGTATGGTAAAGTTGTTGTTGGAAAAAAAGAGGTGCAGGAAGCCGATGTGGTATTGCCGCTGAAAAAGGTGATCCGCATCGCCGGCGACGCTGACGCACGTATTGTGGAAGAGAATAAGCGGGCTGCCAAAGAGGCTTTTACCACCTGTTTAAATAAAATTCGCGATCACGGGCTCAAAATGAAGCTGGTGGACGTGGAATTTACGTTTGACCGGAATAAGATCATTTTCTATTTTACGGCCGAAGGAAGAGTGGATTTCCGGGAGCTGGTTAAAGATCTGGCCGGGATATTTCGGACACGGATCGAGCTCAGACAAATCGGGGTCCGGGACGAAGCAAAGATGTTGGGCGGTATTGGCCCATGCGGTCGCATCCTTTGCTGCTCCTCGTGGCTCGGCGATTTCGAACCGGTATCCATCAAAATGGCGAAGGACCAGAGCCTATCGCTGAATCCGACCAAAATTTCCGGTTTATGCGGAAGACTTATGTGCTGTCTGAAATTTGAGCATGATAATTACGAAAGTGTGAAGGAAGAACTGCCATCGGTAGGCAAAATCGTCATCACGTCTTTGGGCGAAGGCAAAGTGGTTGGCATCAACGCCGAAAACCGTTCCGTTCACGTCCAGCTGTTTGAGATCGGAAAGGTCAAGGAACTGCAAATGGATGACGTTGTCATTAAGTAGACCAATAGGGTTACTTTCGGGGTGGAGACTTGGAAAAGAAAAGTATTTTTGCACACATTCAAGAAATGGAAACGCAAATGGGACAGATCCACAGTGATCTGGGTGAGATGAAGCTTATTATGAAAGAACTGTTGGAGGAGAATCACCGCTTAACGTTAGAAAATGAACACCTCCGCAAAATACTGAAGGAAGCTTTGCCTGCCGAAGAGGGAACTCCTTTGCCCCAGCCGCATGTCACGATGAAGAATGAGCATCCAAATGAAGTGGTGGGGGAAGGATACGACAATTTGGCAAGGCTTTATCATGAAGGCTTTCACATCTGCAATGTGTATTATGGACATTTGCGTACGGAAGGCGATTGCCTTTTCTGCCTGTCTTTTTTGAATAAATGAGGCCGTAGGAGCGACTCCTACGGTTTTTTTTCAGATATGGGGAGACTTATGAAATGCCCCGGTGATTCCTCAATCGAAATCATTTGCTTGTTGAAGCGAGTAATTGTATATAATAAATGGAAATAACATGAAGATTATGGATAAAAGGGAATGGAACCGATGAATAAAGAGAATGGCCTTTTGGAACCATCAGAACGTATTGACGATCTGCTGACCCATGATTTGCGAATTATTCAAAGCGATGAGGTATTCAGCTTTTCGATGGATGCTGTTCTTCTCGCCCGCTTTGCGGGTATTCCATCCAAAGGGAAAATAATGGATCTTTGCACAGGCAACGGGGTTATTCCACTGCTGCTGAGCACACGCACCAAGGCGCAGATCGAAGGGATAGAAATTCAGCCTCGGCTTGCAGGCATGGCAAAACGAAGTGTGATCATGAACGAGCTGCAGGAAAAAATCATGATCCGGGAAGGTGATCTAAGGGAACTGTATAAGGAAACGGGGTATGGCGTATATGATGCCGTTACGGTAAATCCGCCTTACATGCCGCTGAACGGAAGCGATATTAAGTTGAACCGGCATCAGGCAATCGCGAGGCATGAGATCAGCTGCACCTTGGAGGAAGTGATCGAGTCCTGTTACCGTTTAGTCAAGCCGGGCGGAAAGATAAATATGGTACATAAACCGCAGCGGCTTGGTGATATTATGGCATTGATGCGGCAGTATCGGCTTGAGCCGAAACGGCTTCGGTTTGTGCATCCAAGGGCACATCTGGAAGCGAATATGGTGTTAATTGAAGCTATACGGGACGGCAAACCGGAAGTAAGGCTTTTGCCGCCGCTGATTGTTTACGATGACAATAACCGGTATTGCCCGGAAATCATGAAAATATATTACGGTTCCGAAGAGGGAGAAGTATGAGTCTAACGTGTCAAAGCAGTTTTCAAGAGCAGTCTGGCAGTGGCAAGGGAGCGCTATATCTTGTGGCCACACCGATCGGCAATTTGGAGGACATCACGTTCCGGGCCATCCGGACGCTTAAGGAATGCGATATTATTGCGGCGGAGGATACGCGCCAGACCCGCAAATTGCTGACCCATTTCGAGATTAGCCCGCAGATGCTGTTCAGTTATCATGAGCATAATAAGGCCGCGAGCGGGCCTGAACTAATACGATATATAATAGAAGGAAAAAATTTAGCGCTCGTCAGTGACGCCGGCTTGCCGGCGATTTCCGACCCGGGAGCGGATCTGGTGAAGCTTGCGGTCGAGGAAGGAATCCCTGTCATTCCAATTCCAGGAGCCAATGCCGCATTATCCGCTTTGATTGCTTCCGGCCTTCCAACCGATAGATTTACCTTTATCGGCTTTTTGCCGCGGGAACGTAAAGAAATCGAGTCCATTCTCGGGGCATTCCGGTCATCACAAGGGACGTTGTTGTTTTACGAATCGCCGCATCGGGTAATCAAAACCTTGAATATCCTTCAGGATGTACTTGGCAACCGGAAGGTAGCTTTGGCAAGAGAACTGACGAAACGTTATGAGGAATTTGTCCGCGGCAGCATAGATGAATGTTTGGCATTTCTTCAGGATCATCCGCCGCAAGGGGAGTATTGTTTGGTAGTGGAAGGCGCGAGCTTTCAAGAGGAGCAGGAACAGCTTTCCTCCTGGTGGAAGGATTTGACCCTTGAGCAGCATGTGGCACATTATGAATCAGAAGGGTTGTCCCGCAAAGATGCCATGAAGAAAACAGCAGGGGACCGGGGTGTTTCGAAGCGGGACGTTTATAATGCATTAATTTAGGTCTGAAAGACGAATTTTGGGATGAAAATAGAAGGAACGCGGGGGAATAGCGATTTATAGCGCCCCCGTGTATAGGCAGCAGCCGGGTGACAGGCAAAAAAATGTCTCCAAAGGCCGGGTTCATAGCCTAGGAGACACCAAGGAGATATGAAAAAGGTTAGAATTAACAAATAGAATAATACTATTATATACTAAAAATCTTAATTTGTCACAGGTGTAGGAATTTCGGAAATGCAATCATGGCAAACAATTTTACCTTTGAAATAAGTTACGTTCTCAGCATTTCCACAGAAGATGCAGGCCGGTTCGTATTTCTTGAGCATGATGCGCTCCCCGTCCACGTAAATTTCCAATGCGTCCTTTTCACCGATGCCCAAAGTGCGGCGCAATTCAATTGGAATAACGACCCGGCCCAGTTCATCTACTTTTCTTACAATACCAGTTGATTTCATCATAACTGATCATTGCTCCTCTCGCCATAGTTTTATAATGTCATAATTCGACAACGTTCTCTCTTTTATGATATCAATAATACCAACGATTCCCAAAACAGTCAACCTGAAAATTTGTTACCAGGAAAGGCACAGATTGAACGAATACCGTAAGTATCACTAATATCAAGATTCTCCCCCATTATATAACGTTGGAAGGATAATGTCGATTTGGAAACCTTTATTTCTACCTTTAATGACATGTTTCGACAATGATTGTCGAAAAAATTTCAAAATGTTTTAATTTTAAATCATAAAGAAGGGGATGAATAAGACCATGCATACCTTAAATGAAGAAAAAGTATTCAAGGATCCGGTACATAATTATATTCATGTTCAACATTCCACCATTTGGCGGCTTATTAATACGGTAGAATTTCAGCGTCTGCGGCGAATTCGCCAGCTTGGCACCTCCTATTTAACATTTCATGGGGCGGAACACAGCCGATTCTCCCATTCCTTGGGCGTGTATGAGATTACCCGCCGGATTATCTCGCAGTTTGAGCGAAGCGGTTATGCCGATTGGCCTAACAGCGAAAAGCTGCTCACGCTTTGTGCGGCCCTGCTGCATGATCTGGGACACGGGCCTTTTTCCCATTCCATCGAAGAAGCTTTTCATATGGATCATGAAGATTGGACCCGAAAAATCATTATGGGCGACACCGAAGTGAATGAGATTTTAACCGAGGTATCCACTGATTTTCCTTCCAAGGTCGCGTCGGTCATTGCCAAGGATTACGTTAATCCCATCGTGGTGAATCTGGTGTCAAGTCCACTTGATGCCGACCGGATGGATTATTTGCTGCGCGATGCCTATTATACGGGCGTAAATTACGGAACCATCGATATTGACCGCATTCTACGAATGCTCCGCCCTTATCAGGGAAGGATTGTGGTCAAAGAATCAGGCATGCACGCGGTGGAAGATTACCTCATGTCCAGGTATCAGATGTACTGGCAAGTATATTTTCATCCGGTGACCCGTAGTTCGGAAATTATTTTACGGCAAATTTTCCGTCGTGCCAAGGAGCTTTATCAAGATGGTTATTCCTTTGGCTTTATGATCGAACCTCTTCCCGGTCTATTTGAGGACAAACTTTCCGTACAGGATTATTTGCAGCTCGATGAGGCGCTGATCCAAATGGCGTTTATGCAGTGGACAAGGGAAAAGGATTCCGTGCTGCGGGAGCTGTGCAGCCGTTTTATGCACCGCAAGTTGTATAAATATGTAGAAGTTGAATCGGTGGATTCGAACATGATTGAGAAGATTCGCAGCGAGTTCAAACGAGTGGGACTCCATCCTGAATATGACCTCGAGATTGATTTTCCGACGGATCTTCCGTACGATGTATTTCGGCCGGGTGACGATTCCAGCCAAAAGCAAATTCTGCTCCTTGACCGTCAGGAACGGCTGCGTGAAATTTCAGAGGTGTCGGATATTGTCCGATCTATCAGCGGCATTCACCGCGGCAAGTACCATCTATATTATCCGGGATCCAAACTGAAGGACGTCATTTCTTCTCTTTCCGACCCGGTATCCCGTATTTTTAAGATATAAGAAAGTGTAAGTTTCGACCTACGCTTCTTATATCGCAAGAAAACTGCCGCTAAAAGCGGTCTGTCTTCTGTGAAAGTACAACGATAGACGTTTTTCGTATGCGATAATGACAAAATATGACGCGAATATTACACTATGTTTTGCGACATGAAAGGAGTTAAGCACGATGAATTTATTCGACACTCATACCCATCTGGATGCTCCGCAGTTCGACGAGGATCGCGAAGAGACCATCCAGCGGGCTTTGGATAACGGCGTCAGCCGTATGATCAATGTGGGCTTTAACCGGGACACCATTCCGTCCACGATGAAGCTGGCTGAAACATATGATTTTATTTATGCCGCCGTCGGCTGGCATCCGCAGGATGCGATTACGATGAAAGAGGGCGATCTGGAGTGGATTGCATCCTTATGCAGTCATGAGAAGGTCGTCGCGATCGGCGAAATCGGACTTGATTATTACTGGGACACGTCCCCCAAGGAAGTACAGCATCATGTTTTGCGCCAGCAGATTGGCCTTGCACGTGAACTGAAGATGCCGATTGTCATCCATAACCGGGATGCGCATGAGGATGTCGTCAAAATTTTGCGTGAAGAAAAAGCCAGTGAAGTCGGAGGCGTTATGCATTCCTATTCCGGAAGCTGGGAAACGGCCAAATTATGCCTGAATATGGGCTTTCATCTATCCTTTGGGGGACCGATCACGTTCAAAAACGCGAGACAACCCAAAGAAGTGCTTGCTCAAGTGCCGATGGACCGTTTATTGATTGAAACCGATTCACCTTACCTTACTCCCCACCCGTACCGCGGGAAGAGAAATGAGTCAGCTAACGTCCGGTTGGTAGCGGAAGCCGCTGCCCAAATTAAAGGGGTGGAAGTAGAGGAAATTGCCCAAATAACGACCAGAAATGCGATGGAACGATTTGGAATTGTTTGAAAACGGGAGAAAAACAGCTGAAAAAATGAGAATGAGCGAAGCATTAAAGAATTTTAACCAAAAAAACGATGAATATTACAAATTTTTAACCATATATTCAAATAAACGTGGTTGATTACCGCTTTACAACATGCATCAAAACAGGATATCATCTTGTCAGTGAGTCAGAGCTGCTGTAAGGAGTATCTTGTTTGCGGCAGTTCCATGAATCAGTCTCGCTGAATCTTTCGGTCTCGAAAGAACGGGGAAACCAATACATCAAGCAGGTCGATTAAGTCCGGCACCGGCTTATGTATTAGATTTCTGTTTGGAAATCTTTGGGGTGAATTCCGGAACCGTCCGCCATGAGCGGGCAGGTGAGGATCGGGCGACTCTCTTTTACGCCCAAACCCGACAGCTAACCTCGTAAGCGTCATAAAGAGAGGTTTTCGTGCATTTACTTTTCCTACATTCAGACACCCAGGAAGCCACGAAAGAGTCCTCATAAGCTCTTTACCAGGCTTCTTTTGTTTTTGAATAAAGGAGAAGGCATCATCATACTGTTGTATAACAGGAGGTGACAAATCATGAAAAAAAGACGGGTTCATGGTGCAAGAACTCATGATCCTTGTGGGTTCTTGTAAAAATTTGAGTATAGTCCGCGTCAAATCATTCATGCGTAACTCTAGAATGGCGGGACTATGTAAGGAGGATCGAGAAAGTGGGCGTTTTCCAACCAGAGAAGACCCATGATTCAAAAATCTCCAGCATGTCTTACGCATTGCGATGGAAGCATGAGAATTTGCGCCAAATCTCTACTGCAGCTATCGTTTCAATCGCGGTCACCATCATGATTTTGCTGCTTGTCAACACATCAACGCGCAAGCAGGTGTACTTGGTGGTAGATGGTCAAGTGAAATCGATTCAGACACATAAATCTGTTTTACAAGAAGTGCTGGAAGAACAGGCGATCAGCGTCAAGCCGCATGATCAGATATCCATGCCGCTAGGCGGGCCGCTTGAAGATGGAGACAAGGTGGTTATCGATCGCGCCGTTCCTGTACAACTGAAGGTGGACGGCTCCACCAAAAATTGGTACACAACCAAGGATACCGTTGGCGATGCCATCAAGGAAATGGGAGTCGCGCTGAAGGAGACCGATAAGATTACACCGGCGTTGACGGAACCTGTAACAGACAAAACGGATATTCGCATCGTGCGCATTAACAAGCAGATCGTTGAACGCGAAGAAAGCTTGCCTTTCCGCGTCATCAAAACTTCTGACCCTAGCCTGGCCAAAGGCGAGGTCCGTGTCATCCAGAAGGGTACTCCGGGCGTAATGGTCCAACATATCGAAAAGGTGTATCATGATGGCCAAATGGTCTCTAAACGTATGGTTGGCAAAGAAGTAAAATCGAAGACGCTTGATAAAGTCGTTGCTGTAGGAACCAAAAAGCCGGCTCCAGTGGTCGTTCAAACCGCAGTCGTCAAACCGACAAGCACAAGCACGGTCAAAACGAGCAAAGCGGTCAGCAGCAATAACCGCGCAAACAAAGCCGGTGCTAATTTTCAATACAAAAAAATGATCCATGTATCGATGACTGCCTATTCCGCCGGTGAGCCTGGTATCGGAACACGTACCGCCACAGGCACACGCGTAACCGAAGGGCGCACCATCGCCGTAGACCCCAAAGTGATTCCGCTTGGCTGGTGGGTATACATTGAAGGCGTAGGCTACCGCCGCGCTGAAGATACGGGCGGGGCGATCAAAGGCAACAAAATCGATATTTATTACGATTCCGTGAAGCGTGCCAATAACTTTGGCCGTAAATCCGGTCTTAAGGTATATGTCATCGGTCCGGTGAAGCCTGAATTGAATTAATTGTGCGTGTTCAAAAGCGAACTTTTTGAACAACCTCTAATTTGGTTTTACAATATCTTTCTAATGTTATAGTATTATGATCATGAAAATGTCATGCTAAAGAAGAGGAGCATTCCTCTTCTTTTTGTTATGTAGCTGTTCGTCAGACATGACGTCATGAAACGGATGAGCTTGTTGGAAAGGAAGAAGCCAGTACATGATCAAAGAAGTTATAGTCGTGGAAGGACGGGACGATACAGTGGCCGTGAAGCGGGCGGTGGAAGCCGATACGATCGAAACCGGAGGATCGGCCATTAACGCCCGGATTTTGAAGCGGATTGCGCTAGCGCAGGAACGCCGGGGAGTCATTGTGTTGACAGATCCCGATCATGCCGGGGAACGGATCCGCAAAATTATTGCAAACAAGGTTCCCGGCTGCAAGCATGCCTTCATTCCGGAAGTGGACGCGACGCGCAAAGGCGACATCGGTGTGGAGAACGCTTCTCCGGAGGCAATACAAAAAGCGCTCTCCCGGGTACATACGTCTTATGAAGGCGCCGAGAGCCAAATCGATATGGAGGATTTGATGGCCGCAGGCCTGCTGGTCCACGAGGATGCGGCCCGTAGACGCATGATCATGGGCAACCTACTTGGCATCGGGTATTGCAACGGGAAGCAGTTCTACAAACGTCTGGCTGTTTTTCAAATCACGCGCGAGGAATTTGCAGAGGCATTGGCGCGTTTGGAGGAGGAAGGTGAAAGTTGATGCACAGTATGGATGAAATCGCAACGCCAAGGCGGACGAAGGAGATTATTCACCGCCATGGGTTCTCCTTCAAGAAAAGCTTGGGGCAGAACTTTCTAATTGACCAAAATATTTTAAATAAAATCGTCGAGGCTGCAGGCCTGGATTCCAGCAAAGGAGCACTGGAAATCGGACCTGGAATCGGGGCGCTGACCGAGAAGCTGGCTCAGCAAGCCGCTGCCGTAACGGCCGTCGAGATAGATCAAAGACTGATACCGATCCTTCAGGAGGTGCTGGAGCCGTACCCTCAAGTGCGTATACACCACGGGGACGTGCTGAAGACCGATCTGGCGGCCTTGTTTAAACGGGATTTTGCGGATGTATCCAAGGTTAGTGTCGTAGCCAATTTGCCGTATTATGTAACGACGCCGATTTTGATGAAGCTGCTGGAAGAGAAGTTGCCGCTTGAGAACATCGTGGTGATGATTCAAAAGGAGGTCGCAGAGCGGATGGCGGCTTCGCCGGGAACAAAGGACTATGGCAGCCTCAGCATCGCCGTACAGTACTATAGCGTCCCTGAACTCGTCTGCATTGTGCCCAAGACGGTATTTATTCCGCAGCCGAATGTGGAATCGGCCGTCATTCGTTTGACGGTACGCGAGCAACCGCCGGTACAGGTCGATGATGAGAATTTCTTTTTCCAGGTGGTACATGCTGCTTTTGCCCAGCGCCGCAAAACGATTTCCAACAACCTCAAAACACGGTTTTTCCCGAAAGAAGGCCGGGAGCGTCTTGAGGTTTTGCTTGGTGAAGCCGGGATCGAACCCTCGCGTCGCGGGGAAACCCTTAGCCTGCAGGAATTCGCAACGCTTAGCAATGTGCTTTTGGGAGCAGGACTACGGTAGTGCCGGAAAAATCCCAGGTCATTCATTCCATCACAGGTACAAAAAACTTTGGAGGCGCTTGCTGCGCTTTATTTTCCCAAAAGTGATGAACCATTAGGGAGATTTGCCCATAACATGGGGTAGGGGTGATGTTGTGATGAATGTAGGAGACCTGGTCGTCCGCAAATCTTATGGCGGTGATATCGCTTTTCGAGTAGAAGATCTGCGGAGCAATCTGGCTGTGATCAAGGGGACCGAGTTTCGGCTGTTGGCTGATTCGCCCCTGGATGACCTTGTGAAAGTGCCGTATGCACCGCTTAGTGAAAGATCCCAGAAGGCCAATATTAAAGCAAACGAGTCGTTAAATAGGTTGAAACGCCACCGTGATGAAATGACTGAGCGTAACCAGGCTGACCTGGGCGGAAGTTGGCCTATGATGGAGCAGCCATCTTATTTTGAGGTTCCGGGTAAAGTTCTCCATCTCGATGGGGATTTAAATTACTTAAAAAAGAGTCTCAGTCTTTATCAGCAGCTCCGAGTACCTGCAGAGGGCCACTACGTGAACGAAACGGGGATGGCGGATGCCTTATACCGGCTTTTGCCCAGAGTGAGGCCGGACATCGTTGTCATTACCGGTCATGACGGGGTACTCAAGCATAGGCCGAATAATGATCTGTATAGTCTGAACAGCTATAAAAATTCGCAAAATTTTGTATCGGCGATTCAGGTAGCCCGCCAGTATGAAAGGCATTACGATACGCTGACCATTGTGGCCGGTGCCTGCCAGTCGCACTTTGAGGCGCTGCTGCAAGCGGGAGCGAATTTCGCCAGCTCGCCGGGGCGCATTCTCATTCATGCGCTGGATCCTGTGTACGTGGCCGCCAAAGCTTCCTTTACATCGGTAAGGGATACGATTAACATGATGGACGTTCTGCACAATACGATCAGCGGCACTCAAGGTGTCGGAGGCATCGAAACACGCGGGAGCTACAGGATTGGCTTACCGCGTTTAAATGATTTGTCACAGCTGAAGGTAACGCCGTCAGCCATGTAGGCGAAAAAGCTAGAAAAACCTTAATTCCGCTTTGCGGGTTAAGGTTTTTTTGTTGTTAATCGGTTGTATGCGGAAATATGCCAAAATATCGCAAAAAAATCCGTTGACAATATAAAATTGTTGCTGTTATAATTGAAATTTTATTTGACAAATTAACTCTTTTCAGGTTATAATGGACAAGGAAAGAGGTGGTCGTCGACAATGGCTAAAAATGCGCTGTTGGAAATCAAACGCAATCTCGAAGCTCATGTAGGTCAGAAAATATCACTGCGTGCTAACGGTGGTCGCCGAAAGACCGTCGAGCGCACGGGTGTGCTAGAAGAAACGTACCCTTCTGTTTTTATTGTGAAGCTGGATCAAGAACAGCAAACATTTAAGCGTGTTTCGTACAGCTATGCGGATATTCTTACTGAATCCGTAGAAGTAACGATCTGCGGCGATAATGCCAAAGACACGGATGAAGTGTGATAAAGCGTAACTTTTTTAATTTGAAGCAGCCTTCCTTGGGGAGGCTGCTTTTTGTTGACATATTAGAAAGTATAAACTTCCGGGGTCCCCGCAAAGTAATCGGAATAAGCTTCGAAGGTCATGCGTCACTTTGTGGGGGTATTAAAAACTTCCGGGGTCCCCGCAAAGTAATCGGAATAAGCTTCAAAGGCTACATGTCACTCCGTACTTTTGCTCCGCAAAAGCGCCCCTCTTTGCGAGGCGCCCTTACTTCTTTCCGATACTCTCAGTACTTTTGCTTTGCAAAAGCGCCCTTCAGGCGTCGGACTTCTTTCCGATACTCTTTGCGGGGTTATTTTAGCAGGGACTTTTCGAATGAGGGGAAGGTCGGCGAGGGATAATACATAAAGCGTTCCCCTATACAATTCAAAAGCGCATCATCTTGTAAACGGGAGGATCGCGCTCAGGATGAGACGATGATAAGGAGGACTGCCCATGAGCCGCAGACGCCGCAGTGTCATGTCGGAAGAACTGAAAACGGAGCTTGCTAAAGACCTGGGTTTTTATGAAACAGTGCAGGAGGAAGGCTGGGGCGGTATTAAAGCCAAGGATGCAGGAAACATGGTGAAGCGTGCCATCCAGCTCGCCGAGCAGGCCGCAGCGCGAAAATCGTAAAACCGAAGAAAAGCAATATTTGCGGAGACCACCTACTTAAGGGGTTCTCCGTTTTTCATAATCAAGCCGCAAGGTTCGAAATGACTTGCATGTTTCAGTTTGATATAATGATTTGAAGCTGATAAGAGGGAAACTTAAGGGTGGGTGAACGCCTTGAAAATTTACGAAAAAGCGCCAGCCAAAATCAACTTGATGCTGGACGTATTACATAAACGGCCTGATGGATTTCATGAGGTCGAAATGGTTATGACGATGGTCGATTTGGCGGACCGGTTGGAAATGTCGGCACTGCCGCGCGATACGATCATCATTACGAGCCAGGCGGGTTATATTCCGCTTGATGAGAAAAATCTGGCTTTTCAGGCGGCTAGACTGATTAAAGACCGTTACGACGTTCGGAGCGGCGTACATATTCATTTGGATAAAAAAATACCTGTGGCCGCCGGCCTCGCCGGGGGCAGCAGTGATGCAGCTGCGGCGCTGAGAGGGCTGAACCGGCTTTGGAATTTGAATATATCGGCGGAAGAGCTGCAAGAGCTTGGCGCCGAACTGGGATCGGACGTTCCCTTTTGCGTGACGGGGGGGACCGCGCTTGCAACCGGCAGAGGGGAGAAGCTGACGCCTGTCCGTAATCCGCTGCAGTGTTGGGTAATTCTGGCCAAGCCCCCGATCAATGTGTCGACCGCAGAAGTGTACGGCAAATTCAAAGCTGCTGAGGTTAAACGGCATCCGTCTGCAAGCGGAATGATCCGTGCTTTGGAAGCCGGCGATTTCGGCGCTGTATGCGGCGGCCTTGGAAACGTGCTGGAGGATGTGACCTTGAAGCTCCATCCGCAAGTAGGACAGCTCAAAGAAGCGATGCTGAAGCTTGGAGCGGACGGTGCTTTAATGTCCGGAAGCGGCCCGACTGTTTTCGGCCTTGTATATAAGGAGTCGAAAGTAGCACGTATTTATAACGGGCTTCGGGGATTTTGCAAAGAAGTGTACGCTGTGCGACTGCTTACCTAGCATGGAACCCAATCCGAATCATTTGATTTCGCTGTGATAAATAAGACAGCTATTTTTCTTCCGTTCCGTTGATATAGATTAAGGGAAATGGATTTGCGTTTAAAACCATCGCTGAGAAATGAATATCATTGTACAAACACGTACAAAAATGTTATATTTATACTATAATATTCGGAAATTACACTATAAAATTGTTTGGATTAAGGATTTTCATTAAGTTCAGATTGGAAAATGGCTTAAAACAAAGAGAGATACAGCATTATCAGCCATGATAGAGTTTTGGGAGAGATCCTGAATAATGTGATAGCGAGGAATTTTTGTGAAAAAGTTAAAGCGAAGCGCGCGTCTGGTCGAGATGACCCAATATCTGCTGTCCAGACCTCATACATTAATTCCGCTCACCACGTTCGCCGACAGGTATGGTGCCGCCAAATCTTCCATCAGCGAAGATCTGGTCATAATCAAAGAAGTGTTCGAGGATGAGGGGATGGGAGAACTTCAGACCCATGCGGGAGCGGCAGGGGGCGTGAAATTCATTCCCAAGATGCCAAAGGATCAGGCGCTTATTTTTGCCGAGGAGTTATGCCGCCAACTGCAGCAGAAAGATCGGGTTCTCCCCGGCGGATATTTGTATATGTCGGATCTGTTAGGACAGCCTTCCCTGATGAACGAAGCAGGCAAAATATTTGCCACCGCCTTTGCCGATCAGGAGATCGACGTGGTGATGACGGTGGAAACCAAAGGGATTCCGCTTGCTTATGCAACCGGGGCGCAGCTGAATCTGCCGGTTGTTCTGGTGCGCAGGGACCATCAGGTCACAGAAGGCTCGGCCGTAAGCATCAATTATGTCTCCGGTTCCCATAAAAGCATTCATACCATGTCGCTTTCGCGGCGTGCGCTTAAAGAGAAGTCCAAGGTTCTGATCGTGGATGACTTCATGAAGGCGGGCGGAACGATTCAGGGCATGGTGGATCTGCTGGCTGAATTTGATGCTGAAGTGGCAGGGGTAGGCGTATTGGTGGAGTCGGGCGAGGTGGAGAGCGAGGAGCGTTTGCTCCGCGATTACGTCTCCTTGGCGACTTTGGCCGGCGTCGATTCCAAATCGAAGGAAATTAACGTGAAACCGGGTAATTATTTCAGTAAATGATAAACGACAGGACGACTGCAAAATTTGTCGATTAAAATATTTTATAGGCGAATAGTTCCGAAGTCTGTCGACAATATCAATCTTATAAAAAAATTCCTGAATTTAGGATATTTTATTGCCTGAAAAAAGAGGATTTCGAAATGCTGTGTGGAAATTATACACCAAGTCTCTGATGGAAAAAGGTGGTGAACACACATGCAAATTACGGATGTCAGACTCCGCCGAGTCAACTCTGAGGGGAGAATGAAAGCAATCGCATCCATTACCATTGATAACGAATTTGTGGTTCATGATATTCGGGTCATCGATGGCAACAATGGAATGTTCGTTGCTATGCCGAGCAAGCGCACTCCAGATGGAGAATTCCGCGATATTGCCCATCCGATCTCATCCGGTACACGGGAGAAGATCCAAACGGCTGTTCTGGCGGAATATGAACGCGCTGCCAATGAAGAAGAAGTGATTGAAGAAGGCGCTTAAGGTTTACAATTGGGGTTCAAGGAAAAGAGAGCCAGACTTATGGCTCTCTTTTCTTTTTGCAGATAATACGATATATTCAGTAATGAGTTTAAGAGTGGGAGGTCAAAACCCTTGAAAAGAATGGCGATTGTTCTTGCCGCCGGGCAGGGTAAACGAATGAAATCGAAACTGTACAAAGTGCTGCACCCGGTATGTGGAAAGCCTATGGTCGGTCATGTGCTGGATACGGTGCAGAAAGTCAACTGTGAACGGAGCATCGTTATCGTAGGACATGGAGCGGAAGCAGTCCAATCTTATCTGGGCGAGGCCGCGGAGTACGTACTACAGGAGCAGCAGCTTGGAACCGGTCATGCGGTGAAAATGGCCAAGGATCTGCTCGGATCGGAACAAGGCTCCACTATTGTGATTTGCGGGGATACACCGCTGGTAACCGCAGAAACACTAGAAGCTCTGACGGAGCTTCATGAAAGTAAAAAAGCAGCCGCAACGGTACTAACAGCCTATACAGATAATCCTAAGGGTTATGGACGCGTGATCCGCAGCGAGGATGGCAGCGTTCAGCGCATCGTGGAGCAGAAGGATTGCTCGCCTGAAGAGGATGCCGTTTGCGAATTTAATACAGGAACTTATTGTTTTGATAATGCCAAACTATTTGCGGCTTTGGAGAAGGTCACAAATGAGAACGTTCAGCAGGAATATTATTTGACGGATGTCATTGGAATTTTGGTCAATCAAGGTGAAACGGTTCTTGGTTATATGACGGAGGATTATGCGGAATCGATCGGTGTGAATGACCGCCTGGCCCTTTCCGAAGCGGAACGCCTCATGCGGGAACGTATCAATCTGCGCCATATGCTGGGCGGCGTTACGATTATCGATCCAGCCTCCACCTATATTGACGCTGATGTAAAGATCGGCTCCGATACGGTTCTTTATCCGGGCACCGTAATCAAGGGGAACACCGTCATCGGCGAGGATTGCCAGATCGGACCGCAAAGCGACATTAAGGATTCCGTGATCGGCGAAGGCGTCGCCATCAAACACTCCGTGCTCGATCAGGCCGAAGTCGGCAACCGCACGACTGTCGGTCCTTTTGCGTATCTGCGTCCAAAAACCAAATTGGGCGAAAACGTGAGGATCGGGGATTTTGTGGAAGTGAAGAACGCCAGAATCGACAATGATTCCAAGGTTTCCCATCTTAGCTATATCGGAGATGCCAACGTAGGCAAAAATGTCAATGTCGGCTGCGGCGCGATAACGGTCAACTATGATGGATATAATAAGTTTATGACAGAAATTGAAGACGATGCTTTTGTCGGCAGCAATGTTAATTTGATTGCCCCCGTGACGATCGGAAAAGGTGCATACGTCGTTGCGGGTTCGACTATTACGCACTCCGTGCCTGAAAACGATCTGGGAATCGCCAGACAACGTCAGGAAAATAAACCGGGATATGCGGAAAAAATCCGTGACCGCGCAAAGGCAAAAAAAGACAAGAAGTAGCTTTTGCGTCCAAAGGATGGTTAAATAGTAATAGGTAACATTGTTCAAACGGCAATGGAGACAGGCATGAATTTCAATGAACCAGCACGGAGGGTTTTTATTCTATGACTTATTGTGATTCGAAATTAAAGATTTTTACTTGTAACTCCAATCCGAAGCTAGCCCAGCAGATTGCCGATTACATCGGAATCCCGATGGGTGATTCACACACCACCAGCTTCAGCGATGGAGAAATTCAGGTGAAACTGAATGAGAGTGTTCGCGGTTGTCATGTGTATGTAGTACAATCCACCTGCGGACCTGTCAATGACAATCTGATGGAATTGCTCATCATGGTTGATGCTCTGAAGCGCGCATCCGCGAAAAGCATCAACGTTGTCATTCCTTACTACGGGTACGCTCGTCAGGACCGCAAAGCCCGTTCGCGTGATCCAATCACGGCGAAGCTGGTAGCGAATCTGATAGAGAAGGCCGGTGCGCACCGCGTCATCACGATGGATTTGCATGCCATGCAGATTCAAGGGTTTTTCGACATTCCGGTGGATCATTTGCTTGGGGTGCCAATTCTGGCGCAATATTTCCGCTCCAAGCAAATCGAGAATCCTGTCGTGGTCTCTCCTGACCATGGCGGTGTTGTGCGTGCGAGAAAGCTGGCTGATTTCTTGAATGCACCGCTGGCGATTATCGACAAGCGTCGTCCGGAACCGAACGTAAGTGAAGTTATGAACATCATCGGTAATATCGAGGGGAAAACCGCGATTCTTATCGACGACATCATCGATACGGCCGGTACAATTGTCCTTGGCGCCAACGCGTTGATGGAAGGGGGCGTTAAGGAAGTTTATGCTTGCTGTACGCACCCGGTATTCTCCGGTCCAGCGATGGAACGCCTTGAAAACTCTCCGCTGAGTGAAGTGATTGTGACGGACACCATTCCGATCATGCATCCTGATCCCAGCAACAAAATTAAAGTGCTTTCGGTAGCTCCGCTTATGGGCGAAGCGATCATCCGGGTTCATGAAGAACTGTCGATCAGCAAGCTGTTTGAAATCGAATAGATAACAGGCGATGAAGGGGTTATATTTTCCTAGATCAGGGAAATGTAACCCTTCTCGTCATAAACGTGCGTTTGGAGGAAAAAAAGCACTATGAAATGGATCGTCGGACTGGGAAATCCCGGTTCCAATTACGAAAAAACGCGGCATAATGTCGGTTTTATGATGCTTGATGCCTTGGCTAAACGCCATGGAATTGCATTCGGCCCGAGCAAGTGCAAAGCTCTCGTCGGAGAGGGTTTTATCGGCACGAATAAAGTGGTACTCATCAAGCCGATGACATTTATGAATTTATCGGGCGAAGCCGTAAGAGCTTATATGGATTATTACAAGGTTAAGCTGGAAGATATGATCGTTGTGTACGATGATATGGATACGGAAATCGGCAAAATACGGCTGCGCTATCAAGGAAGCGCCGGCGGGCATAACGGAATTAAGTCGATCATTCAGCATACGGGAACCCAGGTATTCAACCGGATTCGGATGGGCATTTCCCGTCCCGAACCCGGCTTTGCCATCGTTGATTATGTGCTGACGTCATTCCCCAAAAAGGAAAAAGAGCTGCTCGAGAGCATGATCGATCAAGCCTGCGATGCGGCTGAATATAGTTTGGATCACACTTACGAGCAAACGATGGCGAAGTTTAACGGATAAAAAAGCAGGGATCCACTCGCGAACACAGGGCTAAATCAAGGATGAAGCGGGCATAATGAGGGTATAAATCACCTTCAGGAGGCATATAAATGGCTATAAATTATATCTGCCGGCACTGTCGAACCCAACTCGGAAGCCTTGATTCCAGGCAGGTGACCGACACGCAGCTTGGTTTTCTTTCCTTGACCCCTGCGGAACGTAGAGATATAATATCGTATGATTTAAGCGGAGACGTGACGGTTAAGGTGATATGCGAATACTGCAGGGAGGCCCTGGAGAATCATCCGGAGCTGAGCCTTGTTAACAGTCCGCTGCAATAAACGTAATATACGGTAGGGATACCCGACATTTTGGGGCCTTGGCAGTTTTGCTGAGGCTTCTTTTCGGTATTCCCCAATAGCTTGTTTTCAGCAAGAAGGATACTTGTACAGAGAATCGCAAGGTGGACCATTTTATGGTAAAATCTTTCGGGATACCTGTATAAAGAGCAAGGATTTGCGGGATATCTGCTTTTGCAGGATAGAAAACTAAAATCGCGATATTTCGAAAAGTACCATTGAAACAAAAAATGATGTAAACCGGCAGGAGAGCCGTTAGCGAGCGGATATTTCTCGCTAGACTGCTCTTGCGTTAAGCCGCTATTTTTAGGTTTGCAAAATCTGAAAATTCCAAGTTAAAAGATAAGCAAATGAGAGAGGTGCCCCTTTTGTTACAAGCACTTATAGAAGCGTTTTCCAAAGATCCGGATCTCCAATCCGTGACAGCTGGCATTAAGTCCGGCATGAAAGAACAGCTGGTGTCAGGGTTGTCCGGCTCTGCGCGGCAAATGATGCTGGCGGCGCTGTTTGACGAAGTGAAACGGCCGATGCTCATCGTCACCCATAATATGTTTTCCGCTCAAAAAATCGCTGAGGATTTACAGGAAGCGCTTTCGCAGGAGCAGGTTCTACTTTATCCCGCCAATGAATTGGTGGCTGCTGAATCTGCCGTGTCCAGTCCCGAGACGCTTGCGCAGCGCATTGACGTGTTGATGAAATGCGCTGAAGGTTTCTCCGGCATCGTGGTTGCGCCGTTTTCAGGAGCAAGAAGGTTTCTTCCTGCTCCTGAAGTGATGGGCAGCGCCCGCATTCGCATCGTGGATGGCGGAACGCTTGGCGTGGATGAATTTATGTCCAAGATGATCGAACTGGGTTACGAGCGGGTGGAGCGTGTTGAAAGCCGGGGCGAAATGAGCATTCGCGGTGGCATTATCGATTTTTATCCGATGACGTCTCAGCTTGCGTACCGGGTGGAGTTGTTTGATGAGGAGGTAGACTCGATCCGGACGTTTGATCCGGCTGACCAGCGTTCCATCGACAAGGTCAAGGAAGTGATCATTACTCCGTGCAAAGAGATCATTGCCGACGCGCACCGGCTGGTACAGGCTGCGGAAGGCGCCGCACAATTGTTGGAAGAACAGCTTGGGAAAATGACGGATCGTCAGGCCAAACTGCGCCTCACTGAGGAAATGAACCGGGAAATGGAGCTTTTGCGCGAGCAAGTATATTTTCCGGAAATATATAAATATATTTCGCTTCTCTATCCGGAGCGCAAGACGCTGTATGATTACATGCCGAAGGACACGATGCTAATTTTGGATGAGCCGGCCCGTCTTCTGGAGACAGCAAAGCAGCTCGAACGTGATGAGGCGGAATGGAACCTTCACTTGCTTCAAAACGGTAAAACGTTACCGCAGCTCCATCTGTCGGTTGAAAATGAAGAGGTCCTCTATCATCGTCCGTTCCAAACCATTTTCATGTCTATTTTTCTGCGTCAGGTTCCGCATACTCAGCCACAAAATATTTTGAATTTTATCAGCCGGGGCATGCAGGATTTCCATGGCCAAATGAATGTGCTTAAATCGGAGATGGAGCGCTGGCATAAGTCGGGAGTGAAGGTCATGATGCTGGCCAGCAGCGTGGATCGTCTCGACCGGATGCGGCGCGTGCTGCAGGATTACAATATTGATGAACCCGTCATGCTGCAGGGGAATCTGCAGACAGGATTTGAAATGCCGTCCATTCATCTTGCGGTCATCACCGAAGGTGAAATGTTTTCGAAGAAACAGCGCAAGATTCGCAAAATAGGCAAAAATATGGACAATGCCGAGCGCATCAAAAGCTATACCGAGCTGAAGGTCGGGGACTATGTCGTTCACCAGAACCACGGAATCGGCAAATACATGGGCATCGGCACCCTTGAAATCAACGGCATTCATAAAGACTACATGCATATTTTATATGCAGGCGGCGACAAGCTGTCGGTACCTATTGAACAGATCGATCTGATTCAAAAATACGTCGGTTCCGAAGATAAGGAGCCCAAAGTATACAAGCTCGGCGGCAATGAATGGAACAAAGTCAAAAGCAAGGTCCGTTCCTCCGTTCAGGATATTGCCGACGATCTCATTAAGCTGTATGCGGAGCGGCAGTCGACGCCAGGTTACGGTTTTGAAAAGGATACGGCCGAACAGCATGAATTCGAGGAAATGTTCCCTTATGACGAAACGCGCGACCAGCTGCGGGCAATCGAAGAGATCAAAAAAGATATGGAACAAAACCGTCCGATGGACCGGCTTCTATGCGGAGACGTCGGCTATGGCAAGACCGAGGTGGCTATCCGCGCGGCCTTTAAGGCAGCGATGGAAGGCAAGCAGGTTGCGGTGCTCGTTCCGACGACAATTTTGGCCCAGCAGCATTATGAGACATTCCGGGAGCGTTTCTCCGGTTATCCGATCAATATTCAGGTACTCAGCCGCTTCCGTTCCCGCAAGGAACAAAATGAATCGATCAAGGGCATCCGTCAGGGCACGGTAGACGTTGTTATCGGCACGCATCGCTTGTTGTCCCAGGATATCGTTTTCAAAGATTTAGGGCTTTTGATCGTCGACGAGGAACAGCGTTTCGGCGTAACCCATAAGGAAAAATTGAAGAAATTGAAAACCAATGTGGATGTGCTTACCTTAACGGCGACTCCGATTCCGCGCACACTGCATATGTCAATGCTGGGCGTACGCGATTTGTCGGTCATCGAGACACCTCCGGAGAACCGGTTCCCCGTGCAGACCTATGTGGTGGAATACAGCCAGACCCTGGTACGCGAGGCCATCGAGCGTGAACTGGCGCGCGGCGGACAGGTCTATTATCTGTATAACAGGGTGCAGGGCATCCAGGAAATGGCCAGTCAAATCACGGCACTTGTGCCGGATGCCAGAGTAGGCGTAGGACATGGACAGATGTCGGAATCAGAGCTGGAGAAGACCATTTTGGACTTCCTGGACGGAGAATACGATGTGCTGGTCAGCACAAGCATTATCGAGACCGGCGTCGACATCCCTAACGTGAATACGCTGATCGTGCATGATGCCGATAAAATGGGCTTGTCCCAGCTTTATCAGCTGCGCGGGCGCGTAGGCCGGTCCAACCGAATCGCGTACGCTTATTTCACCTACCAACGGGACAAGGTGTTGACCGAAGTGGCCGAAAAGCGGCTGCAGTCGATAAAAGAATTTACGGAACTGGGCTCCGGCTTCAAAATCGCCATGCGCGACCTGTCTATCCGCGGGGCGGGCAATCTGCTTGGAGCCGAACAACACGGCTTTATTGCGTCGGTCGGCTTTGACCTGTATTCGCAAATGCTGGCTGAGGAGATCAAGAAGCGGAAGGTATCCATGCTTGGCGAAAAAGAGGAGCCGTCCAAAGCATGGAATACGATGATTGATATCGGCATTGATGCTTATCTGCCTGCCGATTATATCTATGACAGTATTCAGAAAATCGAAATATACAAGAAGGTCGCGACCATCGGCAGCTTTGACGATGAAAAAGAGTTGGAAGATGAACTGCTCGACCGGTTTGGGGAACTGCCTGAAGCGGTGGTGAATCTGCTTGCCGTGGCGCGTTTGAAACTGTACGGAAAAATGTACGGGATCGACACGATCACCCGGCGCGGAGACGACCTGCTATTGAAATTTTATGAAGGCCAAGAAAAGAAACTCAGACCGGCACGCCTTGCCGAAATTGGCAATCAGTTTGAAAGACGTGTACAATTTGAGCAGGAGTCTCATTTGGCGATACGCATCAAAGGAAAGGGGCTCGACGATAAGCAGCTGCTGAGTTTGCTGGAGCAATTTCTGAAGGCAATTCGAGAGCTGTTCAAATCGAAGGAGGAACTTCAGGATGTTGTTCAATAAAAAGAAGGCGTGGAAGTTAGGCGTTTGCGCTGTAGCTGCGGTTTTGGCTGCGTCCATGCTGGCTGGCTGCGAGAAAAAGGGATCTGGGGAGACTACGAACCCGGGGAAAGTCGTGGCAACCTATAAAGGCGGAGAAATTACGGAGAAGGAGCTGGAAACCCAGAAAAAAATCATTTCCTTCATGTCTCCGGAATACGCCCAGCTGATTAATATGAGCGAGTTTCAAAATTATATGGTCAAGCAGAAGATTGCTTTCGCATATTTGAGCAGCAAAGCGAGCGAGTCCGCGAAGAAAGAAGGCGAAAAGCAGGCGGCTCAAGTGCTTGAGCAAAACCGGAAAAACTTGGGGGATAAACAATACGAAAATCTGTTGAAGGCCCAAAGTTTGAATGAGGAAGATCTAAAGCAGTATCTCGTACAGGCAATGACCGCGATGGAGGATATGACCAGCAAGGTGACCGAGGACGAGATCAAAAATAAATATGAGGCGACCAAACAAGATTATATGGTGGCCACGCTTCACAATGTGCTGATCGCTTTGCGGTATGGAGATAAAAAAGAGCGGACGAAAGACGAAGCGCTCAAAATTGCCAAAGACGTTAAATCCCAGCTCGATCAGGGGGCGGATATCGCCGAAATGGCCAAGAAATATTCCGATGATTCGTCCTCCAAAGAAAACGGCGGCTTGTATGACCATTTTACTGTCGGGCAATTCAATAGCAAAGAATTCAAGGAGCAGATACTGAAACTGCCGCTGAATAAAATCAGCGACCCGTTTGAGTCCGCGCTTGGCTATCATATCGTGAAGGTGGATTCGCGCGAAGAGACTCCTTACGATAAACTGTCTTCGGAGCAGAAGAACGTTATTAAACAGACTTTGGGCGCTGCCAAAATCGATGACTTCATGCAGAACCAGCTGAAGGATATCATTCAAAAAATCGATTTGCCTAAAGCGGCGGAAACGCCTGCCGGAGGCGCAGATGCTAATAAATCCGAGAAGGATGCGCCAAAATCGGGGGACGGTGCCAAGGGTTATTCGGAAACGGTAAATCCTCAAGGACCAAGCGGGAAATAAGTTACCTGAAGTGTAATCTTCAAGGATACAGGGTAGTATAAAAAAATGTACCGGCGTATTTTTACGGAAAAATAGACCGCCATTGTCGCGGCAGTTTCCGTGCGGTACAAGGATATGGACCTTTAAAAACGCGGAGCGATCCGCGTTTTTTTGAAGAGGAAAGAATTTTCAGCGGAAGATGAACACTTTCTGCAGGCAAGAAAAACATCCGCTAAACGCGTCTGTCTTATGATACAGAATAGATAGTTCATTTTGTCCAAAATGCGTGATTCACCGCAACTATTCATTCCAAGATCATGTATAAGGAAATGGGAAAGGATGAATACTATGGTCAGATATCACACTTATATTCCTGGGACGCATTCTTCCCATCCAAACAGTAGTTGAAAAATCTTCTCGAGAAAGCGGGGCAACATGTAATGAAAGCTACTGGAATAGTCCGCCGTATTGATGACCTGGGCAGAGTGGTCATCCCTAAAGAAATTAGACGTACACTGCGAATCCGTGAAGGAGATCCGCTTGAAATTTTTGTTGATCGTGACGGTGAAGTGATTCTGAAGAAGTATTCCCCGATCGGGGAACTTGGCGATTTTGCCAAGGAATATGCCGAATCGCTGTACGAAGGTACGGGACATACGACGATCATTTCCGATCGGGATACCTTTATTGCGGTAGCGGGCGGCTCCAAAAAGGAATTTCTGGAGAAGCCGATCGGTTCTCTGATTGAGGGCTGCATGGATAACCGCAAAACGCTGCTGGAAACAAACGGCGGCAGCTATGAAATTACCAAGGATCATCCGGAAACCTTGTCTTCTTTTGTAGCCGCGCCAATCATCTCCGGCGGAGATCCGATCGGAACTGTGATTCTGCTTAGCAAGGACGATTCGGTTAAAATGTCGCAGCTTGAAATTAAAATGTCTGAGACGGCAGCCGCTTTTCTTGGTAAACAAATGGAGCAGTAAAACTATAGGAACTCCCGCTTTCGCGGGCCGTATGCAGCGGCCGAGCCAATAAGCGGGAGTTTTCTGGCATTAAGAAGTTTTGGGTTCCCCGCAAAGTACCTGGAATAAGCATCGAAGCATAGATCCTACTCAGTACTTTTGCTTCGCAAAAGCGCCCCTCTGTGAGAGGCGCCCTTACTTCTTTCCGATACTTTTTGTGGGGTTATTTTGCATTTACCGGGTATAATTAAACGACCGATACATGATTGCGTGACAGCTGGATCGTAAACGGCATTTTGACAAGCGATCTCGGGATGCATCTTTCTTAGGGCTTAACTTTCTGATATCGTAAATGAGATCATAAAAAACGGGAGAAGTAGGGAAACGAAGATGAAGGAAGCGGGAACATCCTCGAAAATACTGCAGGGCGCTTTTGTGCTGAGCATTGCGATGGTACTTTCGAAGCTGATTGGAACGCTGCAGAAAATACCGCTGCAAAATATGGGCGGCGATGCGGTTTTCGGCATTTATAATACGGTGTATCCGTTTTATACCTTGATAATTACGGTAGCGCTGGCCGGTTTTCCGGCGGCCATCTCCAAATTTGTTGCCGAGGACGCGGCAATGGGCGGACGGGCGCAAAGCCTGCAGGTCATTCGGATCGCCTCAGCCGCTTTGGCATGCTCCGGCGTTTTGTTTGGGACGGCGATTTATTTTGGCGCGCCGCTGCTGGGGAAGATGATCGACAATGCAAGCGTGGTGCCGGCTCTGAAAGCTTCGGCATTTGCGTTATTATTCGTCCCGGTGATGTCCGGACTTAGAGGTTTTTTTCAGGGTTACCAGGACATGATGCCGACTGCCGTTTCGCAAATTACGGAACAGTGCGTACGGGTTGCGGTGATGATCATGCTGCTGATTTACTTAACATCCGTAGGGGCTTCGGCGGAGCATATAGCGGCGGGAGCATTAATCGGCTCAGCTGCTGGCGGGGCGGCCGGACTGATCGTTATGGGCGGTTACTGGCGGAGCTACCGGCGCATGCTGAATACGACGGATGGGAGAGCGGCCCCGTCAGAAGGCACGAAGAACGGGCAGCCGAGGGGAGCCTTGCTGTGGAGCATGCTGAAATATGCCATCCCCGTATGCTTGGGGGCGCTGGCCATTTCGCTGGTGAATCTGGCGGATACGTTTACGGTTCCGCGTCTGTTGAAAGCAGGCGGATTGGACGAGGCCGGGGCCATGGCCGAGTTTGGCGTCTATAACCGGGGCATGCCGGTCGTCCAGCTTGTAACGATGCTGGCGACCTCGCTGTCGGTTCTATTCATTCCGGCGCTCGCTGAAGCTAAGGTTCAGGGCGACAAGCAGCTGGTTGCCGACCGCTGCCGCCTGTCCCTGCGTTGGTTCTGGCTGGTGGGAATGGCCGCCTCTATAGGGCTTGCGGTGTTGGCTGAGCCTGTCAATATTGCATTGTACCAGGACGGGACAGGCACAGGCGTGATTCGCTGGATCGCCTTTACGGCGGCAGGCAGCGCCCTTAGCATTATATCGGCCGCCCTGCTGCAAGGGCTTGGCGTCGTAAAGGCGCCGGCGCTGCATCTTTTGGCCGCAGCGGCGGCGAAGGCGGCCTTGAACCTGCTGCTCGTCCCGCAGCAGGGCATCACCGGCGCGGCCCTCGCCAGCGTAGCCGCGCACTTCCTGGCCGCAGCGCTGAATATCGCGCTGCTGTGCCGCAAGGCCGGCCTGCGCGTGGGCGCCGGCCGCATGTTCGCGAAGCCGGCGTTTGTTCTCGCCGGCATGGCTTTGGCGGCGGGCGCCGCCATGCTCGCAGCGGAAGCGCTGCTGTCTGCGCTCGGGCTGCACGCCCGCCTTACGGCCACAGCGGCCAGCCTGGCCGGGGCCGCTTGCGGGGGCGCCGCGTTCCTTGCCGGCGCCGCCAAGACAGGGCTGCTCAGCGAGCGGGAGCTGCGGATGGTGCCCAAGATCGGCGCGCCGCTTGCCCGTCTGCTTCAGCGGCTTCACTTGTTTGCATGACCTAACGCAAATCATTTTTGTGCGGGGTTTGGCCATGTTATAGTATATCTACCATCCATTACCGGAAGAATGGTAAATAGAGCGGAGGGAATAAAGATGAGCGCATCCATAACAATCGTTGGTCTGGGCTCCGGAAATCCGGACCGCCTGACCATGGGGATCGTCAAAACGCTGCAGCGGGCTTCCAAAGTATATGTCCGGACCCAAGAACATCCGGTGATGTCCGTGCTGGATGAACTGAATGTCGCCACGCAGTCTTTTGACCATGTCTATGAAGCCCGGGATTCATTTCCCGAGGTGTACGCATCCATAGCGGATATCTTGATAGAGAAGGCCGCTGCAGGGCAAGAAGGAACGAATATCGTTTACGCCGTGCCCGGCCATCCGATGGTCGCCGAAGCGACCGTGCAAATTCTCCGTGAGCGCTGCGCACATGAAGGGATTCGGCTCAGCATACTCGGCGGCGAGTCGTTTCTGGACGAAGCTTTTATCCGCCTTGGTTTTGACCCGATTGAAGGCTTTCAACTGCTGGACGCAAGCGGACTTGATGCAAGCTTGCTTCAGCCTCGGCTGCACACGGTGATCGGACAGGTCTACGATACGTTTACGGCATCGGATGTCAAACTCGCTTTGATGGAGCTGTATCCGGATGACTACAAGATCACTGTCGGGCATGCGCTCGGCGTAGAAGGGCAGGAGCAGATCCTTCAGGTGCCTTTGTATGAGCTTGACCGCGTGGAAGGATACGGCAACCTGTCGCTGGTTTATGTGCCGCGCAGCGAGGACGAGATGCTGCGACAGCGCACTTTTGCCCGGCTGCATGAAATCGTAGCGATTCTGCGGAGTCCGGAAGGCTGCCCTTGGGATCGGGAGCAGACGCATGCATCGATCCGTAAAAATCTGATCGAGGAAACCTATGAGGTGCTGGAAACGATCGATGAAGATGATCCGGAGCATATGCAGGAGGAGCTCGGAGATTTGCTGCTGCAGGTTATGCTGCATTCGCAGATGGAAGAGGAAATCGGCACCTTCAACGTTTTTGACGTCATTCAAGGGCTCAATGACAAGCTGATTTTCCGGCATCCCCATGTTTTCGGCCAAAACAAGGCTGAAGACGCCGAGGCCGCCCTATCAAACTGGGAGCAGATGAAAGCCGAGGAGAAGCGCCGCAAAGGGCTAGATCCAGGACAGGCATCCGTACTGGACGGCATCCCTAAAGACCTGCCTGCGCTTATGAAGGCGTACAAGCTTCAGAAGAAAGCTTCCAAGGTCGGTTTCGACTGGGAGCGGATTAACGATGTCTTGGACAAAATCGAAGAGGAGCTCGCGGAGCTTCGCGAAGCCGTCGAGCAGGATCTGACTCTTGAGGAGAAGACGGCAGAGCTTGGAGACCTGCTTTTTGCCGCCGCCAATGCCGCCCGCTTCTTACATACCGATCCGGAAGAGGCTTTATCCATGACGAACCGCAAATTCATCCAGCGTTTTCATTTCATCGAAGATGAGCTGAGGGCCCGGGGCAAAACAGTCCATGAAAGTTCACTAGAAGAGATGGACGCCATTTGGCAACAAGCCAAAAATCAGGTATGATAAAAACTCAGCCTGCTAAAAGACAGGTAGCCGACATCTATCAGGCGACATGAGGTGAAGAAATGTCGGCCAAGCAATCCGCCTGCAAGAATTTCCTCATAATTCATAAAAAATTGGCGGAACCAGGCAGGAATTCGGGCAGGGCATCAAGAATAACCATACTCATGAAAACTGCGGATATGATTGCGTGCCCTTGCTATCATGACGCACCTATACTTATTTCTTTGTATATTGGGAGGATAATAATTTATGAACAAGACAGATCTGATCAACAACATTTCGACTAAAAGCGGTTTGACTAAAAAAGACGTGGAATCCGTTCTTAACGGTTTTCTTGGCGAAATCACCGACGCTTTGGCAAACGGTGATAAAGTGCAGCTGATCGGCTTCGGTACCTTCGAAACCCGCAAACGTTCCGGTCGTACAGGCCGCAATCCTCAAACCGGCAAAACAATCGAAATTCCAGAAGCTAACGTACCTGCATTCAAAGCAGGCAACAAGCTTAAAGAAGCCGTAAAATAAGATGCGTGTCGACAAATTCCTGAAGGTATCCAGGCTGATTAAACGGCGTACCGTAGCCAAGGATGTCTCGGATCAAGGCCGGGTTCTCATTAACGGCAGGGAAGCGAAACCGAGCAGCACGGTGAAAATCGGCGATGAAATTACCGTTCAATTCGGACAGAAGCTGGTGACCGTGAAGGTGGAACGTCTTGCCGAGACGACCCGAAAGGATGAGGCCGCAAGCCTGTACTCCTTGGTCAAGGAAGAGCCGATTGCAAAAGATAACGGTTTGAATTGGTAACAAGGCACTTTTATAGCAAGCATATACAAAGGCACTCTCCGGTATCCGGGGGGTGCCCTGCTCGTTTTTAGGTGAGAATCCCTGCGCGGTTTTTTGATGTATCGGGAGTCCCCGCAAAAAAATCGGAAAAAAGTTTCGAAGGCCACACGTCACTCCGTACTTTTGCTCCGCAAAAGCGCCTCTGTGAGAGGCGCCCTTACTTCTTTCCGATACTCTTTGCGGGGTTATTTTAGTTTCAGTAAGTTGTTTTGGCTGCCGGTTCTAAAGTGCGTTCCCCACCCATAAGCTATTGGTAAGAAGGAGGGGGTACATGCCATGATCGAGCCGGCCAAAAACAAACAGCATGAGCTGCACATGCACAACCGCAAGCAGCTGAATCTGACGGGAGTCTATAACGTGGAAAGCTTCGACAGCGAAGAATTCCTGCTGCATACCGAGCTTGGACATCTGAACATTAAAGGACAGAATTTACATATCAAAAACCTGAGCCTCGAAGAAGGCCTGCTCTCCATCGAAGGTCTGGTCCATTCCCTGATTTACCTGGATCCCGGTTCACACGGAAAAAATAAGGGAATGTTCGGCAAGCTTTTCAAATGAGCCCGCATATTCAGTGGATGACCTTGCTCTGGATGCTGTTTTCGGGAACAGCATTGGGACTGGCCTATGACAGCTACCGGGTGCTGTCGGGCCAGCTGCGGTTTCCAAGATGGACGCTTCATGTTCTGGACCTCTTCTACTGGTGTGGAGCGGCTATTTTTGTGTTCAGGATGCTGTATGTAAACAATTACGGACAACTTCGGTTTTATGTGTTTGTCGGACTTTTCATCGGGGTATGGCTATATTTTTTATTCTTAAGTGTTACAACTCAGCGTTTTGTGGTAATGTTAATAAAGGTAGTGCGTTATATAATTGACCTGCTGAAGCGACTTTTCAGGCTTACGGTATGGACGCCGGTCCGGCTGCTGCTCAAGCTGCTGAAAGGACTGGCCGTCATGCTCGGCAGCCTGCTGATGTTCGTCCTTCACGTAGTGTTGAAAATGCTGCTGCCGTTTTGGAAGCTGGCCAAGTGGCTGTTTAGGCCGATTACCTCGCGCCTTTCGAAGCTTTCATGGGTTGACAAGCTTTACCGATCAGCGGTCTTGCTCTGGAAAAAATGGTTTCCGGAGAAGAAGGAATAGAGGAAAACAGGGGCCATACCCAGAAATACATGTTTAAAGTGCGAGTTCAAAAAGGTTGGTTTTCAGCACCGAGAAGGTTGAATGAAGCTAGGGACGAAAGGAGCGGAGCGTACGTATAGGTACGTGAGCATCGGAAGGCCCGGCTGAATTCAAGATTCGATGTCGATCCCGCTCCCTGATTCACTTCGTGTTAGATATAGTATTTTTTAGTTATCAGCCGAGGCTGATGAAATTCTATATCGCAAGAAAACCTACCTATGCATCGCGGCCCTTTCATCCTTGAAGTGGCATCGATTAGGTTTTCTTATCAAAAGCGGACTTTTTGAACAACTTCTTAAAGTGTCTGTAAAGGAGGAAATGTATGGGGAAATATGCTGCCAAAGAGCAAGCGCGAACGCAAGCGGCGAAAAGGAACCGGGATAATAAAACCGGCCAGCAAGCCGGTGCGCGCAGGCGGATATTGATCTGGTTATCCTTTATGGTCATCTTTATGGGATGGGCGCTGTTCACCTTTATCTCCCAACAGTCGCAAATTTCGGAAAAAAGTGCCGAGCTCGCCAAGAAGAAGGTGGAGCAGGACAACACGGAGAACAGCAAAAAGCAGCTGATGTATGAAGTGAATCGGCTCAAGGATCCCGAATATATCGGCCAGTTGGCACGCAAGAACTACGGAATGTATCTTCCTGGGGAAACGCCTATTTATACGGAGGGGACAAAGCCGTGATACGGCGTGGAACCGGGCGATTACTCAGTTGACCTTAGTTTGCGCTTTTTGTATAATCAAATCACCACAGCCAAGGTTTGACTCAAATCTTGTTGTATATTTTTAAGGGAGGATCATTTTATTCTATGGCAATCGAAGTGGGCACCAAGTTAGAAGGCAAGGTGACAGGCATAACGCATTTTGGAGCATTTGTGGATCTGTCAGGAGGTGTCACGGGTCTCGTTCACATCTCGGAAATCGCCGATAATTACGTCAAGGATGTCAACGATCACCTGAAAATCAATGATGTTGTTACCGTGAAGGTGATCAACGTCGACAAGGACGGCAAGATCGGACTTTCCATCAAACAAGCTGTTGATAAGCCAGCATCCGAAGCTAGACCTCCAAGAGGGCCAAGACCGGAGCGCTCCGGATTTGGAAGCGGAGATCGTTCTGGCGGCGGCGGAGGCTATAATCGTGAACGTGGCGGGCGCCCATTCAAGCCTGCGGCCAGCAAAACTTCGTTTGAGGATAAAATGTCACGTTTCCTGAAGGATAGCGAAGAACGCATATCTTCGATCAAGAAACATACGGAATCCAAGCGCGGAGGACGCGGCGCCAAACGCATGTAATAACATGCCCGGCGCGGGCAAGCGCCGATGACTTGAATAAAAAAAGATAAACCGCATCAGGTCCTAAAAGCCTGCTCTGCGGTTTTTTTGTCGCTTCGCAAAAAAATACCGACAGCATCCAACTCATTTCCGGCTCTGTCTATAGCAATCGATAGCGGATTATCGGTGGCGATTCGGGGCGGAGCCGCAATGAAGGGGAGAGTGAGGAAGGCTCAAATGGGCTAGGCGGAGGAAGTTGCGGCCGATTCCCGACATTTCGCAGCGAGGTTCCTTTTTGTCGGAAACTTTTTTTAAGCTTGTCCGCTGTTCTGACAAACTTTCATGTTCGGGGGCTTTTATAATGGGTACCATCAAAATCTACGAAATGGTGGTGCTTAACATGGAAAAGTTGAACGTGAACATGACCGGATTCAAAACGCTGCAGGAAGCAGCCATGGAAGAAAGCGGCCTCATGGCCCGTCTACGGAATATGCCCTTTCTCCAGCGTCCGCTTCAACTGTTTGCAGCCAAGAAGTGGATGCTCTTGCTGACGCTGATGGCGTTTTTGCTGGGAAAAGCCATGATATTGGACGAGCTATCGCCATTTGCAATCGCTTATTTCGCGGTCATTGCCTTTTTGCGGCGAGATTATTTACTTCCCGTAACCGGAGCGCTGCTTGCAGGAAGCCTGTTTGCTCCTTTTCCGGCTCCGCTGGTAATCGCGGCTGAACTGTTGATTTTTTATTTTATGCATCGGGGGCTAAGCGCCTTTGATCATGCCGAACTCTCCTACGCGCCCCTCATGGTTTTCGTTTCATCTTTTGTCGTCAAGCTGTTTACGATCATGACCGCCTCAACGTTTACTTGGTATTCTCTTATGATAAGCTCGCTGGATTCCGTCCTCAGCTTTGTGCTGACGTTGGTGTTCATCCAGGCGATTCCGATATTCACTTATCGCAAAAAGAACTATCAACTGCGGAGCGAGGAAATTCTCTGCCTGATCATCCTGCTGGCTTCCGTGATGACAGGAGCTGTCGGATGGGCGATTTACTCCCTTTCGGTGGAGCATATCCTTTCCCGGTATCTTATTTTGCTGTTCGCTTTGGTTGGCGGAGCCCCGCTCGGTGCTTCCGTAGGCGTTGTTACCGGTTTGATCCTCAGTCTAGCGGACATATCCGCCATTTATCAAATGAGCCTGCTCGCTTTTTCGGGGATGCTGGCCGGTATGCTGCGGGAAGGGAAAAAAGGAGCGGTTATGCTGGGCATGCTACTCGGTTCCTCGATTTTATCGATCTATTTCAGCGGACCGGCCGATGTCATGAACTCCACATGGGAATCTTGCGCGGCAATTGTCTTATTTCTGCTGACGCCTAAATCGTTGATTACGATGATTTCCAAATATGTTCCCGGAACGAATGACCACAGCAAATCCCAGCATGAGTACGCCAAGAGAGTCAGGGATTTGACGGCGGAGCGGGTCACCCAATTTTCCCGGGTATTCCGGCAGCTTTCGCAAAGCTTCGGGCAGGTGGCCGGCACGGAGGAGATCGGCAATCGCTCGGGCGAAGTGGACCATTTTATGAACGCGGTTGCGCAAGGGGCCTGCTCAAGCTGCATCAAACGCAGCCACTGCTGGGATGCAAAATTCTATCAGACCTATAAATACATGACGGATGTAATGACCGCGGTTGAAGAGAATCCGGAAATCACCGATCGGCAAATTCCGAAGGAATGGATGCGGATCTGCGGCAAAACCTCCGAGGTGCTGGATGAAATGAAGCAGCAATATAACCTCTACCAGCATGATATGCAGTGGAAACGCCAAATATACGACAGCCGGCAGCTGGTTGCGGAGCAATTATCGGGTGTATCGCAGGTCATGGAAGACCTGGCCCGGGAAATCCAGCGGGAAGGGCAGGCCATGTACCGGCAGGAGGAACAAATTCGCGAGGCTCTGGAGCAATTGGGCCTGTCTATTCAGGACATCGAGATCATCAGCCTGGATTCCGGACATGTCGAGATTGAAATCGTGCATGCGTTTACACGTGGATATGATGAATGCCGTAAAATTATCGCGCCGCTATTATCCGATATCTTGGACGAGCATATTGCCGTGCTCCATGAATCGTCCATTTCGTCCAAAGATGGCTTGGCAACGGTCCTGTTCGGATCCGCCAAAACCTTTGAAATCACAACAGGGATTGCCGGGGCGGCAAAAGGCGGGGATATGCTGTCGGGAGACAGCTTCAGCATGGTCGAGCTTGGCAACGGCACCTTTGCGGTCGCGCTCAGCGACGGGATGGGCAACGGAGAACGGGCTAAACAGGAGAGCAGCACAGCACTGAACATTTTGGAGCAGTTGCTGCAAAGCGGTATGGACGAGAAGCTTGCGATCAAGTCCGTCAATTCGATCCTGATGCTCCGCTCGCCGGACGAAGTGTATGCCACGGTTGACATGGCCCTGATCGATCAGTACACGGCAGAGACGATCTTTATGAAAATCGCGTCCGCGCCAAGCTTTATCAAAAGGGGGCTCGAAGTGATTCCGGTATCCGCCAGCAATTTGCCGATCGGCATTATTCAGGATATCGAAGTGGATCTTGTCACCTTGAAACTGCAGGCCGGCGATATTGTGATCATGATGACGGACGGCATTTACGACGCGCCTGGGCATGCCGTGAATAAAGAGCAGTGGATGAAGCGGATGATTCAGGAAATCGACAGCGAAGATCCGCAGCAGATCGCCGATATTCTTTTGGAAAAAGTGATCCGCTATCAGCAAAACATCATCCATGATGATATGACGGTTGTCGTGGGCAAAGTGGAGCATTACGCTCCGGAATGGGCGACCCTGCATGTGCCTGGAATCGAACGAATGGAACGGCCGCGTACCGTAAGCTGATTTTTCACCGGATCCTCCATCCTTAGAATCTTTTTATGCTATATAGCTGTTAATAGGCACGGTTCCTAGGGGGAAATGAGGTGAAAGGAGGATAAACCGCGTTTGGAATCTCTCAAAAATGGAAATGATAGAAGCAAGAGAAGGCCATTTTGGGGAGGATGATAGATCGTGAAACAGATTCTTTTGATTACGGACGGATGTTCAAACATGGGGACAAGCCCGGTGCTTGCGGCAGCGCACGCGTTTCAGGAGGGGATTACGGTCAATGTGGCGGGGGTGATCGATTACGGAACGATTGGTGAGCTTGGCAGTCTGGAAATCGCCGAAATTGCTAAAGCGGGGGGAGGCGTAAGCCGGATCGTTGGAACGAGGGAACTGGCCCAAACGATGCAAATGATGACGCGGAAAACGGTGGTTCAAACGATACAGCAGGCGGTTAATAAAGAATTAAAGCAAATATTGGGGGGCGCCGCCTTGGAGGATCTCCATCCGTCCCAGCGTTCGCAGGTGGTACAGGTCGTGGATGACATGACGGAAACAACGCCGCTTCAGGTCGCGCTTTTGATCGATGCCAGCGCCAGCATGAAACCTAAGCTTGGTGCTGTCGAGGATGCCATCCGCGATTTGATGCTCAGCCTGCAGGCGCGCGAAGGCATAAGCGAACTGGCCGTATTTCACTTTCCCGGACGCCGGAGCGGAGAGGATGCCGTCATGGACAGCGGCTGGACAACGGATGTAAGCGGGTTGAAATCGCTATTTCAACGCATCCAGATGAAGGGGGCGACGCCGACGGGGCCCGCCATCATGAAGGTGATTGATTTCTTCCGTTATGGTACACTAGATGAACATCAAACATGGCGGGGAAATACCGATGAAGGAGAAGGGATGCTTGGTGACTACGTCGTCTAAACCGGTGTATCCGGCCGGTACGGTCATTACAGGCAAGTGGCGCAAGGGCCGCTTTATCATCCGGCGCGTATTGGGCCAGGGGGCCAACGGAATCGTTTATCTTGTCCAAAAAGAAGGTTCCCGTGATCCGTATGCCCTTAAAATGGGGTATGATACGCTTGATCTTCAATCCGAGATCAATGTGCTGATGTCGCTGCAGTCGAAGCGAAGGTCTTCGGAATCGACAAGAAGCGGCTCCCGGATGCCCTATCTGCTGGAAGTGGATGATTTTAAAGGGCGCGACGGGGACATACCGTTTTATGTCATGAGATATATCCGCGGCAATTCCTTGTATCATTTTATACGCAAGCGCGGCCGGGAATGGATTGGCCTGACGGGGCTGCGCCTTTTGGAAAAGCTGAACTCCCTGCATCGCTTGGGTTTTGTGTTCGGGGATTTGAAGCCGGAAAATGTGATGGTATCCGACGTCGGCCGCGTCGAGCTGGTCGACTATGGCGGAGTGAGCTCTATGGGGCGGAGCGTCAAGCAGTTCACGGAGTGGTATGACCGGGGGTATTGGAATGCCGGTTCGCGGACGAGCGATGAGGGTTATGATCTGTTTGCGTTTGCCGTTCTGATCATACAGCTTTTTCATGAAGAAGAGCTGAAGGCTGCTTCCGCCCAGCATTTGCCGCAAACGCGGAGTTCGGGACAGCTGCTTGCGATCGTACAGCGGAGTTCGCGGCTGAAACCTTATTCCGAGTGGCTGCGGCGGGCCATCCGCGGGGAGTTTGCAGGTTCGCAAGAGGCGCTTCAGTTGTGGAAGCAAACGATTTATACGCCGGCTTTGGCCGGGAAGCTGCCAGGTAAGACGCCGCGATGGCTGATCAACGCTTTCGCTCTTTCGATCATGATTGTGTGCCTGGCTTGTTTATGGGCTTTTTTCTTATGATTTTAGGCAGTCGGATATTTTGGAAAAAGGGTAATAGAAGACATACATACGGTGTGCTGCAGAAGAGGGGATCTTGATGGATAGCAGGTCTGATTTGAATATGCTGGTAGAACATGTTCTTCACATGGCCGCGGAGCATGATTTATGGTTGCCTCATGATGTCATTGTAGTCGCAGTATCCGGCGGGCCGGACTCTGTGGCTCTTTTGCATGTTCTTCATCAGATCTCCATCCGGCATGTTCCGCTCAAGCTTGTCTGTGCGCATGTCCATCACGGGCTGCGGGAGGAGTCGGAGCATGAAGAGGAGCTTGTCCGCAATTTGGCGCGGGAGCTGGATATTCCATTTGAACTCGCGAGGATCGACGTCCCTTCTTATATGAAGGAAAGCGGTAAAGGCTTTGAAGAGGCGGCGCGTGATCAGAGATATGCCTTTCTGCATGAAACGGCGCGGCGCTGGAACGCGGCTTCAATCGCGCTGGCGCATCATGCCGACGATCAAGCGGAAACGGTTCTGATGCATTTGCTTCGGGGCAGCGGTCTTGGAGGCCTTAAAGGCATGAAAATTAAAAGACGTGAAAAAAACGTGGAACTCATACGTCCTTTTTTACGTATATACAAAACGGATCTTTTAAACATATGCAAGCAAAATGGTTATACCTATGCCATAGACAGCTCCAATTATTCGAATAAGTACCGGCGGAATGCGATCCGGCTTGATGTGCTTCCTTTTTTGGGACAATATAATGGGCGAATTAGTCAATCGCTGGTTCAACTAGCCGAAATTGCCGGAATGGAAGATGATTTCATGGGGCAGAGCGCGGATCTCGCATATCGCGAAATGGTACGGCAGAAGAATGGGGGACTTTATTTTGAGGCGCCTTCCTTTTTGCGATTACATGTCGCTTTACAACGAAGGTTGATTAAACTAATATTAAATTATCTGCCTTTAGGCTTCGAAATTGCAGATTTTCATAAGATTGAACTCATCCGCCAAAGCATAATTCAGAATAAAAGCACGACCTGGAGCCTCGATATTGGAGGAGGCTTGGCCTGCATACGCGAATACGATATGATATTGTTTATGCATAAGCCGCCAGAGCAGTCCAAAAGCTATACATATGAGCTGCAAGCTGCTGCTTTGGAACTGTGTATTCCTGAAATTGGCAAGAGGTTGAAAATGAAATTGCAGTCGCCTCAGAACAGTTGTTTTTCCGCAAGGGCCGGATCCTGCGCTGAAGCAGTGTTTGATGCCGGTCAATTGAAGTTTCCATTAACACTCCGCTCAAGACTGCCTGGAGATACCATGAAGGTCATGGGATTAAACGGAAGCAAAAAGGTAAAAGATATTTTCATTGATGCGAAGATACCTCCATCCGTGCGCTCCCGCATTCCTGTGTTGGTTGATGGTTCAGGCCACATCATTTGGATACCAGGGGTCCGGCGATCCGAGCATGCTGCGGTCGGTTCTCAAACGATATCCGTCCTTCACATGTGTCTGGAGGATATAAAGGCAGTGGAGCTACTGTAATGGTCATTGTAAGACTTTCATAGTATAAACGTAGGAGGTTCGCTCAGTTGCAAAACGATATTCAGGAAATACTTATCAGCGAAGAAGAAATTCAGAAGAAGATTAAAGAGCTTGGAGCCGAGCTCAGCAAGATTTATGAAGACCGCAATCCTTTGGTGATTTGCGTGCTGAAAGGTGCGTTTATTTTCATGGCCGATTTGGTTAAAAATATGACAGTACCTCTTGAGCTCGATTTTATGGCTGTATCGAGTTATGGTGCATCAACCCAATCCTCGGGCGTCGTCAAAATTATTAAGGATTTGGATGTGCCTGTAGAAGGACGTGATGTCCTGATCGTCGAAGACATTATCGACAGCGGTCTTACGCTTAGCCATTTGATTGAGCTTCTGAAGAGCCGCAATGCCAAATCGACGTGCGTAGTCACCCTGTTTGACAAACCGGCACGCCGTACGGTAGATCTGGAAGCGGATTACACCGGCTTCACTCTGCCTGACGCTTTCGTCGTCGGATATGGTTTAGATTACGCCGAACATTACCGGAACTTGCCCTACATCGGGATCTTGAAACCGGAAGTCTATTCCCACTAATGGTGATACTCCAGCCCATGGACGTGTTACTTACGGTTCATGCGAATACCACCTCTGTTGAGATGGTCAGACAGGCTATGGTAAAATAATTTAAGTGTTTTGAGAGGAGGTAGGGGATGAATCGGTTCATCCGGAATTCTGGTTTTTATTTGATTCTTTTTTTAGTTGTGGTGGGCATTGTCCAGTTTGTAAGCAACAGCGGTGAATCTGCTCACAATCCTAGATACGATGAATTTCGGCAAGAGATCAAGGCTGGAAATGTTAAGGATATAACGGTTCAATTTGACGGTTACGCCTATCTCGTAACCGGTAAATATAATCAAAAACCGGACAATGTTAAATCCGACAGCTTTTCGACCTATATTCCGGCTACAGATGCCGCGATTCAGGAACTGGTGGACGCCAGTGACAAAACCGGCATGAAATATACCCAAAAGAAAATGGAAGGCGAAAGCATTTGGCTGACGCTGCTTTCTTCCATGATTCCATTGGTTATCATGTTCATTCTCTTCTTTTTCCTGTTCAATCAGGCGCAGGGCGGCGGAGGCAAAGTCATGAACTTCGGCAAAAGCCGCGCCCGTTTATATAATGAAGAGAAGAAGAGGGTTACATTTGAGGATGTAGCCGGAGCCGACGAAGAGAAACAGGAGCTTGTCGAGGTCGTGGAGTTCCTTAAGGATCCGCGGAAGTTTGCCGCTGTTGGCGCGCGCATTCCTAAAGGGGTGCTGCTCGTAGGTCCTCCGGGAACCGGTAAAACGCTCCTCGCCCGTGCGGTGGCTGGCGAAGCCGGCGTTCCTTTCTTCAGCATTTCCGGTTCTGACTTTGTCGAAATGTTCGTGGGTGTCGGCGCATCCCGTGTCCGCGACTTGTTTGAGAACGCGAAGAAAAACGCGCCATGTATTATCTTTATTGATGAAATCGATGCGGTTGGCCGTCAGCGCGGCGCCGGACTTGGCGGTGGCCATGACGAACGCGAACAAACGCTGAACCAATTGCTCGTAGAGATGGACGGTTTCGGCGGCAATGAAGGTATTATCATTGTTGCGGCAACGAACCGTGCGGATATTCTCGACCCTGCCCTTTTGCGTCCGGGACGTTTTGACCGTCAAATTACGGTAGACCGTCCAGATGTGAAAGGACGCGAAGCGGTCCTGAAGGTCCATGCACGCAACAAACCGCTGACTAAAGACGTCAAGCTGGATGTTGTGGCGAAACGTACCACAGGATTTACGGGCGCCGAACTGGAGAACCTGATGAACGAGGCGGCCCTGCTTGCGGCACGCCGCAACCGGAAGGATATCTCCATGCGCGAGGTTGATGAAGCGATCGACCGCGTCATTGTCGGTACGGAGAAACGCAGTCGCGTGATCAGCGACCGCGAGAAACGGATTGTCGCTTACCACGAAGCCGGTCACACCATTGTCGGCTACTTCCTGGAAAATGCCGATATGGTTCACAAGGTTACGATCATTCCTCGTGGCCGTGCCGGCGGATACGTCATCATGATGCCGAAGGAAGACCGTATGCTCGTAACGAAGCAAGAGCTATTGGATAAAGTAACAGGCCTTCTGGGCGGCCGCGTATCCGAAGAACTCTTTATCGGGGAAATCGGAACAGGCGCATACAGCGACTTCCAGCAAGCGACAGGCATTGTTCGCAGCATGATTATGGAATACGGTATGAGTGAGAAGCTTGGACCGCTGCAGTTCGGTTCGTCCCAAGGCCAGGTGTTCCTGGGCCGTGATCTCGGACATGAACAGAACTACAGTGATTCCATCGCCTATGAAATCGATCAGGAAATGCAGCGCATGACCAACGAATGTTATCAGCGTTGTAAAGATCTGCTGATTAAGCATTCCAAAGAGGTTCACCTTATTGCAAATACGTTGCTTGAGAAGGAAACGCTTGAGCTTGAACAAATCAAGGAACTGATCGAGCAAGGTTACCTTTCGGAAGATGGACCGCGTGAAGAAGGAAACGATGGTTCTTCGGAAAACGGGGCGCCGATTATCGACACTGTTGGCGATGTGCGTGTCCGCATTCAAGGCAAAGAGGATGCATCCGATTTACCGGTGAATGAAATTCCGAATGATGTACCGGAGAGCCCTTCGGACATTCCGAACGATCCGACAAATCCGCCAGCGGATGAACCGGATACAGGTAAAGGCGGACCTGGAACAAAATTGTAAACCGCATCACAAGAATGAATAACCCGAAGGACGACGGCAATCGTCTTTCGGGTTTTTTTGTGCTTTAAGTCCAAAAGAGCAATGCGGAATTTCTAATAAATACCAGTTAGAAAATGTTTTTCATTCTGCGGGAAACACATCGTTCGCCGCTTTATAAATTTTTTTTATTTTTCAAAACAAGCTTTTTTATGTGAAGGTATACATGAAACATGCGATGCAAAGGGATTTTTTTGTGAAACAAGCCGTCCGGTTTTGAACTTGCCGCCCAATTGACAGTCCATGAAACCTTGTGTACATTAATTGGTAACTGAAAAGCCCTCAAAGCTTGAACACCCAACTTTGAGAGAAAATTCACAATCATATTAATCTTATGACGACATCACTAAAGGAGTGGATCTCTGGTGGAGGCTCTTGCGCTTCAGCACAAAGAGGAACAAAAACGGGAACTGACCGAAAAGCTGTTAAAGCTCAAAAAGGAAAGAAACGCAATCATTCTAGCCCATTATTATCAAAGGGACGAAATTCAAGAGGTTGCCGATTTTCGGGGGGATTCTTTTTTGCTTGCCCAGAAAGCAGCGCAAACCGATGCGGACACAATTGTATTTTGCGGCGTGCATTTCATGGGCGAAAGTGCCAAGATTTTGGCTCCGAACAAAACGGTATTGATTCCCGACGAGCGCGCCGGCTGCCCGATGGCCGATATGGTCAATGTGGATGGGCTGCGCAAGCTGAAGGCTCAGCATCCAAACGCCAAGGTTGTGACCTATATCAATTCTTCCGCCGATGTGAAAGCGGAGACGGATATTTGCTGCACTTCCTCCAATGCGGTTAAGGTCATTCAATCGCTGGACTGCGAGGAGATTATTTGGGTGCCTGACAAAAACCTGGGTCATTATGTACAGCAGCATACCGACAAGAAAATGATCATTTGGGAAGGATACTGCAACACGCATGATATGTTGACGGTGAAGGATGTTGTGGAGATGAAAGCGAAACATCCTAACGCCCAGTTTGTCGTGCATCCGGAATGCCGCCCTGAGGTTGTTGCGATGGGGGATTTCGTAGGCAGTACCACCGCCATTATCGACTACTGCAAAAAATCCGACTGCCAGGAATTTATTGTGGGTACGGAAGACGGAACCGGATACCAGCTTCGCCTGGACAGCCCGCATAAGACGTTCCGTTTCGCAACGAAGTTTCTGGTATGTCCAAATATGAAAGTGAATAATCTCAAAAAATTGGTAAAGTGTCTCGAAACGATGAAGCCGCAAATATATGTGCCGCCGGTTGTTGCGGATCAAGCCCGAATCTCCTTAGAGCGCATGTTACAAGTTCAGTAAGGCGCGATCAAGAAAATAATAGACCCATTAGATGCCCAGAATAGCGTAACAGTGGGCATTTTTCTTGCTAATTAGAGCAAACATTTTTTTGATCCGCCAGCATACGCTACTCTTTCTTTTAAGACAGGTGACCGATTTATGATTCCTCAATATTTGGTTGATTTTGATCTGCAATCCCTGCCATGCGTGAAGACGGACGTGATCGTTATTGGCTCCGGAATTGCAGGCCTATATACGGCAATTGAGACTGGTAAAGACCGCAATGTGATCATGATCACGAAAAATGCGCTTCTGGAAAGCAACACCCGTTACGCCCAAGGCGGTATCGCCGCCGTCACGGCGGAGGATGATTCACCGGCCTATCACCGCGATGATACGCTGATGGCCGGAGCAGGCCTATGTTCGTCGGCAGCTGTAGATGTGCTTGTCAACGAGGGGCCTGAAGGGGTGCAGGAACTGATTCGGCTGGGCACTTCGTTTGATGTGGAGAACGGAGAACTTGCCCTGACCCAGGAAGGAGCCCACAGCCGGCGTCGCATTCTGCACGCCAACGGGGATGCGACCGGATTTGAAATCGTGCGGGCGCTTGCGGCCCAGGTACGGGTTCATGAGCGCGTAGAGGTATGGGAGCATCATTATGTCATTGATGTCATTAGTGTCAATAATGAATGCCTTGGAGCTCTCGTGCAGCGTCCTGACGGACAGAGAGTGTATATTCAGGCTGCTGCAACGATTCTCTGTACCGGAGGGGCGGGACAGCTGTTCCGTTATACGACGAATCCGGATGTGGCGACAGCGGATGGAATCGCCATTGCCTACCGGGCCGGGGCGCTTATCCGCGATATGGAATTCATTCAATTCCATCCGACGGCGCTTTGTTATCCGGGTGCCCCTCGCTTTTTGATTTCGGAGGCTGTCCGGGGGGAAGGGGCGGTCCTCAGGAACATCAAGGGCGAGCGCTTTATGGCCAAATATCATGAACTGCTTGAGCTTGCTCCACGCGATATCGTGGCCCGGGCTATCGTAAGCGAAATGGAAGAAACAAAGTCCACTTTTGTATATCTGGATATTACGCATGAATCGGAGGATGTCATTAAGCACCGTTTTCCGACCATATACGAAACCTGCATGAATTACGGTCTGGATATGGCAACGGATTGGATTCCGGTGGCCCCGGCTGCGCATTATATGATGGGTGGAGTCAAAACGGATTTGAACGGGGAGAGCAGTGTGGCCCGCCTCTTTGCCTGCGGCGAAGTCTCGTCAACGGGGGTGCATGGGGCTAACCGCCTGGCGAGCAACTCGCTGTCTGAGGCGATCGTATTCGGCAGACGGATCGTCAACCGGATCAAGGAGCTTGCCCCGCTTACCGGAGAGTTAAGCATGATCCATGAGCTTGAACAGCGATCCGGCGCCCCAAAACAAGCGGTGATCGAACGGCGGCTTAAGCTGCAGAAAGTGATGGTTAGATATGTCGGATTGCGGCGCAACGAGACGCTGCTTCATAAGGGAATGGACGAGCTAAAGCGCCAGCTTCCGATATTCGATGCCGAGCTCACCCGCAAGGAAGAATTTGAATTTGCAAATATGCTGACCAGCTGTCTGTTGATTACCCATGCCGCCATGGAACGCAAGGAGAGCCGGGGCGCGCATTACAGGGAGGATTATCCTCATAAAAATGATGCGGTGTGGCGCAAGCATTTGCTTTTGCATCGCGAAGATGAAATCATGGAGGAATTCAGTGATGATGTTTAATGGATATAATGAAGGTCTAGTGGAATCCATTCGCTTATGGCTGAAGGAAGACGTTGGGTCCGGGGATGTCACGACCATGACGACCGTTCCGGCAGGACATGAGTCGAAAGGAATTATCCATGCCAAAGAAGACGGCATCGTGGCGGGCATTCCCGTTGCGGAGCTGGTGTTTCAGGTGGTGGACCCTTCCTTGTCTTTCACGGCTCATGTAAAGGACGGAGAACATGTGAGCAAGGGTACGGTGCTCGCTGTTGTTGAAGGAAGCACGCATCATATTTTGACAGGGGAGCGGATCGCACTTAATATACTGCAGCGGCTCTCAGGCATTGCCACCCGGACGCGCATATTCGTGGATGCGCTGGAGGGATTGCCTGCCAAGCTTGTAGATACGCGCAAAACGACCCCCGGGCACCGGATGCTTGAGAAATATGCCGTTCGGGTTGGCGGCGGCGCGAATCATCGTTTCGGGCTTTATGACGCTGTTATGATCAAGGACAACCATATCAAGGCAGCAGGTGGAATCCGCAGAGCCGTCGAGCGGGCCCGGGCCCACATTCCGCATACCATGACCATTGAAGTGGAGACGGAATCTTTGGAGCAGGTTGAAGAGGCGCTGAAAGCCGGAGCCGACATTATCATGTTGGACAATATGGATCAAGCGTTGATGAAGGAAGCGGTCAGACGGATCAAAACCAAAGCCCCCCATGTTCGCGTCGAGGCTTCTGGCAATGTTTCGCTGCAAACCATTAAAGGAATTGCCGAATGTGGGGTTGACGTGATATCCGTGGGGCGGTTAACCTATTCCTTTGAGAGTCTTGATATCAGCCTTGATCTCAACGCTGTAAAGTAAAGGAGGAATCCATCCCCATGATCCTTGTCATCGACATCGGGAATACCAACATTGTGCTCGGCATTTACAAAGGGCGCGAACTTCTGCACCATTTTCGTCTCAGCACGATTGGCCAGTCCACGTCCGACGAGTACGGTGTGTGGTTTCATAATTTGCTCCACATGGCAGGGATTCCCGTTTCAAATATCCGTGGTATCATCATATCTTCCGTCGTGCCGCCGATGATTCATACGATTGAGGAGATGTGCCGCAAATATATCCATAAGGATCCGCTTATGGTCGGCCCGGGCATCAAAACAGGATTGAATCTCCGGTATGAAAATCCGCGTGAGGTAGGTGCGGACCGCATCGTAAATGCAGTGGCGGCAGTGGAATTGTACAAAGGTCCGGTGATCGTGGTTGATTTCGGCACGGCGACCACCTTTGACTGCATCGATGAAAAAGGGAACTATCTTGGCGGGGCCATCGTACCGGGCATTGGCATAGCGACCGAGGCTTTGGTTCAGCGGGCGTCGAAACTTCCGCGTATCGAACTGGAGAAACCGAAAAGAGTAATCGGACGGAACACGGTTCACGCGATGCAGTCCGGAATTATATATGGATATGCCGGTCAGGTGGATGGCATTGTCAAACGGATGAAACAAGAGATGCAAACCCCTCTGGTGAAGGTGATCGCCACCGGAGGAATGGCGGAGCTGATGGCGGGCGAATCGGAAACCATTGATAAGGTGAATCCTCTGCTGACCTTGGAGGGTCTGCGAATTATTTATGAGCGGAACAACTGATTTGTTAATTTGGAGTTGAGCCGGCTAACATTTGGGAATCCTAGAGAAAATATCTATTATGACGCCCAATACCACGTAAAATTCGGTACAATAAAATAAAGGAGGCTAAGATACGCATGGAACAAAAACAAGACTGCCTTATTCGAGGCACTGCAATGAGCGGACGCGTACGGGCCTTCGCAGTTAGAACAACCGGGCTCGTGGAGGAGCTGCGCCAAAGGCATGACACTTGGCCGACCGCAACCGCGGCTCTGGGGCGTACTTTGACCGCCGGCGCCATGATGGGTGCCATGCTCAAAGGAGAAGAGAAGCTGACCATTCAGGTTCAGGGCAACGGGCCGATCGGCCAAATCGTTGTTGACGCGAATGCACATGGAGAAGTAAGAGGTTATGTAAGCGAGCCCCATATCCATCTGCCGAGCAACAGCCAAGGCAAGCTTGATGTGGCCGGGGCGGTAGGACGAGAGGGTTTTTTGCATGTGATCAAGGATTTGGGTCTCAAAGAACCGTATCGCGGCAGCGTGCCGATCATCTCCGGTGAATTGGGTGAGGACTTTACTTATTATTTCGCCGCATCGGAACAAACGCCGTCCGCAGTCGGACTTGGGGTGCTCGTTGCTCCGGATAACTCCGTTATCGTAGCAGGCGGATTTGTCGTACAGCTTTTGCCGGGGCTTAGCGATGAGGAAATCACGGTAATCGAACAGGCTGTAGGCGCGATGCCGCCCGTAACGGCGCTTATGGATCAAGGGCTGGAGCTTGAGGAAATGCTGCGGTGGCTTTTGCCGGATGTGGAAATTCTTGAGCAAATGGAGATCGGATTTAAGTGCCAGTGCTCGCGTGAACGGGTGGAGCAAACTCTGGTGAGCCTTGGAAAAAGCGAACTTGAACAGCTCATTGAGGAAGATGGCAAAGCGGAAGTGGTATGTCATTTTTGTAATGAAGCCTACAGTTTTAATAAAGATGAGCTGCAGCAAATTTTAGAAATAGCAAGCCAATAAGCGTGGGACAGAATGATGACCAGACAGGTGAGAACGCTTTGGGCCGCAGTCATCATCTTGGCGGCGGGCGTATTGCTGATGGGGAGCCTGATCGTCATTCGCGGGTTACAACCTGCAGTAAACGAGCATGAGCCGGAAGAAAAGCAGGGGGGCCGCGAAGCGGTAGCCACCTTTAACGGACAGGTCGTAACCGAAGACGAATGGGTCGAGGAAATGAAACGGACGCACGGCCAAAAAGTGCTTGTGCAGCTGCTGAATCAGAAAGCGGTTGAAGCGGAGGCGAAAGCGCTCCGGATCCGGGTTGCGCCGGAGGAAATAGAGGACAAAATCAAGGCGGACGCCGCAGGATACGAGTCAGAGGAGGCCTATTATCAAGCGATGTTTGCGCAGTTGGGTCTCACCTCCGAGGATATCAAGACAGAGGCCGCGTATCAATTGACGCTTGAGAAGATCGCTATAGTTAATATCCGTATCAGCGACGAGGAAGTGGATCGTTATATCGATCAGCATAAGGAGGAGCTTGAGCCCAAAAAGAAATACGAGTTGGCTTGGATTAAGCTCAAAACCCGCAAGGAAGCCAATAAAACGCTTGACCGACTTGAGCAGGGAGTAGATTTCGGCAAACTGGCCGAAGAGCTGTCCCTTGACGAATACACCCGAATGCAGGGAGGTAAGCTTGGGCTGATCGAGGAAGACGATCCGTTTGTTCCGGAGGAGCTGTTGGCTGCGGCCAAAGGGCTGGAAGCAGGCGATATTGCCGGTCCGATTCGGCTTAAGGATGATGGTTATGCAGTCATACAGGTGATCAATATTGAGAAGGACAGGCAGCCGGGCCGCGCAGAAATTCGCGCCAGCGTGCGCAAGCAGCTTGCTCTTAATGAAGCTGTTCCACTAACCGATCTGGAGGCTGCTCTGAGGGAAAAGTATGGCGCAAAGCTGATCGAGAAAACAAACCTCTAAGAATGAGTTTCTTGAAGAGGATCAAATAAGATGGTTGTTGCAAACCCTTGCTACATGGAATGGTTTCCATCAAGCAGGGTTTGTTTTTTGCCAAAATTCCATAGTTTGGGATGTTGTCACGGGTGTTCATATTGACATCCGCATGGAAGGTTGATAAGATAAAGATATTAAATACCTACTTAATTACTCGGATATAAAAATCTATTTAACAGCCAGATGCACATGCTGAATCGGTATATAACAAATGATGAAATACTACAGTTCTAAGGGAGGATTTATTCCATGGCTAAAGTCGTTAATAATGTTACTGAACTGATCGGAAGCACCCCGCTTGTTCGTTTGAACCGCCTGGTTCCGGAAGACAGCGCGGAAATCTATCTCAAATTGGAATACCAAAACCCGGGTTCCAGCGTAAAGGACCGGATCGCAATCAGCATTGTAGAGGAAGCGGAGAAGAGCGGAGCCTTGAAACCTGGGGGCACGATCGTTGAAGCGACAAGCGGCAACACGGGGATCGGCCTTGCCATGGTGGCAGCAGCCAAAGGATATAAAGCGGTTATCGTCATGCCGGAAACCATGAGCTTGGAGCGCCGCAACCTGCTTCGTGCTTATGGGGCCGAACTGGTGTTGACGCCGGGAGCGGAAGGAATGAACGGCGCGGTTAAAAAGGCTGAAGAAATCGTAAACGATAATCCTGGTTTTTTCATGGCCGAACAGTTTAAAAACCCGGCGAACGTTAAAATCCACCGCGAAACGACAGGTCCTGAAATCGTGGAAGCGATTGAATCCATCGGCGGTACTTTGGATGCATTCGTAGCCGGGATTGGTACGGGTGGAACGATCTCGGGTGCGGGTGAAGTGCTGAAAAATAACTTCCCGGATATCAAAATCGTAGCGGTAGAGCCCGCAGCATCGCCGATTTTGTCCGGTGGCAAACCAGGCCCTCACAAAATCCAGGGTCTCGGCGCCAATTTTATCCCTGAAATTCTGAACCGTGACATTTATGATGAAATTATCCATGTGGAAAACGATGAAGCCTTTGAAACGGCGCGCCGCGTCGCGAAGGAAGAAGGCGTTCTGGCTGGCATCTCCTCAGGCGCAGCGGTATATGCCGCATTGAAAGTAGCCAAAGAGCTTGGAAAGGGCAAACGCGTTGTTGCCATCATTCCAAGCAATGGGGAACGTTACCTGAGCACGCCGCTGTACAATTTTGAAAGCTAATATTCCGGCTTTTCGGAAGTGGCTGCAATCTTTTAGAGTTCTCGCCCCTGCTGCTGTTTTTTACGCGGCAGGTTTTTTTGTGATTATAGAATTATAAGTTTTAAGCTGAGCCGAACAATTTTATATTCGCTGAAAAAATTACTTCCTACCGCTGTCTGTCTGCTTTGAATATACGTCAGAAGAAGTTTTGTGCAGCTTCAGGTCTGTTTTTTGCAAAAAACCGGGCGTAGGGTCTTTTCAAAAGGGCAGCGGACAAAGTATACTGACAACCAATAGAAAGCTTGCTGAAGGAGAGATGGGAATTGAAAGGGGACGGCATATTTAGGTTAGAACAATGGAAGGGATGGGTGGACCGGGGGTTTACCATTCTGCCATATGTCATTGAAACGGATATTTCGGCAGAAGGCTCCGGCCTTCCCGTTTCCTGGTCATATGCCTGGCGGCAGGCGTCCCCCCATTCCTTTGTCCTCGAAAGCGGCAAGGATGGACGTTATACTTACCTGGGACTTGATCCCGTTTCAATTGTGAAGGGAAAGGGAAACGCAGCGGTGATTACCGGATTGCATGAAGGGCACACTCGTGAGTCGGGAGCACCGCTGGAGATCATCAAGCGGTGGATGGAGCCATTCCGGGCGCCAGCGTCCGAGGATCGGGAGGAGATGCTTGCCGATTTGCCCCCATTTCTTGGCGGCTGCGTCGGCTTCCTGGGATACGACGTGGTCCGTTCTCTGGAGCGGCTGCCTGAGCAGGCGCAAGACGATCCCGAAATTCCCGACTATTTATGGATGCGGTTTGAACAGATATGGATCTATGATCATGCCGCCGGCAAGCTGTATTGCGTTGTCCATCAGCGGGTAGCAGCCAATGAAGAACTGGAGCGCCTATACGATGAAGCCCGGGTTATTGCCCAGTCGATGCTGAATCGGTGGCGCGGGTTTACCGATCAAGCGGGAGAAGCGCTTGGGGAAGAGCGGCTTGAGCGTGACAAGCTCATGCAGGTAGCACAGCCCGAGCTTGATTCAGGACAGTGGCCGGGCATGCGGAGCGCCTTTCCGCAGGCGGACTTCGAGCGGGCGGTTGAAGACGTTCAGGATTATATCCGCCAAGGCGACGTATTTCAGGTCAATCTGTCGCTTCGGCAGGAACAGGAGCTGCGTTCGGAACCGGAGCGGGTCTATGAATGGCTGCGGATTTTGAATCCATCGCCATATATGGGGCTTCTTCGTTCTCCGGATTTTTATCTGGCGAGCGCCTCCCCTGAACTGCTGGTCAAACGGCAGGGAGAGCAGATTTGCGCCCGTCCGATTGCCGGAACCCGCCGCCGCGGGCATACCTTTGAAGAGGACCGGGAGATGGCGGAGGAACTGTTTGGCAGCGAAAAGGAGCGTGCAGAGCATGTCATGCTTGTGGACCTTGAGCGTAATGATATCGGCAAAGTGGCGGCATACGGCACGGTTAGGGTTCCGGAGCTGATGACGGTCGAACATTATTCCCATGTCATGCATTTGGTTTCCCAGGTAGAGGGAAAGCTGGCTCAAGACAAAGACGCATATGATGTGATTGCCGCCCTCTTTCCGGGCGGGACGATTACCGGGGCGCCCAAAGTGCGCACGATGGAGATCATCGAAGAGCTGGAACCCGTAAGACGGGGGCCGTATACAGGCTCGATGGGCTGGATTGACTATAATGGAAATTTGGAATTAAATATTATCATAAGAACGCTGGTTGCTGTGGATGGAATCGGCATGATTCAGACCGGCGCGGGGATTGTAATCGATTCCGAGCCATATCGCGAATATCGCGAGTGTTACAATAAAGCCAAAGCTGTCGTCAAGGCCGTACTGTTAAGCGAACAGGAAGCGGCCGCGGGCATGAAGCGGCGGGAAAAGGGGATGAGAGTATGATTCTGGTGATTGACAATTATGATTCTTTTACGTATAACCTGGTCCAATATCTTGGAGAGCTGGGGGAAGATGTCAAGGTATTCCGCAATGATGAAATTGATATTCGGGGGATTGAAGAGCTTGCGCCGGATCATATTCTGATCTCGCCAGGGCCTTGTACTCCGAATGAGGCGGGAATCAGCCTGAAGGCAATCGAGCAGTTTAAAGGAAAAATCCCGATTTTCGGGGTTTGCCTCGGACATCAGGCGATCGGAGCGGCATTTGGCGGCAAGGTTGTACGCGCGGAGCGTCTGATGCATGGCAAAACCTCGCCGATTATTCATCAGGGCACATCCGTTTTCGAGGGGTTGCCGTCTCCGTTTACAGCGACGCGGTACCATTCTTTGCTGGTAGAGCGCAGTACATTGCCTGATTGCCTGGAAATTACGGCAGAAACGGAAGAAGGCGAGATCATGGGGCTGCGCCACAAGGAATATCCTATTGAGGGCGTCCAGTTCCATCCTGAGTCGATCATTACTGATTACGGTCATCAGATGCTCCGTAACTTCCTGAAGCGGAAGGCAGCTACAGGCGTATGAAATGGATTCTGCTGAACGGTCAATGTACCGATGCTCAAGCAGCCGTGGTTTCCGTTATGGATCACGGCTTTTTATACGGCATGGGCTTGTTTGAAACATTTCGGACCTATCTCGGCGAGCCGTTTTTGCTTGAAAGGCATCTGGACCGGTTGGCTCAGGGCTGCGAAACACTGGGGATCGGAACTAGCAATTTGCCTGATTCCCGGCAGATGCGGCAGTGGATACGCGAACTTATGGAAGCGAACGGACTAAAGGAAGCGTACATCCGCTATACTGTCAGCGCAGGGGAGGATATATTGGGCCTGCCTACAGGGATGTACAACCATCCCAATACGGTGCTGATGGCCAAACCTCTGCCGGAGGCGTCGGATCAGCTGTACTCCCAGGGGAAAGCACTGCGGCTGCTTACCATCCGCCGCAATTCGCCGGAAGGGGCCACGCGCCTGAAGTCGCTTCATTATATGAACAACATTTTGGCAAAAAGAGAGCTTTCTTCCTACCCTGAAGCTGTAAGCTTACATGCCGAAGGCTTGATGCTGAATTCGGACGGCTATCTTTCGGAAGGAATCGTCAGCAATCTTTTTTTCGTGAAAAATAATCAACTTTATACACCGGATACAGCTTGCGCCCTGCTGCCAGGCATCACGCGCGGCATAGTTCTGGAGCTGGCATCGTCAGAAGGAATAAGCTGCGAAGAAGGTTTTTATACGTGGGAGGATTTGAAGCGGGCGGATGAAATCTTTTTGACAACCTCCATTCAGGAGCTTGTTCCGGTTACGAGACTAATCGATGGCGCAGGTGCAGAAACGTTAATCAGCGGCGGACGCTGCGGCGCAGTCACAAACCGGCTGCTGTCGCTGTACCGGAGGCGAACGGGAGGTTATCATGAAAACGACCATTTATGAACGAACTTATACCATGGGACAAGCGGTGCTTGAGCTAGGAGCATCCACCAAAATCATGGGTATTTTGAATGTCACACCCGACTCTTTTTCCGATGGAGGCCGATATGTGGATCCTGAACAAGCGGTGCGCCATGCGCTGCAGATGGTCCAGGAAGGGGCGGACTTGATCGATATCGGCGGCGAATCCACGCGTCCGGGGTATGTGCCTATATCTGCCGAAGAAGAGCTGCGCCGCGTAATCCCGGTTATCGAGGCTCTTCACCGCGAGGCTCCGCATATCCCGATATCCATAGATACCTATAAGGCTGAGGTAGCCCGGCAAGCCATTCAGGCTGGAGCCCATATCATGAACGATATTTGGGGAGGCAAAAAAGATCCGGATATGCTGAAAGCTGCAGCCGAACTCGGCTGTCCGATTATTTTGATGCATAACAGGAAAGATATGAACTATGGCGATTTTGCCGCTGACGTCGTGCAGGATCTGAAGGAAAGTGTCGAATTGGCGCTGAAAGCGGGCGTGAACGGCAAACAGATTATTTTGGATCCAGGCGTCGGTTTTGCCAAAAACGGTCCGGAAAATCTGCAAATTATGACACAGCTTGACCGGCTGGTAGCTATCGGTTATCCGGTGCTGCTCGCAACTTCGCGCAAGAAGTTTATACGTACAACACTCGATCTGCCGGTAGACGACATTATTGAAGGAACGGCAGCGACTGTCGCTTTCGGCATTGCCCAAGGCTGCCAAATGGTGCGGGTCCATGATGTGAAGCAGATCAAGCGGACGGTTACGATGTGCGATGCAATGCTTTATGGTTCGACGGATCTTACGCGGGTACGTCTCTAGCCGAGGATGATGGGATTTCAATCCCGAAATGAAGTGGAGGACTGACGAGTGATGGATAAAATGAAACTGCACCACATGGAATATTACGGATATCATGGCGTTTTTGAAGAGGAACGTAAGCTGGGTCAACGCTTTTATATTGATCTGGAGCTTGAGCTTGATTTACGTGCAGCCGGCCAAAAAGACGACTTAAGTCAAACGGTAAATTATGCCGAAGTGCATGAAAACGTGAAAAAAGTCGTTGAAACCGAGTCTTTTCGCCTGATTGAAGCCTTGGCTGAACGTATTGCATCCTTGTTACTGGACACTTATACTAGTATCGATGCTTTAACGGTTAAAGTGACCAAACCTCACCCTCCCTTTGACATCCACTTTCAGGGCGTCACTGTGGAACTTCACAGAACAAGAAAGTGAGGATCATCTATGAACGCACATTCCACCTCTGAGTCATCAGAGGCTTATATTGCTTTAGGGGCCAATTTGGGTGACCGTGAGGATACGCTGCTGGAGGCGATTCGCCGCCTTGACGAAACTCCGGGCGTCACCGTGATTGAGTGCTCCAACATTTATGAAACCGAACCTGTCGGATATGTGGACCAGCCTCTCTTTCTTAACATGGCTGTACGCGTGCGTACCGGTCCCGATCCATACGTGCTCCTGCATGTTATGCAGCAAATCGAAAAGGACCTCGGAAGAGTCCGCCATGTCCGCTGGGGCCCAAGGACTGTCGATTTGGATTTGATATGGATGGAGGGGCTACGGGAGAACACGGAGGAGTTGACTTTGCCCCATCCCCGTATGCAGGAGCGTTTATTTGTGCTTGTTCCGCTTACGGACATCGTTCCTATGGATGAAACGTCCGGACTGCGGACAGAAATACGGGCGGCAATGGACAGACTGGATGGAAAGGAAGGTTTGCAGCTTTGGAAAACTTGCAACTGGCACAGCGTATCCGCGCCTTCCGGAAGCTAAAGGGATTTACGCAGCAGGAACTGGCAGCCGGGTGCGGCATTTCACTGGCGGTACTGGGGGCCATTGAGCGGGGAAACCGGCGCGCTGATGAGCAGACATTGACGAAAATTGCTGAGTTTTTGGACGTATCGATTCAGGAACTTATCCATCAATAAATGTTGCATATATAGTTTGAAACGAAGCTTTGTGGTTTATCATGAAGCAAGAACAAAAATGATAGAAAGGAGCGAATGACCATATGCTGAAAATTGGCGATATTGAAATGAAAAACCAGGTCGTTCTGGCTCCAATGGCGGGGGTATGCAATCCGGCTTTCCGGCTGATCGCCAAAGAGTTCGGAACCGGATTGGTTTGCGCTGAGATGGTCAGCGGCAAAGCGATCATACACGGCAATCAGCGTACGCAGGAAATGCTGTTTGTCGATGAAAGGGAAAAGCCGCTCAGCCTGCAGATTTTTGGCGGCGACCGCGATTCGCTTGTAGAAGCGGCGAAGGTCGTGGATAAGCATACCAATGCCGATATTATTGATATCAACATGGGTTGCCCGGCGCCAAAAGTCACCAAAATCGACGCGGGCGCACGCTGGCTGCTCGATCCAAACAAAATCTATGAGATGGTAGCCGCTGTCGTAGATGCCGTAGACAAACCGGTAACAGTCAAAATGCGCATCGGTTGGGACCATGATCATATTTACGCAATCGAGAACGCTCAGGCTGTCGAACGTGCCGGAGGCAAAGCTGTCAGCGTTCACGGCCGCACACGGGAGCAATTGTATACCGGTCATGCCGATTGGAATATTATAAAGCAGGTAAAAGAGTCCGTCTCGATCCCTGTAATCGGAAACGGCGATGTCGTTACGCCGGAAGATGCGCGGCGGATGCTGGATCAAACCGGAGTCGACGGAGTTATGATCGGCCGCGGAGCGCTCGGAAATCCGTGGATGCTGTATCGCACGATCGAATATTTGAGAACCGGCGAGCTTTTGCCGGAGCCAACCGCTGAAGAGAAAATCCGCATTGCGATTTTGCATATGGACCGTCTCGTTGCCCTTAGAGGCGAAGCGGTGGCCGTGCGTGAGATGCGCAAGCATTTGGCATGGTATTTGAAAGGTCTGAAAGGATCAGCCCGTATTAAGGATGAGATTATGGAAGAAACCAAACGGGATGAAATGGTTAAAATTCTGGAAAATTTCGTGGCCAGCCTTAAAGACCGTGAGGAACGCCCGGTAGAGGAAGCTGCTGTTTCCCAATAAAACGTAAAGTCAAAATGTCAAAGTTTAGACTTGATGCATTCGATTGACATTTTGAAATGCTTACCATATAATTTTTCAGTATAAATTCGACTTATCCTTTAAACAGCAGAGGGATGTTCTGATCCTTCAAACTTTGCATAAATATAGATTGATCTAAAGTTAAAAGGGTAGTTCATTCTATAATTACGGTAGTTTTAAATTTATTTACATGACAGGAGAATCGGTTGAGATGAGCGATAAAGAAGTCATTCTGACACAGGACGGACTTAAAAAGCTGGAAGACGAACTCGAGAACCTGAAATCAGTTAAGCGCCGTGAGGTTGCGGAACGGATCAAAGTGGCCATCGGCTACGGGGATATCAGCGAAAACTCGGAATATGAAGATGCCAAAAACGAGCAGGCTTTTATTGAGGGACGCATCATTACCCTGGAAAAAATGCTCCGCAATGCGCGCATCATCAATAACGATGAGATCAATACCGATATTGTCGGCATTGGTGCTACCGTTATCGTTAAGGATTTGGAATACGGCGACACGATGGAATACACCATTGTGGGTACGGCCGAATCTGATCCGCTCAACAATAAAATTTCCAATGAAAGCCCTGTTGGCAAAGCGATTCTTGGCAAGCAAAAGGGTACTGTAGTGGATGTCAACGTTCCTGCGGGCGTGATTCAATACAAAATCATTGATATCAAGAAGTAAGATCCGCATTGCTTTAGGATTGTTAGAAAGAGCTTCCTTTAGGAAGCTTTTTTTCAAAATATAAGAAAGTATAAGCTGCGCGTACTCTGATCTTATATTTTTTGCAGAATCGCTTACCGCCCTTGAAAGGACGCTGTAGGCGTTTCTTCTTGGATTCACCTTGAGCCAGGTACAGGTTCATTTATAAGCAGACCACTGTATTCGTTTGACGGACAGGCAGTGAGATAGAAGGAGTGACAATTTGAAATGTCGGAAGAAGTAAACAACCACGAACAAGAAACTGAACTTAGCGAGATGCTGCAAATCCGCCGCGGTAAATTGGACGAGCTCCGCAACATGGGGATCGATCCATTCGGAAAAAAATACAACCGGACGCATCATGCCGGCGATTTGCTCGCAAAATATGACGGGATGACCAAAGAAGAATTGGACGAGCAGCATGCCGAAGTACGTGTTGCAGGCAGAATTATGGCTAAACGCGGCATGGGTAAAGCTATTTTCGCCCATATTCAGGATCTTAGCGGCAAGATTCAAATTTACGTCCGCCAAGATTCCGTTTCAGAAACAGCTTTTGAAGCGTTCCGCCTGCTTGATCTCGGAGATATCGTTGGTGTCGTCGGTACGATGTTCAAAACCAAAACAGGAGAAACCACAATCAAAGCAAGCGAGGTTGAGGTTCTTTCCAAGTCCCTCTACCCACTGCCGGATAAATACCATGGCCTGAAGGACGTGGAGCTGCGTTACCGTCAGCGCTACGTGGATCTCATCATCAATCCTGAAGTTCAGCAGACGTTTATCACGCGTTCCCGTATCATCCAATCGATGCGCCGTTACCTGGATTCGCACGGTTATCTGGAAGTTGAGACGCCAACCCTGCATGCCATCGCGGGCGGTGCTGCTGCCAAACCGTTTATTACGCATCATAATGCGCTCGACATGGAGCTTTACATGCGTATTGCCATCGAACTTCACTTGAAACGCCTCATTGTCGGCGGTCTGGAAAAGGTATATGAAATTGGACGGGTTTATCGCAACGAAGGGATTTCCACGCGCCATAATCCGGAGTTCACGATGATCGAGCTGTATGAAGCTTATGCGGATTACAAGGATATCATGAACTTAACCGAAAACATGATCGCCCATATTGCTCAGGAAGTGCTTGGCACCCAATTGATCGACTATCAAGGACATGAAGTGAATTTGGCTCCAGGCTGGCGGCGCGTGTCCATGGTCGATGCGGTTAAGGAAGTCAAGGGCGTTGATTTCGGCGTGCAAATGACCGATGAAGAGGCGCATCGCCTTGCCAAGGAACATAACGTCAAAGTTGAGCCGCACATGACCTTTGGCCATATCCTGAATGCATTCTTCGAGGAATTTGTAGAGGAAACGTTGATTCAGCCGACATTCGTTACCGGACATCCGGTCGAGATTTCGCCGCTGGCGAAGAAAAACGAGGAGGATCCACGCTTTACGGATCGATTTGAACTGTTTATCGTGGCGCGCGAGCATGCGAATGCATTCAGCGAGCTGAATGATCCGATCGATCAGCGTCAACGTTTCGAAGCTCAGCTTAAAGAACGTGAACAGGGCAACGACGAAGCGCATGAAATGGATGAAGACTTCTTGAACGCGCTTGAATACGGCATGCCGCCTACAGGCGGACTGGGTATCGGCGTAGACCGTCTGGTCATGCTGCTGACCAATTCTCCATCGATCCGTGACGTGCTGCTTTTCCCTCATATGAGAAATCGTACGCAGGAGTAATTTTTAATGGAAATACGATCCGGAACAACAATGGCCGGATAAAAAAAGGAACAGCGTGATACCTCACGTTTGTTCCTTTTTTTTAAGCTTTTGGGGCCCTACAAAGTAATTGGAATAAGCTTCAAAGTCTACACGTCACTCAGTACTTTTGCTCGCAAGAGCGCCCCTCTGTGAGAGGCGTCGGACTTCTTCCGTTACTCTTTGTGGGGTTATTTATGAACCGGATGGCGGCCGGCAGAGGGACATAAGATGCCTGTGCACGGCTCTTCGCATCATGTCCGCCGTCACAATCTCCGGTCTGAGGATGGCATGGATGGCCAGGCCGTCAATCAGGGCATAGAAGCGTTCGATTTCAAGCTCAATGTCCAGATCCGGTAGAGCCATGCCTATGGCCGTTAATTC
>NZ_AP025343.1:7100000-7155000 GCF_021654775.1 Paenibacillus azoreducens | reverse complement strand
GTGACGGGGAGGGAAAATTACAGTACCGAAGGTCATGATCTCACACTGCCAAGAAAAGCCTCTAGCCAGGTGAAGGTGCCCGTACCGCAAACCGACACAGGTAGGCGAGAAGAGAATTCTAAGGCGCGCGGAAGAACTCTCGTTAAGGAACTCGGCAAAATGACCCCGTAACTTCGGGAGAAGGGGTGCCCCGGTAGTGTGAATAGCACGAGGGGGCCGCAGTGAAAAGGCCCAAGCGACTGTTTAGCAAAAACACAGGTCTGTGCGAAGCCGTAAGGCGAAGTATACGGGCTGACGCCTGCCCGGTGCTGGAAGGTTAAGGGGAGCGGTTAGGAGTAATCCGAAGCTGTGAACCGAAGCCCCAGTAAACGGCGGCCGTAACTATAACGGTCCTAAGGTAGCGAAATTCCTTGTCAGGTAAATTCTGACCCGCACGAATGGCGTAACGACTTGGGCGCTGTCTCAACGAGAGATCCGGTGAAATTTTAATACCTGTGAAGATGCAGGTTACCCGCGACAAGACGGAAAGACCCCATGGAGCTTTACTGCAGCTTGATATTGGATTTGGGTACGATCTGTACAGGATAGGTGGGAGCCTAAGAAGCCTGAGCGCCAGCTTAGGTGGAGGCGCCGTTGGGATACCACCCTGATCGTATCTAGGTTCTAACCTGGTACCGTAATCCGGTGCGGGGACAGTGTCAGGTGGGCAGTTTGACTGGGGCGGTCGCCTCCTAAAGAGTAACGGAGGCGCCCCAAGGTTCCCTCAGAATGGTTGGAAATCATTCGAAGAGTGCAAAGGCAGAAGGGAGCTTGACTGCGAGACCTACAAGTCGAGCAGGGACGAAAGTCGGGCTTAGTGATCCGGTGGTACCGCATGGAAGGGCCATCGCTCAACGGATAAAAGCTACCCTGGGGATAACAGGCTTATCTCCCCCAAGAGTCCACATCGACGGGGAGGTTTGGCACCTCGATGTCGGCTCATCGCATCCTGGGGCTGAAGTAGGTCCCAAGGGTTGGGCTGTTCGCCCATTAAAGCGGTACGCGAGCTGGGTTCAGAACGTCGTGAGACAGTTCGGTCCCTATCTGTCGTGGGCGTAGGAAATTTGAGAGGAGCTGTCCTTAGTACGAGAGGACCGGGATGGACGTACCGCTGGTGCACCAGTTGTTCCGCCAGGAGCATGGCTGGGTAGCTACGTACGGAAGGGATAAGCGCTGAAAGCATCTAAGCGTGAAGCCCCCCTCAAGATGAGATTTCCCAACTAGTAAGACCCCTTGAAGACGACGAGGTAGATAGGTTGGAGGTGGAAGTGCAGCAATGCATGGAGCTGACCAATACTAATCGGTCGAGGGCTTATCCTAAAAATACCCCAAAAAGTGAAGCGTATGCTTCGCGGATGATTCCGATTACTTTTCGGGGGCCCCGGGATTTAAAACCGGGAAATGCTACGGAGAATATTTAAAACGCAAAACGTTTCGTATCTAGTTTTCAGGTGATCAAATCACTTGAATCGTTTGGTGGCGATGGCGGAGGGGTTCCACGCGTACCCATCCCGAACACGACCGTTAAGCCCTCCAGCGCCGATGGTACTTGGACCGAAGGGTCCTGGGAGAGTAGGACGTTGCCAAGCGAAGGACCACTGTTGATGTATAATCGACGGTGGTTTTTTTGTGTTGTGGTGGAGTGCACCTGATTTGTGTTGAATTATCTAATAATTGTCCTAATAGGACTGTTATTAAATTAAGTAGAGTACATGTCAAAATGCTACCAACGTATAAGTATGATCATGACGAAAACATCGCTTGGTTACTTCTAACGAAACTGAGCCACGCTATTGCCCCAAAAACGTAGCTAAATCAAATCTAACGAAACTACAGATCGTTAATTGGGCTAAATGTGTGCTTTTGACCGTTTATTTTGAGCAATAGTGATACCCAGTTTCGTTAAAATTTTCGGAGGCTTTATTTTGCTTAAATAACGATTGTGAGTTCCGTTAGCCGTTGTGCCGTTGTGGTGGCGGCAGCTGATTTGAGCGCGAATACGGCCAAGGCAGCTCCTGTTTCGTTAGCCATCGTGGCGCTATGAATCCGAACAACCGCAGCAGGGCAGAAATAATTACAATGTATGAAGTTTACGAAAATTGGACATCCCACCAAGGGATGTCTTTTTTAAGATATAAGAAAGTATAAACTCCGAAGATCTCGCATCCTTATATCGCAAGAAAAACTACCGCAAAATGCAGTCTGTCTTCTGTGAAAAGTACGTCGAAAGACGTTTTTCTTACGACTATGGATTTTATAAGTTTTTTGGGGTCGCCGCAAAGTATTTGAAATAGCATCGAAGCATAGGTTCCACTCAGTACTTTTGCTTCGCAAAAGCGCCCTCTTTGAGAGGCGCCCTTACTTCTTTCCGATACTCTTTGTGGGGTTATTTTATGGCTTTGTCTTTTGTCAGTGGACATGTATTTTCATGTATTAGACAAGTCATTTTCTGTTTCTTTTACCATGCTCAATTCCTTGACAGCTTCAGGGTGCTTTGCTAAGATGGCAATAATATATTTTCAGAAAATGATTTTCAAGCCTTGTAGTATAAGGGTTTTGATGAATACAATACATGACAAATGAGGGGGAAATTCTGAGGTGTGGGAAGACAAGTTCAATAAAGAAGGATTTACTTTTGACGATGTACTGCTAGTGCCGCGTAAGTCTGAGGTGCTGCCGAAGGAAGTGGATGTGTCCATAAGATTAAGCAAAGATGTGAAGCTCAACATTCCGCTCATCAGTGCCGGCATGGATACCGTAACCGAATCTGCGATGGCAATTGCCATTGCAAGAGAAGGCGGGATCGGGATTATCCATAAGAATATGTCCGTAGAGCAGCAGGCTGAAGAAGTAGATCGCGTGAAACGTTCCGAAAGCGGCGTTATTACGAATCCATTCTCCCTGACACCTGACCACCTTGTTTCCGATGCTGAGCAAGTGATGGCCAAGTTCCGTATTTCCGGCGTTCCGATTGTGGACGAGGAGCATAAACTGGTTGGGATTTTGACGAACCGCGACCTTCGCTTTGTCCATGACTACAGCATTCAAATCAAAGAAGTGATGACAAAGGAAAATCTCGTGACGGCTTCAGTCGGTACTACACTGCAAGAGGCTGAGGTAATCCTGCAAAAGCATAAAATCGAAAAGCTGCCTTTGGTTGATGAAAATAATGTGCTGAAAGGCCTTATCACGATCAAGGACATTGAAAAAGCAATTCAGTTCCCGAATGCTGCTAAAGATGCACAAGGACGTCTGTTGGTTGGCGCGGCAATCGGTATCTCCAAGGATGGTCTTGAGCGCGCCGAAGCTTTGGTTAAAGCGGGCGTCGATCTGATTGTTGTGGATTCCGCTCACGGACATCACATCAATATTCTGGACGCGGTACGCAATTTGCGCCAAACCTATCCGGATTTGACGATTATTGCAGGGAACGTCGCAACAGGTGAAGCTACCCGCGATCTGATCGAAGCAGGGGCTTCGGTTGTAAAAGTCGGCATCGGCCCAGGTTCGATCTGTACAACCCGCGTTATTGCCGGTATCGGCGTACCGCAAATCACCGCTATTTACGATTGCGCGAAAGTCGCTCGCGAATATGGCGTACCAATCATCGCGGACGGCGGCATTAAATATTCAGGCGAAATCACCAAGGCTTTGGCCGCAGGTGGACATGCCGTTATGCTCGGAAGCATGTTTGCAGGGACGGAAGAAAGTCCTGGCGAATCCGAAATCTATCAAGGGCGGCGTTATAAGGTATACCGCGGTATGGGCTCCATGGCTGCAATGAAACAAGGCAGTAAGGACCGGTACTTCCAGGACGATGACAAGAAGCTTGTTCCAGAGGGAATTGAAGGCCGCGTCGCTTATAAAGGACCACTTAAGGATACCATTCATCAGTTGATCGGCGGTCTTCGCGCAGGCATGGGGTACTGTGGTACCAAAACGCTTGAAGAGCTGCGAGAAGATACACAATTTGTACGAATTACTGGAGCCGGCCTTCGTGAAAGCCATCCGCATGACGTTCAAATTACGAAAGAAGCTCCAAACTATTCCGTATAATTCTGAAGATATTTGCATTCAAACCAATATCTTTAAGTTGAAGACAGGCCGAAATTCGGCCTGTCTGTCTTTTTTTGATTATTTCCCTGTGATAGAATAAAATGAACAAGTAGGGATTTTAGTGGGCAAGAGGGGAGTTAACATACTTTGAGTAACAAATGGAAACCAACGAGCCGTAAAAGGCAGAAACGTCATCTCATTAAAAAAAGCGTAGCGTCGTTGATGCTTTTGAATATGCTTTGTTTATCGGCTTTGCCTGCCACCATGGTATTTGCCGAGAAGACAAATAAACAAGCGACAACCACAACGAAAACCAGCCAGGCTCCGGTTGCGGGCAGTATCCAAAAACCGGATCTTAACGTATTATCGGCTGTTTTGATTGAACCGACCACAGGACAGGTGCTGTTGTCCGTGAATGCCGATCAACCATTACCTCCGGCGAGCATGACCAAAATGATGACGGAATACATCGTCGCGGAACAGGTAAAACAAGGAAAGCTGAAATGGACCGACAAAGTAACCGTTGGCGAAAATGCGGCTAAAACGATTGGATCGCGTATTTTTCTGGCTCAAGGAGACGTGCATACGGTTGAGGAACTTTACATAGCAATGGCCGTAGGCTCGGCGAATGACGCATCGATTGCCCTTGCTGAACGCGTGGCGGGTTCCGAGCAGGAATTTGTGAAGCTAATGAATGAAACCGCTAAGCAGATGGGCATGAAGACCGCCCATTTCATTAATGCCACCGGCCTTGACAAAAAGGACATGCCTGCTAAATACCAGCCGGATACCGACAAGGAAGATGTCATGTCGGCGATGGATGCGGCTATTTTGGGCAGACGAATCGTGCTTGACCATCCGGACTTTGCAAAATTCACTTCCATTCAATCGTATAAATTCCGGGAACGCGACAAAACTCCGATCATAAACTACAACTGGATGCTTGAAGCGAATAAGAATATCCCGAACTTCAAAGCTTATGCATATAAAGGGCTGGACGGCCTCAAAACGGGACATACGCAAAATGCGGGCAATTGCTTCACAGGTACCGCTGTGCGCGACGGCATGCGCCTAATTAGCGTCGTAATGGGGACTGATTCAGAAGCCCATCGTTTTACGGAGACGAGAAAACTGCTTGATTTCGGTTTTGACCATTTTGAAATCAAGCAGGTCGTTGCAGGCAAGTCCAAAGTCAAAGGTCTTGATACTGTTCCAGTCAAAAAAGGTGTGGAAACCAGCGTTGGTGTCGTAACCGACAGTGACGTCAGCTTTATCGTGCCAAAAGGCGGCGAAGTCAAGGGCGTTCAGTTCAAAACGCAGCTCGAACCTGAGGACAAGCTAGTGGCACCGATCAATAAGGGAACCAAAGTCGGTACGATAACTTATACGTATAAAGCGGAAGGCATGGATCAACAGCAAACCAAAACCGTAAACTTGGTCACTTCTGAGGAAGTGGAAAAAGGAAGCTGGATCCGTTTGTTCTTCCGGGCAATCAAAGAGATGTTCGCCGATTTGTTTGACAGTATTAAAAATCTCTTTTAAGTCATGGTAATGCAGCTGTATTTTCTGCTGTTAATTGCGCGGGAAAGCAGATGACATGATATATAATTCAGGAGGCATGGACATGGAAACAGGGACATCAAGAGTAAAAAGAGGCATGGCAGAAATGCAAAAAGGCGGCGTCATCATGGACGTCATGAATGCCGAGCAGGCCAAAATCGCTGAGGCGGCAGGCGCTACTGCCGTTATGGCTTTGGAACGCGTACCATCCGATATTCGTGCGGCAGGCGGCGTAGCCCGTATGGCTGATCCAACGATCGTCGAAGAAGTCATGAAAGTGGTATCGATTCCGGTCATGGCCAAAGCCCGTATCGGCCATTTTGTAGAAGCTAAGGTTCTGGAATCCCTGGGCGTTGATTATCTTGATGAAAGCGAAGTTCTGACACCTGCAGATGAAGTGTTCCATATCGATAAATGGGACTTCACCGTTCCATTTGTTTGCGGAGCCAAAGATTTGGGAGAAGCATTGCGCCGTATTAGCGAAGGCGCGTCAATGATCCGCACTAAGGGTGAACCCGGAACCGGCAATATCGTAGAAGCTGTTCGTCATATGCGCTTAATCAACAGCCAGATCCGCAAGGTGCAAAGCATGTCCAAGGACGAGCTTTATGCTGAAGCGAAAAATCTGGGCGTGTCTTATGACCTCCTTATCGATGTGCATAAAAACGGTAAGCTGCCTGTTGTAAACTTCGCTGCAGGTGGCGTTGCTACGCCGGCTGACGCGGCTTTGATGATGCATTTGGGCGCTGATGGCGTATTTGTCGGCTCCGGTATTTTCAAATCGGACAATCCGGAGAAGTTTGCCCGCGCGATCGTGGAAGCAACAACCCACTATGAAGATTACAAACTAATTGCCGAAGTTTCGAAAAACCTTGGCACGCCGATGAAAGGCATCGAGATTTCGAAGCTGAGTGCAGCTGAGCGTATGTCCGATCGCGGCTGGTAAGAGAGAGGGCTGGCGGCATATGAAAATCGGGGTATTGGCACTGCAAGGTGCCGTAGCAGAGCATATTCGCAGTATTGAACTTGCAGGCGCGGAAGGCGTCGCCATTAAGAAGAAGGAAGAGCTGCAGGACATTCAGGGCCTGATCATTCCCGGAGGCGAAAGCACGACGATTGGCAAGCTGATGCGCAAATACGATTTTATCGATGCCATCCGTCAATTTGCTGCCGCAGGCAAGCCGGTTTTTGGAACCTGTGCTGGCCTGATCGTACTTGCCAAAACAATAGAAGGTATGGAAGAGGCTCATCTAGGCCTCATGGATATGAACGTGGTTCGCAATGCGTTTGGACGCCAGAGAGAAAGCTTTGAGACTGATCTGGATATAAAAGGGATTGATGAACCGATCCGTGCCGTGTTTATCCGCGCACCGCTCATTCGCAGCGTAGGAGACCAAGTAGACGTATTATCCTCTTACAATGGAGAGATTGTAGCGGCAAGGCAGGGACATTTGCTGGCATCATCGTTCCACCCGGAACTGACCGATGATTACCGGTTCCATCAATATTTTGTGGACATGGTTAAAGCCAGTCAACCGTCATAAAACCCTGCTTTTGTACCGATATATAACATGACAGACACCTTGACTCTTTTTATGTTCTAAGGAAAACCCTATAAATAGGGGGATCTTTAGATGGGGGAATTGTACATCGGCTTGTTTGCCACCGTTTAAGCGGAGCGGAAATGGGCAAGCTGGTGTACATCTCCACAAGGGTCGGGGTTATTTTTTTTAACTGACGCCATCTTAGAACATCTTGGTGGATGGCTGATATCCGTAGATATATAGGGGGAATAGTCCAATGCTGGATGTTAAAATATTGCGGAGCGATTTTGGCAAGGTCGAAGAGTCGCTCAAGAACCGTAACAAATCACTGGAATTGATCGCAGGTTTTCCTGAGCTGGATACACGCCGCAGAGAGCTGCTTCAGGAAAGCGAAGCATTGAAAAATCGCCGCAACACGGTGTCGGGAGAAGTAGCTAAACGGAAAAAGAATAAAGAAGATGCGGAAGAATTAATCCTGGAGATGCGTGAAGTCTCGGATCGGATTAAAGCCATGGATGAGGAGATTCGGGAGATTGAGGCTTCAATTAACGATTTAATGATGTCCATTCCGAATATGCCGCATGAATCCGTTCCTGTCGGTGCCTCCGAGGATGATAACGTTGAAGTGCGCCGTTGGTCGGAACCGACGAAGTTTGATTTTGAACCGAAGGCTCACTGGGATATAGCTCAGGGGCTTGATATTCTGGATTTTGAGGCTGCTGCCAAAGTAACGGGCTCGCGGTTCACCTTTTATAAAGGGATGGGGGCTCGTCTTGAGCGTGCCCTGATCAACTTTATGATGGATCTGCACAGCAGTGAGCATGGATACGAAGAGATGCTGCCGCCATACATCGTTAATGGGGACAGCTTGCGCGGAACAGGACAGCTTCCGAAATTCGAAGAGGACCTGTTCAAAATCCGCGATACCGAATATTACCTGATTCCAACGGCTGAAGTGCCTGTAACCAACTATTATCGCGATGATATTTTGTCGGCGCAGGACTTGCCGAAGCATTTCGTGGCATACAGTTCATGTTTCCGTTCGGAAGCCGGCGCTGCCGGTCGCGACACCCGGGGGCTCATCCGTCAGCATCAATTCAATAAAGTAGAGCTGGTCAAACTGGTTTCGCCGGAATCTTCCTATGAGGAATTGGAGAAAATGGCGGCCGATGCCGAACATGTTCTGCAGCTTCTGAAGCTTCCTTATCGCGTCATGGCGCTGAGTACGGGAGATATGGGATTCTCTGCCGCCAAGACCTATGATCTGGAGGTATGGCTCCCTGAGAGCAATATGTACCGTGAAATCTCTTCCTGCTCGAATACGGAAGCCTTCCAGGCCCGTCGTGCGAATATCCGGTTCCGTCCGGAACCGAAAGCCAAACCCGAGTTTGTGCATACACTGAATGGTTCTGCACTGGCCGTAGGCCGGACGGTTGCCGCCATTTTGGAAAATTATCAACAAGCCGACGGAAGCGTCGTCGTTCCGGAAGTTCTGCAGCCTTATATGGGGAATGTCAAGGTTATTACTCCCAAAGAGAAATAAGGCTTGCTCATGATAATAATTTGTGGTATGATATTTTTGTTACGCTTTAAGTAATTGAAAATATTTTACCACATGGAGAGGTACCGAAGCGGTCATAACGGGGCGGTCTTGAAAACCGTTAGAGTGCAAGCTCACATGGGTTCGAATCCCATCCTCTCCGTCAGAATAGAAGAAGTCATCCTTTTGAAGGGTGGCTTCTTTTTTTAGTTTACTTCAGAAAATCCGCCTTATCCGCAAAACAACATAAGCTTTTCTTCATACGAATAAATCCATGAGCTTCTTCGCACATTAAAAGTGTAGGGGAGGTGTGATAAATTGAACCGAGATTTTCAACTGAACCAAGACCAGCTCGTCGATGCCTGGCAGGCCCAACTGCCGCAAAACCTGGATCCTTCGGATACCGCCCAAGTTCTGGCCGATGAAGCCAATCCAAGTGCCCTCCGCATTCATATTGATACGGCCGGACGCACAATGTATTCCTTTGACTTTCAATGTTCATACTTGGATACGCGCGAGGTAAAGGTGGATTTGGTGGATGTGGAACGGGAAGGCCGAACCGTGGATGAACGCACGGAAGTCATTCAGGATATGGCTCAAGAGTATACCCGCCAAATTCATGAATGCGCTCAGGCGCTTCACGATGTGACCCATCACGCACAAAGGAAAGAGGGAAGAAAATGACTAAGGCCAAACCGGGGCTGGATAAAAATCTGAGTAATGTTGTCGGTGATCTGGATGAGGCGCCGGTAAACAGCCATCATGCCCAGCAAATTCAGCAGGATAAAAATGACCGCAGGCATCAAGATGCCCTGAATCACGACAAAACGACCGACCTGACGCATCCGCACTCTTAAGCCCAAGGGGGGAACAACAGATGAGTAAACCAAAAGCGATTCCCGTCCCGGAAATGCAGCGGCAGGAGCAGAGCAGAAATGGTGGGCGGGACAATGAAAATACGATGCAGGAGCCTCTTTCCGGATCAAAAAAAGTGAAAAATCGTAATCATGTGTCTCATTTGAATAAAGAGGGTTAAAACCCTCTGAAAAACTGGAAATAGAAAAAAGCATTTCGACTTAGCTCGAAGTGCTTTTTTTATTTTATATGTATAAAAAAACGTATGTAAATTAAGGTGTGTTTTTATTGGAACTTTCTGAAATACTCTCCGTATTACAATTTGTGAGCTCACACGGCAGGAAAAAAAGGAAATTAATTAATTTCGAATCATAAAATTTCCAAAAACATATTTAAGTTATCCTCAAAATCGATTATGATTAATAGGTGTGTTATTTTCCTTAGAGAAAAGAGAGGAGAGAGTTTGATGAACAAGAAGTGGGCTATCCTGATTCTTACACTGATCTTGTCCATGACAGTGGCGCTTGCAGGATGCACAAGCAAAAAGGATCCAAAAGAAGCTATGAAAAATGCCACTGCAAATGCAGTGAAGATGGATTCGTATGAAATTAAAAGCAAGGTGGTCATTAAAGATCTGCAAATAGCCACTCCGCAGACAGAAAGCAATCCAGCTGCCAGCCAAATGATGAGCATGCTCAAAGATGCGGATCTTACGGTTGACGGGGTATATCAAACGGAACCAATGCAATCCGAGTTCACCTTGGGAATTAATCTGAAGGGCGATATGTCCATGAGCTTTAATATTCCTATGGTAATCACGAAAGAAAAGCTGTATGTCAAAATCCCACAAGTTCCATTTTTCCCGGTTCCGGAAAACCTGGTAGGCAAATACCTTGTTATGGATGCGAAGGAACTTGCTCAACAAGAGGGCGGGAAATTTAATCCGGGATCTTTGGATACGAAAAAAGCGCAGCAGCTCTCCAATGAACTCTTGAATGTATTGTATGAAGATTATGACGCTCAAAAATACTTCAAAGATGTTAATGTCAAAGATGCGAAGCTTCCGGACGGCGTTGACGCCAAACAAGTGGTGCAGTTCAATATCACCAATGACAATGTGAAGGAAGCTGCAGAAACCTTCGTAAACAAAGTGCTGCCTAAAATGATGGATATTTTCGCTAAAGACGAATACCGTGATATGATCGGCGCAACGAAAGAAGATATCGAAAAGGCGAAAAAAGATCTGAACTCTACAAACAAAGAGGAGCTCAATAAAGGTTTGAACGATCTGAAAAATTACCTGAAGATCAATCAATTCAGCGTTAACACCGCCATCGATAAAAAGGATTTCCCTTCATACCAAAATGCTGTAATTAATGTTGAGATGAACGATCCAGAGACAAAAGAAAACGTTAAATTGTCGATGGAGCTCACAAACCAATACAGCAAAGTAAATGAAAAACAAACCTTCAAAATCGGCATTCCAAAAGAAGACGAGACCGTTACAATGGAACAGCTGCAACAAGAAGCAGGAAACGCAGCTAACTAATGTAAACGAACAAACCAACCCGGCCGGGTTGGTTTGTTTTTGTTTGAATTTATAAGTTTTTTGGAGTCCCCGCAAAGTATTTGGAATAAGCATCGAAGCATAGGCTCCACTTTGTTTTAGAGCAGAGTTATTCCTTGGTTTCTTTGTCCTTCCGGCGTAAGCTGCGAAAAAAATTGGTCAGCATAGAGGCGCATTCCTCCTGCAAAACCCCGTCAATGACCTCGGTGCGATGATTAAAACGCGGTTCCTGCAGCAGATTCATCAGCGTACCCGCACATCCTGCTTTGGGATCACCCGTTCCATAAATCACCTGTGGGATCCGGGATTGAACGATTGCGCCGGCGCACATGGGACAAGGCTCCAGCGTTACATAGAGCCTGCACTCCAGCAATCGCCAGGCACCGATAGCACGGCTGGCTTCGCGGATGGCGACGATTTCCGCATGGGCGGTGGCGTCCTGCGACGTTTCGCGCAAATTATATCCGCGGCCGATGATTTCATCTCCGCGCACGATCACAGCTCCAATCGGAACCTCTCCAATGGCTTCAGCCATTCGTGCTTGAGCAATAGCTTCGTTCATCCACCGTTCATGCACAGATTTATCCACAGTTTCATCCCCAACGGAAGGATGTTTCTGTTGTTCATTCAAGATAAAAAGCCTCCTTTTACACTACAGAACTGTTATTCCACGAACGTGCATTCGTTTGTTAACATGCTGTGCACACTTCTGTGGATAACATTTAGGTTACGCACAACTTTATCCACATTTTGTTCCTAGTTAAATGTGAATATGTGCATAATTTTCAACGGATATTGCATCGATAGATGTTTTTCTTTAGATATCAGACATGTAAAAACAACGAGGAGGAGCATCCTGATATCGCAAGAATAAACTACTGCTAAGAGCGGTCTGTCTTCTTAGGTAATACATCGATAGATGTTTTTCTTATTGTATTGAAGGATCAAGCGAATAGCAATCGTGAGATCATTTAACCATAGACCATATATATGAAGCGATTCGGTTCACCACAGTCTTTTCAAACCAGAGGGTTTGGAGTTATGATGATAGGAGTATTGTCATTCCCGCCGAAGTTCTCATTTGCCAAGAGGTGATCCTTTGTCCATTAAGTATAAATTAACTCTGATCATGTCTGGCTCTCTGCTGCTGATATTGCTTATATACATCCTCCTCAGTTTTTATACAACACAAGCCAATTTAAAACAAGACAGCGAAAATAAAATGCTTGATGTGGCCAGGCAAGTTGCAGCTTCCATCGAGCAAAGCCAATACAGCTCGGAATATGTGGAGAAACAAGTTGGTAGGCTGTTGAGGTTGGCCTCTGTCCTGGCAGCAAAGGTGCTGCCGGAGGATTATCATGAGATTGATAATGATCAGCTTAAAGAGCTAAGCAAGGAAATCGGAGTTACTGATATTTCCCTTTTGGCACGGGCCAGGGATGATATCGTTGTTGTTAAATCCTCAAACCCCGATGAATTGGGGACGTCCACCCGGGATTGGGGATATTGGTATATTGCATTAAAGCAGCTATTTAATATGCAGCGGGTTACGGTGTCCCAAGGAATGTATCTGGACAGATTTTGGACAGGGCCTTTGGAGCATTCGGCGTCGGATTCGGATTATATCGATAAATGGGGCTATTATTATGACGGCAGACGGAATTATATGATTAATCCGTATATTCGAAGCGACGCCGTCAATGATTATGCGAAGATCTTTAGTCCTGAGGCCGTTCTCAATAAAACCAAGCAAGTGAATGAGCAAATCCTGGAGATTACTTGCATCAATCCACAGACATTTGGCAATGGAAATATGACATCCATGGATTTTGACAGTTATAATATACAATTGCGTAACCGCCCGATTCTATACGGGACCTATGCGTACGGGGAATTGCTTAGGGATAGGGAAGCGGTTGCCGAGGCGATTAAGACCGGTTCGAACGTAACATTCGACACCAAGGTTAAAGGCAAGAAGGTTCTGAAAAGCTTTATTCCGATTTTTAATCCGGATCAATCGGTTTATATTATCAGTGTCGTGATGGACTACAAGGCGATCTCTCAGGTGCTTCATGAGCAACTGGTCAACTATATCATCATATCTGTCTGCTTGCTTTTCGTTGTGGTTCTCGGGAGTTATGTAATGGCGGTATACATCATCCGTCCGATGAAATTGGTCCTGGTGAAGGTCAAGGATGTCACAGAGGGGCGGTTTGACACTCCGCTGATCATCAACAGCAAAGATGAGATGGGGCTGTTATCCAGCAGGATTAACGCGATGACCTCAAGCCTGAATCACTATACCAACCAGCTGAAGCAGGCTGCCGATGAGAATAAGTCCGTTAAAGACCACTTGGAGTCCATTATCCAGCAGATTGCCGATGCCATTCATACCGTAGATTGGTCAGGCAGAGTTATCCAGGTGAACAAGGCTTTCGAAGATTTATACGGCTGGGAAAGCCATGAAATTATCGGCAAGAAGCTGGAGATCGTGCCCGATTTTCTGGAGGAAGAGGAGGCCAGGAACGTTCAGGCGCTGCGGCGCGGAGAACAGCTGCCTCCAACAGAAACCCTTCGTCTCCGGAGAGATGGCTCTCTGGTGGAAGTCAGCATCAGTACAGCTCCCGTCAAGGATGAGGACGGCCATATCATTTCCTTTATCAGCGTATCCCGGGACATGACCGAGCGGAACAAGATGGAGGAGCTTCTGCGGCGCTCCGAGAAGCTGACCACGGTTGGACAGCTTGCCGCAGGCGTCGCGCATGAAATACGCAATCCACTGACGACGCTGCGCGGATTTCTGCAGCTGCAGCGCGAGAATAATAGTTTCTCGCCGCAGCATAATGAAATTATGTTATCCGAGCTGGACCGGATCAACCTGATTGTCAGCGAGTTTCTGATTCTGGCCAAACCGCAAGCTACTCAGTTTCAGGTGAAAAACATTAGAAACATTCTGAATGATGTCATTTCGCTGCTCAGCAGCCAGGCTCATTTGTTTGGCATTGAATTCAAGTTTGAATTCGAGCCGGAGGTATATAAAGTCCACTGTGAAGAAAACCAGATGAAGCAGGTTTTTATCAACATTATTAAGAATGCGATTGAAGCCATGGAAGAAGGCGGAATCATTACGATTGAATTGTTCAGATTAAGCCGGGAAGAAGTCGGAATAACGATTTCGGACCAAGGTATTGGGATACCGAGCGAAAATTTGCCGAAACTGGGCGAGCCGTTTTTTACGAGCAAAGAGAACGGAACCGGTTTAGGTCTCATGATTAGCCAAGGTATCATTGAAGGACATAAGGGTATGATGGAAATATTCAGTAAAGAAGGCAAAGGGACTCGGGTTGACATCGTGTTGCCTTTGGCTGGGGAGCAAAACATCAATGACAAGGGGGAAGATCCCGGTGCGGATTAATAAATTTATTAGCGAAACAGGGTTTTGCTCCCGTCGCGAAGCGGATAAGTTAGTGGAGAGCGGCAAAGTTACGATTAACGGCGTTACCGCGGTACTTGGCAGCCAGGCTGAGGAAGGGGATGATGTGCGTATTGACGGACGGCCTCTGAAAGCCAAGCAAAAAAGCCATGTGTATATTGCCTTACATAAGCCGGTAGGCATCACAAGCACGACTGAGCGCCATATTCAAGGGAACGTCGTGGACTTTGTGGGCCATTCGGAGCGGATTTTTCCAATCGGTAGATTGGACAAGGACTCGGAAGGGCTTATTCTGATGACAAGCGACGGGGATATCGTCAATAAAATTTTAAGGTCTGAAGGCAGACATGAAAAAGAGTATATCGTGACGGTAGACAAGCCCGTTACCCAATCGTTTTTGACGGGAATGGCCAGCGGAGTCAAAATATTAGGGGAGATGACCCTTCCTTGCACGGTGACTCGAGTTTCTGAGCGGGTCTTCAAAATCATTTTGACGGAAGGAAAAAACCGGCAGATTCGCAGGATGTGCAGCGCATTTGGGTATCATGTCCGCAAGCTGCAGCGTATCCGGATTATGAATATTCATTTGGGATCTTTGCCGAAGGGAAAATGGCGGGATCTGACGGATCGCGAGAAAGAGGAGCTTGGCCGTTTGCTGCATTATCAGCTGCAATAATATAGCCAAAGCGGATATCTCTTTTATTATAAGGTAAGAATCGAGGATAGAGGACTAATCTTTAGTCCATAGGATATCGGTGAGTAAAAAAGCTGTATCCCTCATATAGTGGGGAATACAGCTTTTGGTTTTAATGAATGTCATTTGTTTTGAACTTGCAATTGCTGTTCGCCACCATCGGTATATTTCCGTATGATGGAGACTTCGACCCGGCGGTTTTTTGCCCTGCCTACATCCGAATTGTTGGAAGCAACCGGATGATATTCTCCATAAGCAGTGGAAGTAAACTTCGACGGATTCAAATTTGGATTCGTAAGCAAAATCTTCATAAAGTGCAATGCACGGTCAGAGCTTAGATCCCAGTTCGAGGCATATTCGCTATTCGAGATTGGCATATTATCCGTATGCCCCGAAACAATCACATTGTAGCTAGGGAATTGCTGCAGCATATTGCTGATGGCCACAGCCAATTGACGGGATTCAGGCTTGACGACTGCGCTGCCTATGTCAAATAGCGCATTGTCTCGGATCGAAATCGTCAGCTCGGATTGATTCAGCTTCGTGTTCAGCAAATTCGTAAGCCCATTGTTGTTAATATATTGATCCAGCTGTTTTTTCAGCTTTTCCATATCTTCCTGTTCTTGCTTCGCCAGCAGCTCCCGTTGTTTCTTCTTGTCCGAGCTGGTCGGCAGGGTGTTGTCACTGTTTTTGCTGGAGCTTTTCTCCGTCTTAACTTCGGAGTTGAAGCTGAGCACGCCGTTACCGGTACTAAGAGCTGTATTAAAGGCTTTGCTCATTTCTTCGAATTTTTTGTTGTCGATCGTGCTCATGGCGTACATTACGATGAACAGAGCGAGCAGCAGTGTCAAAAGGTCAGCGTACGGCAAGAGCCATGATTCGTCCGCATGTTCTTCATGATGTTCACGTCTAGTCTTTTTGCTCACCTGCAACAGCCTCCTTCTCATTCATTTGAGCACGCTCGGAAGGGGTCAGAAAAACAGAAAGCTTCTGGCTGATCGCTATCGTGGAAACGCCGGATTGAATGGACAAGAGTCCTTCGATCATCATGAGCTTCAGCTCAATTTCCTTTTTGGACAAGCGCTTCAATTTGTTTGAGATCGGATGCCACAGCACATAACCTGTGAAAATACCTAGGAGGGTCGCGATAAATGCCGCACCGATGGCATGTGCTAGCTCTCCCATGTTCTCCATCTTCGTCAGGGCGGCGATCAGACCGACAACGGCGCCGAGTACCCCGAGCGAAGGAGCGTACATGCCGGCTTGGGAGAAGATCAATGCACCTGCGCGGTGCCGTTCCTCCGTAGCCGCGATATCTTCCATTAAAACATCACGTACAAAATCCTGGTCGTTGCCGTCGATAATCATCCGCATGCCGTTGCGGAGAAAGTCGTCATCAATCTCTTCTACTTTGGTTTCCAAAGCGAGCAGGCCTTCACGGCGGGTAATGGACGCCCATTCCATAAACATGGAGATCAGTTCACGGCGTTCCACTAATTTCTGCTTCACAAATACCATTTTCAGCAGCTTCGGAAACTTCTTGAGCTCTGACATGGGGAAACCAATAAACAATGTTGCAGCGGTCCCCACGAGAATAATGACGTAAGCCGCGGGGGTGAGAAGAGAGATTAAAGGCGCCCCTTTGAGAAACATACCGACAAGGACTGCGACCACACCAAGAATTAGGCCGATAAGTGTTGAAATTTCCATTGCACACCTCATCCATGAGAAATAGAATTGAATCCTTTCGTGCACCAAGTTTGCATCCTTGCAACATGGTGTGCTGCACCAAGAACGTAATATATTATTTATCGTCAGGATCGGCTTTTTTTTTAAGGGGGTTTTTCCGGTATAATGAAACAAAGGGAGGGCGAGCCCTATCCAGCAACAACTCTATTCCATAGATTGTACTAAAGAAGCGGGAAGGCTAACTTTTGAGATAGCGCTTACCCCATGGGCGAAAGTGAGGCTTTCGTCAATCTATTCAGTATAGACAAAATGAGACCAGGGTGGAGGTAACAAATATGGGTGTAAAACATGGACGGGAATATGGCGAAATATTAAAAGATCTGACGGAAGCGATCGGGCAAATCCCGGATAGTTATCTTTTTTTCGAGATGGAAGGAAACGAGTGGCAGCAGCTCAGCCCAGGGGAGAAACAAGAGGTGCATGAAGCGCTGGCCGAGGATCTTTTTTATGGGTTGGGTGCGGAGCCGGTAATTGAGGTCGGATGCGGCGTTGTCATGTATGACAAGCAACAGCATCGAATCAATCTGCTGATTGGAGAAGATGAGCTGACGGTAGTTCCGTTGATCTAATCCGAGGGGCGGATTAGATTTTTGAATATTTGGCGTGTTAAAATATAATCAAGCGATGGGGCCTGAGCACGGCCATATTCATAAACACTCAGTGATCGGAATACAATGGAAAAAGTTGATGGAAAGCCAGGCAAAGACGCATCCTGAGGGTCATCGATCCGTAGGGATGTGGGTTTCAGGGAGGATATGAAAAATGGTTTATACACAAGAAGAAGTGGAAGCGCATTTAGCGAAGCTGGAGGGCTGGCAGCTGGAAGAAGGACGCTGGATTGTGCGAAAATATGTTTTCGCAAGCTTCATGAAGGGGATTTCATTTGTCGATGAAGTAGCAACGATCTCCGAAGCCTTTGATCATCATCCCTTTATCACAATTGATTATAAGAATGTAACATTACGGCTGACCTCCTGGGATGAAGGGGGCATTACCGCCCTTGATATCAAGGAAGCTCATCAGTTTAACGAGTTATTTGAAAAGATGCGATCCGGAGAGAAACGGTAACAAACGAATATGTTCGAAACGGCAAAAAAACACGCTTGGGCAGTCCTGAAAGGGTTCCCCATGAAGCGTGTTTTTTATTTAGGAAAAAAAGGATTATTTTTTGGCTGCAAGCCACTGAGCTACGTTGGCAATTTCTTCGCTTTTCAGCTTGTCTTTGAACGAAGGCATTCCGCCTTGGCCTTTGGTAATGATTTTGTAGATCTCTTCGGCAGAGAGCTGTGATCCGATTTTTTGCAGATTAGGTCCGGCGCCTCCCTGCAGCTGGTCACCATGGCAGCTAATGCAGCCTTGGGCTTTGAGTGTAGCTTCAGCCGCCGCTGCGTCCATGGTTACTTCAGGCATGGCTGGTGGTTTATTTTGTTCAGCTACTTCTTCCTTGCCAGGCAGCGTAAATATAAGCACAATGGCAAATACGCATGCGATTGTTATCAAACCGCTCATGATCCATTTTTGCATCCGTTTTCGTCCTTTCTATGTATACTGACAGTCCTCTCATTTCTTCATTATAACGGAACAAGCTTGTACATCAAATAGTTTGTGACAAAAAATCAAACGAAAAGCAGAGAAAAAGCCACCAAAAATACACAATTTTGTACCATTTATCATTGACGTTTTTAATGTTCCCGATAGACCATGCAGTGTAAGCGTTCGAGGCCTTCAGGCGTCCATTTTTCGTAGGTGTCGGTAATCTCGAAGCCCGCTTTTAAATATGCGCGGATTGCGCGTTGATTCCATTCCTGCACCTCCAGATCAACAGGCAGTTCCGGATATCGCTTTTTGGCTTCCGCGACGATGGCCTCCAAGAAGCTCTTACCCATTCCCAAATTGCATAAATCAGGCCGTAAGCCGACTCCAAGCCGAATAACATTGACCATCGGGAAAAGCTGGGCAAACCCGCACAGGATGCCTTCAGCGTCCATAATCGATACATATTGGCGTTCCCGTATATCAGGATCCCCAAATTCAATGCCGAGCGCCTCCATCTGCTCCCAGGGAAGCCAGCTGTAAATTCGGTCGTATGGAGGCTCATATTTCCAGTTGCTGCAAACTTCGGCATGTTCCCGCATCATCGGGATGACCATAAAAATTTTTTTGGCAACGCTCATGGCTTACGACCTCATTCCTTGCGAAAGTGCGTTGATTCATAGGATTTGAACATTCTTAAAAAACTATTCCTATGAAGGACATTCACGGTACACATGGAAGGGGAAGCCCGCTCCATGTACGAAAGGCCCGTACTGAGATTTCGGCAAAAATCTCGTTACGGGCCTTTCGTACAACCGTGTAGCAACTAATTGGAATTATTGTACGTCATCGTTATCCGGGGAATCAATAGCAGTGGATTCATATGTATCCGTGCTCATGACTCGTTTAGCGCCGACGTAGCGATCAACGTAATAGCTTTCACTAAGCGAACTTACAACTACACCACGTGAAGTAGAGGCATGTGCAAACTTTCCGTCGCCCATATAGATTCCGACATGGGAAATGCCAGCGCCGGAGGTATTGAAGAATACCAGATCTCCCGCTCTGAGGTCGCTGCGGGAAACAGAAGTGCCCATACTGAATTGCGATCCGGATTGATGAGGCAAATTAATGCCGAGATGTTTGTAGACATACATGGTGAATCCGGAGCAGTCAAAACCGCTAGTAGTCGTGCCGCCGGTTCTGTACTTTGTACCTAGAACATCATCGATGACTTTGTCCATTTTGGAGTCCGCGAAAGCGCTTCCGGCCCCGACAGTGAAGACAATGGCAAAACTCATGACAGCTGCTGCAAGTTTCTTCTTCAAACAAATATACTCCTTCCGGTGCCTGCGAGGTTAGCTTAAGGATTCGGTAGAAGGTCCCCTATGATCCCTCTGATGCAAGATCAATTCACCCATAAATGGTTCCCCCGCTTCCCTAGTGTGAGAGAATTCGGCATATGCTTTACACTATATAATTCAGGAAACGTCCTTGGTTACAAACGATTTTATAAAGATTACAAAGTTGTTACTAACTCACTGGACTTATTGTAACAAAGGAACACCACTTTGGCAATTGTTTCTACCACAAAGATTCAAAAAAAATTAGTTTTTTTCATAAGAAAGGGCGGATTTATAGAACATATAATAGGAAAAGATGTTTATTTGTTGGATAAACAGGGTAAATGGAAATGGACAGGAAAAAATTATCAAAAAGTTTTTTTTGAAAAACTGTTACCTTTTGCGCGTCTCATTCGTCTAATAAGTATGAGCACGAAACAGTAAGAAACCCGCAAGGTGATTTCGGCAAAAATCATCCGTTTGCGGGCCAGATCGTAAACATTTATGAAGTTATTTTAATTGAAGGCTGCTGCCTTATATTTGGCATTGCTCATAACTCGTTTTGCGCCTATGTAGCGTTTGGCGAAATAGCTGTTGCTAAGCTTGCTGATCGTAACCCCTTTGGAAGAGGATGAATGTGCAAAGCTTCCATTCCCAATATAGATACCAACATGGGAAACGCCGCCGCCAGTCGTATTGAAAAATACCAGATCTCCTGCGCGAAGTTGGCTTTTGGAGACGGGAGTGCCAGTTCTGAATTGGGCATTGGATTGGCGCGGAACGGAAACGCCCATTTTTTTCAATACATATTGCGTAAATCCGGAACAATCAAATCCTTTAGTGGTTGATCCGCCAGTTTTGTATGAAACGCCGACGGTCTTATGAACAACGCTGTTTAATGATGAATTCGCAAAAGCGCTGCCGGTTCCCATCGAAAACATAAGTGTTACGCCAAGTGCAATTGCTGCAAACTTCTTTTTCAAAAAAATAAACCCCTTCCGGTTGCCTGCGAAGTTAGCTAAAGGATTCGGTAGAAGGTCGCCCCCTATGATCCCTCGACTGCGAGATCAATTCACCCATAAATGGTTCCCCCGCTTCCCGGTGCCAAGGAATTCGGCCTTTAATCGTTGCACCTTATAAATCGTTAACTCGTTATTTTATCCATTGACTTCTTTCGGTTTCTTTTCGTTGAAAAATCGTTACAGCATGAATGAAATGAATTTGAAAAGTTACAGCAAATATTACAAACTTGTTACTAAGTCTTACTCGGATTATTTTAACAGAGGATTGCTGTATTTGCAAATCCATGAACCGATAAAAACCGACAAAACCCCGCCCCTTTCTAACAAAAAGGGTGGGGTTTTTCTTTTATCATGGGATTGAAGTAATGACAAAAATTTAACCTTTATTCTAGTTTTTATTCCTCTGAGCTCCTATGTGCCTGATGATGCCAAAGATCAAACTTAGCTGAAATGCCCCAAATTTTCATGGTACAGCTGACCAGATGATGACCTTGGAGCAAAATGAGAGCAATGATTCCGGACCAGAAAAATGAAATGCCTGCAAAAAGACCGAATAGGAGCAAACTGATCATACCAAGGACAACAGAAATAGCGATGAGGGGCAGCGCGCCGCGCAAGCATAACCACAGGGGAGCCAGCAGGCCCGTGCCGCCGGTTTTGCCGAACTGCATGAAAAGGATCAATTGGTGAATGATGTAGTTGTATAAAAGCCAGGCCGCTATATATGGAAGAAGCTGCAGAGCTATGGTTTCCATCGGCATACCGCTCAGGATAGTTCGATACACCTTGAGTACAATCCAGTAAGCCGGGACGGCCATGAGCGCCCATTCGAACAGATGAAATAAAAGCACGGTTTTCCCATGGCGTTTCATTCCCTGAAAGAAATACAGACCGATCTCGCCTTCGCGTTCCCGATGCAGCCCATGGAAAATCCCGGCATGAATAAATGGCGTCAGAAGCAGGCGGATGAGGAACATGAGGAGCAGAATTCCAAGGTACATATGAACCTTCCCGCTCGTAGCGAGGCTCATTTTGCCCTCAATATAGTAGAGCAGTTGGCTTATTTCATTTGGCGGCGGATCGGGATATCGCATCAGCAGCGGTGTGACGGCCGAATGAACCAGGCGGTACAAGAAGTATCCCCAGATCAGCTGGTATAAAAAGAGAAGAATGACGATATAAAATTGGTTTTTTAGACTTTTCCAGCCATTTGCAATATGTGCTTTCACCAGTTCTCACCTCACCAGGACAGACTTCCAAGCAGAGTCTCAATCAGCTTGGTGATGCTAGCGTTCCAGCGGATCAGCACCTTTTTATCCATGTCCGCCTTCAAATAGTTGTTGATATGCTTGTTCTCGATCACGATCGAGTAATCAGGATCAACCATCGCCCAGGCGAGCGGAGCGCTGTATTCCAACTTGTATTCGGCGCTGTCGCCCGAACCGTTCCAGACCTTGTTCAAGGTATGGCCGTCGGTAAAGGTAAACCGGATCGGAACTTCCGGGAAGTCGCCGCCCTTTTTTAATATTTTGATTGTGGATTCGTAAACCGGACCGGCTTCGCCCTCTTTTTTCTTTACTGAGATGGAATCGACCGCGAAGTCGGCCATCTGCTTGCCGTAAATATACTGGTCGAAGAAGTTTTGCCATGATTTGCGGGTGACCTGCTCGACCACTTTTTGAAAATCCGCCGTGGCGGGATGCTTAAACCGAAACTTTTGGGCGTAAGTCCTCATAATTTTATTCATGGTTTGGCTTCCGGCCTGCTGCTCCATCGCCTTCAGCAGCAGCTTGCCGCGATAATAAACATTCAAGGCGTATTGATCCTGCGAACCGTATTTCCATGCCTCCTGCGTTAAAGACATCGGGGATGAGATCAGGGAGGCTTGTATAGGCAAATTCGGAATGACGCCATATTCCTGCTCCATGAGCTTATCCTCGGCATAAGAGGTAAAACCTTCATCCAGCCAGGCTTCTTCAAATTCATTGCTTGCAATCATGCCGTAAAAATATTGATGTCCAATTTCATGAATGACGGTGCGCTCGAGATCATAACCCGGTGATTCATCTTTGGCTCCGAAGGCCGTGACCAGCGTTGGGTACTCCATACCGCCGGCGCCATTGCCGGAATCGGGCGGAACGACGATGGACAATGTCGAATAAGGATAAGTTCCGTACCATTTGCTGAAGTATTTCAACGCGGATTTGGCGGCAAAAAAGTATCTTTCCTTAAGGTCCTTGTGGACAGGGTCCAAATAAAGCTTGATTCTCACGCCCGGCACTTCGGCAGAGGAGAACGGCTCTTCGGCATAAATAAAATTCGGCGATGCCGACCAGGCGAAATCATGCACATCATCCGCATAAAATTGATAGATTTTTTCCTTGTTTCGGATTTGGGAGGACTGCATAATACCGGTGCCTGCGACAATGTAGTTGGCAGGTACATGAATTCGGACGCTATAAATGCCAAAGTCGGAGTAAAATTCGGAGTTGCCATGGTATTGATGCAGATTCCAACCTTCCGTCGTACGGCCTCTCAGGCCTACGGGTTCGTAAACGCTGATTTTGGGAAACCACTGTCCGGCCATGACAAACTCATCAGCAGTGCCCATTCGGGCGAAGATTTTGGGCAATTTGACTTCGAACTGGATACTGAGCGTGATGCTCTCTCCACCCTTGACAGGTTTGGGGAGCCGAACTTTTACCAGGGTCTTGTCCTTTACGTTTCCGTCGTCAGGCTGAACATACTGCATGCGGTGCATGAGGGAAAGACCTTCCGAAGTTTTCATATCCGTAATGGTCATGGAACCGAAGCCGTCTGTAGGCATTTTGTCATCCCGGAGTCTGCCTCCGGATTCTTTCATGAAAGTGGTGTCCATTGATGAAAAGGCGTTGGGATATAGATGGAAGTACAGCTCGCCTACCGTTTTTTTGCCGGGGTGGGACCATGTCATAGTCTGAGTTCCTTTGATGACGCGGTTCTCAGGATCGAGCGTGGTGTCAATATGGTATTCCACAACCCGGTTGCTGAGGATCTGGGCTGTCGGTTTCTGTACGCTTTCCTGTACCATTGGGGTGGATACCTTGGGAGGCTTGGCCTGATCCGGAGCGTAGGAAGGCTGCGATTCCGGTGTATCCCTGGAGATGAGCCACTTTGCCCCTGCTAGCAGGAGACATAGGGCTAGTAACGACGAAATGACGATTTTGGCGCGTGCTGGTGCCATATACGAATACCTCCCGTTGACAAGCATCTACAGCATGTATATGTTGGCTTTCCAGCGATTATTAGTTAAAATAAAATTAAGTTGTTCAATAAGGCGCGATCAGGAAAATTGAGCAGCCATTTTCTTAATCGCCCCTAATAAAAATGATGAAGAGCAGGACGCCTATTCGGACAGCGCACCCGGCCGAGAAGCGCTTTTTTGCGGGGGCCGTTCGATAGACGTTTTTCTAATAGGAGGAACACGGAAATGGAAAACAAGGAGCAGATAGGCAAGAAACAGATTGCCCTGAATATCGTGAGCGGTAAAAGCAAACATAAAATGGGGTTTGGAGCGGGTTCCATTGACCTGAACAACATTTCGCCGGTAATCATTGACCGTGGCGAAGCCGTGATCGATATCGGTGCCATGCATGCCAAGAGCAAGCCGGAACGCCGGATCCGTTTTTCCGGAAATCGTGAAGATGTGCCGAATGGACGCCAGGTGTGGATTGTATGGGTAGCGGTGGACCGTAATGAAGAAGGCCAATTCTACGGCGGGGCAACCGCCTGTGAAATGTGGATTGATGAGGAAGCGCGCCGGGGCTGGAAAATCCTCGCGGATCATGTCAACCGGATGGATGCCTCGCTAAAACGCAAATTTATGCTGGATGAGCTCGGCTCCGAGGAGAAAAAGCTTCTTAAAGACCTGCTCGTTTCCCATAACGAAGAATGGTGGGAAAGATCCCCTGAAGAACTGAAGCAGGCTCTCGAAGCGTAATTGCAGTTTCTGCCGTACAAAGAAATAGAAGAGGGTCTGCCGGGTAGTTTGCTGTGGTTAGGCAAAGCAGGGCAGACCCTTTTTAGAGGTTATAAATTTTTTGGGGTTCCCGCAAGCATTTGGAATAAGCATCGGAGCAAAGGCTTCACTCCGTACTTTTGCTCCGCAAAAGCGCCCCTCTTTGAGAGGCGCCCTTACTTCTTTCCGATACTCTTTGTGGGATTATTTTGTTGAGATTGTGGATCGTTTATTGTGCTTCTGCCGTGCTGCATGCGGAGGCTTATTTAAGCCGGAATTCGGCAGTTACCGGATTATGGTCGCTGAATTCATGCTTTAAATCATGCCCCTTAACCTTGACGATCTCCACGTTCGGCGAGACTAAAAATCCATCGATGACAGCCCGGAAATTCACGCCTTCCCGATATGGGACATCCACTGTCCGAACCGAAGGCGTGTTTTTATCCACCGCCCACTCAAAGCCCTTCGGCTTGAAGCTCTCGGGGAAAGGCTGCAGCCACTCCGGCCAATCCTGAGTCGTTTGGAATGCCTTGGGATCGGTACCGGGCAGCGAGTGGTTCCAATCCCCGCCCAGGATAAGGTAGTTTCCCTTCTTCGCTTCCTGCGCTATATATTCTCCCAAAAACTGCAGCTGCTGTTTGCGGATGCTTCCGCCTTTATCAAATGCCGACAGGTGGAGATTGACGAGGACAAGCTCTTTGCCGTTTTCCACGGGAATCCGGTTTTCGATGAAGGCGCGGTCCAAATCAAATTGCTGACGGGGCCACTTTTCTTTGCCGGGCAGGTCAAACCTTGTGGCAGCAGTGCTTTTGTATTTGGAAAGCGTCATGATTCCGCCGTGGACATGGCCCATGGGATGAAGCAGTGGTACAGGCACCCACGGCACCTTGTAATTATCCGCATAGGAAAGACCGTAATCCGGCAGAACGGCCTGCAGCGCGTCAACCTCGTTCACGTCATAGCTACGCGACGATTTGACATCAACCTCTTGGATCAAAATGATGCCTGAGTTCATGTTGGTTAAAAAGCTTCCGATACCGTTCAGATTCGTCAGGGTTTGCTCCTTGCTGCTTGAACGGGAATGAGTCCCGCCATCCATGAAGAAATCTTCATTCTGATCCAGTCCGGCGTACCCGATGTTAAAGGTGGTGATCGTAAAAGGGTCTCCCGATTTTAACATCCGTTCCGGATTATTTGCGACCGCAACCGGTTCGGTTGGCTTCGGTTTGTAGTCGGTCAAAGTCACGTACAGCAAAAAGCCGCCGACGAGCAGCACGGCCGCCAGCAGAATACCGCCCAGGCTCCACAGCATTTTTCTAACCATTCAAAAACTCCTTTATGAGGTTGTTTAAAAAGTCCGCTTTTGATAAGAAAAGCCGAACATATTCTGATACGCTTCTTGAATGCATCCCTAATGTATCACGCGGAAATGGGCGGGGTCCAGATAAAATAACCCCACAAAGTGACGTGTCGACTTCGAAGCTTATTCCGATTACTTTGCGGGGACCCCGGAAATTCTGATATGTAAAAAAGGCCTTCCTCTAGGTCATTTGCATGCCGTCAGAGGAGGCCCCCTATAATCCTTTATCTTGTCAGCCAACGTTTGAAGGAGTCCCACCATGAATGCTTCACGGTGTTTTCGGACTTATTGTTTGAATTGCTGTGTTCTCCCACGTGAGTCGGGCAGTACTCTGTCGGCTCTGTGCCTGCGACGAATACTTGGAGTTTTTTGTCTGGACAATCTGTGGTTGCCAATTTGCCGGTTTCCTGATCGATATATACCGTAACAACCCCGCTGGGGATGGCGAAAATCCGTGGAGGCGCATGTTCAAGCGCTTTTTCGGTAAACCGGGCAAAAATCGGAGCGGCGCGGTGTCCGTCAAGCGTAGTGATGTTCCGGCCTTTGTCATAACCCACCCAGACTGCTGTGGCTAACTCCGGCGTGTAGCCGACCATCCAACCATCGGTTTCGGTCGTGCCGGTTTTCCCGGCGACAGGCCGTTTGATCATCGTAGAGACGCGGCTTCCGGTTCCCCCGGATTGGAATACGCTCTCCATAAGATGGGTCAGCACATAGGCTGAAGCGGGATCCACCACCTGCTCGCCGTTCGATTCGGGAGCCTGGTACAGCACCTCGCCGGCGGCGTCCGTGATTTTAATTACCGCGACGGGCGGCATCCGTTTGCCGCCGTTGCTGATCACGGCAAAAGCCGAGGCCATTTCGAACGGGCTGATTGGCGAGGTGCCAAGCGCAAGCGAAGGGACGGGTTTGAGCGGGCTTTCGATACCAAGCTTTTTGGCCATTGCGATCACATTGCCTGTTCCCACTTTCAGGAGCGTATTAACGGCATAAATATTATCCGAGGCCGCAATCGCCTCCTGCATATTGATCTCGCCTAAATATTTTCCGCCGAAGTTGCTGGGTTGGTATGTCTTCCGGTTATTGTCATAGCGAAACAGGGTTGGTTCGCTGTTGAACGTACTCAGACTCGACATGGTTTTCGAAGACAAAGCCGTCAAATACATGATCGGCTTAAAAGTCGAGCCGGGTTGGCGCGTTGTGGCGAACACATGATTAAACTGATTGGTTTTATAATTTTTGCCTCCTACCATCGCTTTGATATAGCCCGTACGGGGATCGATGGAGACGAGCGCCGTCTCCAGCTCGCTTTGCGGGTCCATGCCCTGGGCGACAGACTCCTCTGCCGCGGCTTGCGTTTCGGGATCAAGCGTCGTGTAGATATTCAGCCCGCCGTGATCCAAAAGCTCCTCGCTAATGCCAAGCTGGCTGGTGACCAGGTGTTTGACATAGTCGCGGAAATAGGGGGCCGCCATGCGGGCCTGCAGCCCGCCTTGAGGCTTGAGATGCAGCTCCTTGGCCGCGGCCATGTCCGCTTCCCGCTGCGTAATATCGCCGTTTTCAACCATGGTGCCAAGGACGGTTCTTTGGCGTTTCTTGGCATGATCCATATGGTTGTACGGTGAATAATAGGTCGGTCCCTTCGGTATCCCCGCCAGCATTGCGCTTTCCGCCAAATCAAGCTCGGAGGCATGTTTGCCAAAATACATCAGCGAAGCGGCTTCGATGCCATAAGCACCGTGACCGTAATAAATTTCATTCAGATACATCTGCAGTATCTCGTCTTTACTGTATTTCATCTCCAACTGGGCGGTATACATGGCTTCTTTTATTTTACGGGTCCATGTTTTGGCATGGGATAAATACAGATTGCGCGCCAGCTGCTGGGTTAGCGTACTGGCACCTTGCGCCCGTTCCATTTCCTTCAAATTCACAAGAATGGCCCGGCCCATTCCCTTAAGATCGAACCCGATATGGTCATAAAATTTCCGGTCCTCGACAGCAAGCGTTGCTTGAACGAGCAGCGGCGAAATCTGATTGAGCTGCACGGGCTCGTATCTGCGGCCGCTTGCCGAGAAAGTGGCGACGATGCCGCCCTGGCTGTCCAGCAGACGGGAATTGCGGTCGGTGTCAGCGACGGGAAGACTTTTATTGTATAGAAACCCTAACAAGATGCCTAAAGCGAGAACAACGGCCATTATGGAGGCCAAAATCAGCTTGATCAACGCGGCCAACCGGCTTTTTCGTCGGGGCTTCGAGTTATGTGACTGCGGCACGGCGTTTCTTCCCTTCCATTTATATACATTCATTATGGGAAAGGAGCGGACGGGATATTCATTTTGCTCGGCCAAGCATGGAGGAAAGCGGGATGGGAACTTGTGAAAGCAGTGGTTTGACAGGGACGGAAGCTTGTTGAACAAATGCAAAAAGAGAGGGAAAGGTGGTTTCAACTGGTTATCATAAAATCAAAAAAACTAAATCTGAATTAAGGCTGTATTGGTAATAAATGTTTATGGATAGACATTCTTTACATCCATTTCCCCAATCGCGTATAATGCAAAAGATGTGTTAAGCATCCATAGTTTGGTACAATAAGAAAAACGTCTTATCGACGTCCTTTCTAAGAAGACAGACCGCATTTAGCATGCCGAATGTTCGAAGAAGAAAGCCAGGCGGAAAGTTTGATTTCTAGAGGTTAAATATTCAATTTTTTATCCAAGGAAACACTTTTCCCCTCATGAAATTCATGGAAAACAGGCTGTGCAAAAAAGGCGGTTTTCTAAAGCGGGGATTCAGCCCAGCCGGAATCATCCGGGAATAAGGAACAACTGAACAAAATCCCCTCTATTCTAGCGGAAAGAAGGTAATAACGATGGAATTGTGGTTCACGGAGAAGCAGACCCCCGCTTTCGGGATTACGGCTAAAATCAAACAAACCTATGTAAACGAAAAAACGGATTTTCAGGATCTGGCAATGGTGGAGACTGAAGAATTTGGAAATATGCTTTTATTGGACGGCATGGTCATGACCACCGAAAAGGACGAGTTCGTTTATCATGAAATGGTGGCGCATCCTGTGCTCAACACGCATCCAAGCCCCAAGCATGTGCTTGTGGTCGGCGGCGGAGACGGCGGCGTCATCCGTGAAATTATCAAGCATCCCGAAGTGGAAAAGGCGGTGCTGGTCGACATCGACGGCAAGGTCATCGAATATTCGAAAAAATATCTCCCATCGATCGCGGGCAAGCTTGAAGATCCGCGCGTTGAGGTGCATGTGAATGACGGCTTCATGCATATTCACGAGCATAAAAACGAATATGACGTGATCATGGTGGATTCCACCGAGCCTGTAGGCCCTGCTGCGCCTTTGTTCGAGCGCGGTTTTTATCAAGGCATTTATGAAGCGCTGAAGGATGACGGCTTGTTCGTAGCTCAAACGGATAATCCTTGGTTCAAAGCCGATCTGATTCAAAAGGTAAACCGCGACGTGAAGGAGATTTTCCCGATCGTGCGTGTATACGGGGCCAACATTCCTACGTACCCAAGCGGTCTGTGGACCTTTACGATCGGCAGTAAAAAACACGATCCGCTCGAAGTGAACGAAGCGGATATTCCGGAAATGGATACGAAATACTACACGCCTCGCCTCCATAAAGCGGCGTTTGTACTGCCCAAATTTGTGGAAGATTTGACGAAGTAGGAGGCCATAGACACGATGAAACTCGATCAAGCTTATTCCGGCAATGTGTTTATCCTCAGTTCCGAGGATTATGAAGGTTCGAAAGCTGTCATTTACGGAATGCCGATGGACTATACGGTCAGCTTCCGTCCCGGTTCGCGTTTCGGCCCTTCCCACATTCGTCAGGCGTCGGTAGGCCTTGAAGAATACAGTCCTTATTTGGACAAGAGCATTGAAGATATCACTTATTTTGACGCAGGCGATCTGCTGCTGCCTTTCGGCAATGCATCGCGCAGCCTTGACATTATCCGCGAATATGTCGGCAAGCTGCTGGATGACGATAAATTCCCGATCGGTCTTGGCGGCGAGCATTTGGTAACCTGGCCGATCATCGAGCAGATGCATGCCAAATATCCGGATCTGATCCTGATCCATATCGACGCGCATGCCGACCTGCGTGAGCAATACGAAGGCGAGCCGCTTTCGCACTCCACGCCGGTTCGCAAAGCTGCGGCTTTGATGGGCGGGAAGAACATCTATCAATTCGGCATTCGGTCCGGTTCACGCGAGGAATTTAAGTTTGGGTATGAGCATATTAATTTCCATCCGTTTGAGGTGGTGGCTCCTCTGAAGGAAGCTCTTCCGAAAATGGGCAATCGTCCGGTTTATGTGACGATCGATATCGACGTGCTTGACCCATCCGCAGCCCCGGGCACGGGTACGGCGGAAGCCGGAGGCATCACCTCCAAAGAGCTGCTGGAAGCCGTTCACCTGATTGCCGGTTCCGCGGTGAATGTCGTCGGTTGCGACTTGGTTGAAGTAGCGCCGATTTACGATCCTACTCAGCAAACGCAAATTGTGGCAGCCAAACTGATTCGTGAAATGCTGCTCGGCTTTGTAAAGTAGGGATTCGGGAATTTCGGTTGCTTAGAATGATATAACGCAATGCCAAAAGCATCTTTTAAGGAACGCCAGGGATGACGAAAGTCTGATCCTGGCGGAACCTTTTAAGATGCTTTTTTTTAGCAGTATAGAATTTATAAGTTTTTTTGGGGGTCCCCGCAAAGTATTTGGAATAAGCATCGAAGCATAGGCTCCACTTTGTGGGGTTATTTTAGATCTCAGAAAGTATATTCATTTGCCCGCATGTTCCAGCATCCCGGATAACCCGTTTTTTTCCACGAAATCTTCCCACTCTTCGCGCAGGATTCCCATACGGATCGAATCATAGTAAACACCGTTGTACAGCCTGCATTTCCGCAGTCTGGCTTCCATCGTAAATCCCAGCTTTTCGCCGAGGCGGATCATCCGGTAATTGCCTGACCACGTGGTGTATCCGACGCGCATCAGGGGCAGGGTTTGGAACAGATGATGAATCCAAAGCGTGATCGCCCGTGTTCCGTAACCTCCGTTCCAATAGGAAGGATGATAAATAACGATCCCCATTTCAAGCCAATGGGAAGGCTCATGTTCCCAATAATAACTGACGGTGCCGATCAGCTGCCCGTCCACCTCGATTGCCCAAAAGTCGTCCTGTGCGACCAGCTGTTCCTTTCTTTCCATATATGTTTCGAAGGGAGTGGATTTATGTTCGTAATAGGGGGCATCCCATTTTTTCCATTCCGGCGCTTCTTCTTTGACCGAAAGCTCCCATAATTGAGGCAAATCCTGCTCGCGAACGGGCCGGATGATCAGATTGTTATCCTTGTATAGTGTCAAACCATGACCTCCTTAGTATCTATGAAAGATGATGCAGGTATAAATGCTTGTTTTTATCCTGATACCCCTTAAAATTCGCATGACGGTCCCGGTTTCCTTTTTTTAAAAAATTCTTTCCCGCAATTTGGATATACAACGGCCGCTTGGGGCGAAAGAATATGAAAACAGCAGGTGGAAAGCTGTATAATAGCAGAAGGGAAAGGGGCGGCAGCGTTATTTTCAATATATCTCTTCCTGTTGAATTGAGACACTGAACTGGATATAGTATTACAATAGGAAAGAAACAGAATGGAGCCGTATACTTATGCAGGATGCCAAAAAAGCCCGCATTCAGCTTCAAAGCCGCCATGAAGGCGAGGATGTGGTGCAGAAGACGGAAGCCGAGGTGTTCGAGCGCGGCGGTGCGCTCTATCTGAAATATGAGGAGCCGGAAACGGATTTGCAAGGACAAAAGATTCGTACGCTGCTGAAAATTACCTCGGACAGCCTGAAGATGATCCGTCACGGTGCGGTGGAATCGGAACAGTCCTTTCAGGAAGGGCAAAGGCTTCCGGGCTTTTATCGTTCACCCTATACCTCGTTTAATCTTTCGACGCAGACAAGCCTGCTGGAGATCCGCCTGAACGGTACCGCAGGAACGATCCGCTGGGCTTATGATCTGTACGTCCATGAAGAATGCACGGGACATTTTAATATTAGTTTGCATATACAGGAGGACACTCAATGACAACCAATCCATTAGAACATATTAATCAGCTGGTGACCGAAGCGCTTGCCGACGCAGTGGTTGCTGCGGGGATCGCAAGCCGCGAAGAGCTGCCGGTATTTGCGCTGGAAGTGCCAAAGGACAAGTCTCACGGGGATTTGGCCACGAATGCCGCCATGCAGTTGACCCGTATCGCGAAGAAAAATCCGCGCCAGATCGCTGAAGCGATCTTGGAGCATTTTGACATGAGCAAGGCTTCCATTGAAAAAGCCGACATTGCCGGTCCGGGTTTTATCAACTTCACGTTGAACAAAAGCTACTTGTATCCGATCATTCAGCAGGTGAATGAGCAGGGTGAAAATTACGGCCGTACCAATCTCGGCAATGGCCAAAAAGTGCAGGTGGAATTCGTCAGCGCCAACCCGACGGGAAGCCTGCATTTGGGCCATGCGCGCGGGGCGGCCGTAGGGGATGCGCTGTGTAATGTGCTTGATTTTGCCGGATACGAAGTGACGCGGGAATATTACATTAACGATGCCGGCAATCAGGTGGAGAACCTGTGCAAGTCGATTGAAGCCCGTTACCTGCAGGAGCTTGGCCAAAATGCTGAAATGCCTGAAGACGGATATCATGGGGAAGATATCAAAGGTTTTGCCAAAGAGCTGGTGGCCGAAAAAGGCGACTCTCTGCTGCAGATGGAGCCGGGAGAGCGGACCGCATTTTTACGCCAGTACGGACTTGAAAAGGAATTGAACAAAATCAAGCGCGATCTGAACCGGTTCAGAGTTCACTTTGACGAGTGGTTTAGCGAAACTTCGCTGTATCAGAACGGTTTGGTTGAAGAGTCTCTGAATGAGCTGAAAGCCAAAGGGCAAGTGTACGAGCAGGAGGGAGCCACTTGGCTGCGCACCACCGAATACGGCGATGACAAAGACCGCGTGCTGGTGAAAAATGATGGAACTTACACGTATCTGACGCCGGATATTGCGTATCACCGCAATAAGTATGAGCGCGGTTATGACCGCGTGATCAACATTTGGGGCGCCGACCACCATGGATATATCCCGCGGATGAAAGCGGCTATGGAAGCGATCGGTTATGATCCGGAGAAGTTGATCGTATTGATCGCCCAAATGGTGAGCCTGTTCCAGAACGGGGAAAAGGTGAAAATGTCCAAACGAACAGGCAAAGCCGTAACGATGGAAGACCTGATGGAAGAGGTGGGCGTTGATGCGATCCGTTACTTCTTTACGATGCGCAGCATGGATTCGCATTTGGACTTTGATATGGATTTGGCGGTTTCCACTTCCAATGAAAACCCGGTCTACTACGTGCAATATGCCCACGCCCGTATCTGCAGTATTTACCGCCAGGCAGAGGAGCAGGGAATTACGCTGTTGCCGCTGTCCGAAATTGATTTGAGCTTGCTGAATACCGAACATGAATATGACCTGCTCCGCAAAATCGGCGAGCTTCCGGAGGAGATTGCCGTGGCTGCGGCCAACTATGCGCCTCATCGCATGATCCGTTACGTTTATGACCTTGCGTCGCTGTTCCACAGCTACTATAGAGCGCAGCGCGTCATTACGGAAGATGCTGCGCAAACGCAGGCACGTTTTGCCCTCCTTGGCGCCGTGCGTACGGTCATTGCCAATATGCTCAGACTTGTGGGCGTAAGCGCGCCGGAACAAATGTAGCGAGCTGCTGAGCGGATCAATCGGCCTTTAGATGTGAGGCTTGATTGACACAATCACCCCTTCCCCTCAGGAATTGGAAACCTTTGTGGATTTCCAACGCAGGCGGTTAGGGGTGTTTTTTTGAAGATTATAGAATTTATAAATTTTAAGCGGAGCTTAAGAAATCCTATAATCGCAAGAAAAACATCCGCTAAATGCGGTCTGTCTTCCTAGAAAGTACGTCGATAGACGTTTTTCTTATGGACAAAGAAACATCATTTTGTTGAATTATAGAGGAAACAACCGTTTATTGTAGAATAACGACCAAATACGCCCGTCTGAATATGTTCGGAGACACAGGGGAAAGGGGATCGGAACATGGCGACCATATTGGTAGTTGAAGATGAAAAACCGATCAATGATCTGATAACGATGAATTTGAGGCTGGTTGGACATCGGTTTTTTAAGGCTTTCAGCGGAACGGAAGTGCCGTCTATTTTGGAACGGGAGAATATTGATCTGATTTTATTGGACGTGATGCTGCCTGGATTGGACGGCTTTGAACTGATGAGGCAAATTCGAAGCCTGAATATTCCGGTTATATTTATTACGGCTAAAGACTCTTTGGCTGACCGCATTACCGGTTTCGAGCTGGGCGCAGATGATTATATTATCAAACCTTTTGAAATTTTAGAGATGCTGGCCCGGATCAATGTGGTGCTGCGCCGGAGTACCAAAGAGCAATCCGCATTGATTATCGATGATGTCGAGTTCAGGCCATTGGAGCGGCAGGTATATAAACTTGGAAGTGCCGTGGAATTGACCGCAAGGGAATTTGAACTGCTCGAAGTTTTGGTCCAAAACCGGAATATTGCGTTATCCAGGGAAAAACTGCTGGAGCTGGCCTGGGGGTATGATTATGAAGGGGAGACACGCACGGTCGACGTGCATATCCGGCAGCTGCGCAAAAAGTTGGGATGGGAAGAGCGGATAAAGACCGTTTTCAAACTTGGATACCGTCTGGAAGTGCCGGGTGAACGATGAGATTTTGGCAGAAAACATTGTTGGTCGTGCTGATTTTGTTTATTGTGGCACTCGATGTCAGCGTTATTATGATTATGCATAAAAGCTGGCAGCTGAATATGGAAAGGGAGATGCAGAGATCTTCCAATGAGCAGGCATTAATCGCCAACAACATCTATGAGAACTTAAACTCGATCAAATCGCGGGGCATGACCATGAGTGACGACGTATTGTTTGATGTGGCGCGCTCCTATGCAGAGTATTATCTGAAGCAAAACATTTCCCTGCAATTGTGGGATCGGGAACAGCTTGTGTACGATGGGGCTTTAACGGCCAAGAAGCAGCAAGGCTTAGCTCAAACGCATACGGAAGAACAAAATGTTCATGAAATTGTAACCTCAGGAGAGCTGCCTGCTCCGTATCAAGAGTTGAAGCTGGTGTATAAACGGAATATTGAAGAACTGTATACAAGTCAAAAGGAATTGAATCGTTATTTTGTTTACGTCAATGTCATTGCCGGTCCGATTCTTGCCTTCTTGTTATATGTCCTGATCCGCCAATTAACCAAACCTTTGCGGTTGTTGTCCAAGACGACCCAAACGATCGCCGGCGGGAATTACAACGAACGCGTGGCATTAAAAAAGAATGACGAGTTCGGGGAACTTGCGCAAAATTTCAATCAGATGGCGGAGGCCGTTGAGCAGCACGTCACCGAGCTTTCCGACATGGCGGAGGAAAAACAGCGTATCGTTGATAATCTGGCCCATGAATTGCGCACCCCATTGACAAGCATGCAGGGTTTTGCGCAGTATTTGAATTCTGCCCATATTAACGAGGAGGAACGGATCACGGCAAGCGGTTATATTTGGAGCGAGACGCTTCGTTTGAAAAATTTGGTCTTCAAGCTGTTGGACCTGTCCGTTTTACGCCATCAGTCGGTGGAACGCAACCGTTTATCAGTTGATGAGCTGTTTCAATCTGTCCAGCAGATGGAACGGGAAAATCTGGAGCAAGCCGGCATGAAGCTTATCCTTCATAATTCCATAGACAGCGTATGGGGAGATCCGGATCTGCTTGCGTCGTTTCTGATCAATTGCATCGACAATGCCATCCACGCTTCGGCGGAAGGTTCCGAAATCCATTTGTCGGCTTATGAGGAACATTCAGCTGCGGTGCTGGAAGTTCGGGATTTCGGCAAGGGAATGAGCGAAAGGCAATCTCAGCGGGCATTTGAACCTTTTTATCGGGCGGATAAAGCCCGCTCGCGGGAATATGGGGGAGCCGGTTTGGGATTATCGATCTGCAAACAAATAGCGGAGGCGCATCAGGCGGCATTATCTCTCGAATCCCGGGAAAATGAGGGGACCTGTATCCGCATCTTTTTACAACTCCATAACAACGAAGGCCTTATTCGATAACATCCTTGGTTTAAAGTATGGATTGGCCGGGCCTGGTCTATAAATGGAGGTTATGCAGATGAAAAACAAGACAAAAAATATATTGACGGCGCTTGCCTTTTGCGCGGTTTCTGGCGGCTTGCTTGCATTCAACGCATATGCGGTTCCGAATATTGCAACGTTAACGCAAACCAACCCCCATGCTCCACAGTCGTTTGTAGCGTCGGCAACGCAAGAGAAGTCGGCAATCACACTCGCAAGCAGCAATGTTCCGGTGTTGAATGTAGAAGAGAAAGTTCCGGTCTCGACCGTGAAAGATGAGCTGGAACGAACGATGACGGCTGAAGAGATGCAGCAAATATACAATTATGTCGACAACAGCAAGAATGAATTCCTAAAAGCGAATCGGCAAATGAGCGCCCAAGAGAGCAAACGGCGGCAGGCGTTGGAAGATCGATATGTCTATGACGGCGTCCGCCCCCAAAACAAGCTGCCTCTTAAACCAGGCATTTCGAGCTTTTACTTTGACATGAGCAAGGATATTTGGATTTATCCTGACCGCGAGCTGACAGATGAGGAACTGCTGCAACATATTGACTGGAACTATCGGGTTAACTTCGCTTTGTCCAAACGGTATCAAAATCAGCAGCCGGATGCGAAAGATATAGGAAAAGAAGAAGCAATGGCTAAGGCCCGCGAAAGTGTGAGCAAGCTGTTTGATGCCGATATATCCAAAATGAAAGCGAGTGCGGCATTTAATAAATTTGGGCCGGAACAAAAGGGAGAGTGGCTCGTCCATTTTCAGCCTTATAGAGCCCTTACGCTGGATGCAAACGGAAGTGCTTATATGATGTATGATGTCATGATCGATGCTTTGAGCGGGACAGTGATCGACACCACGATTTTTAATTCGGCATATAAAAAAACGCCGATCACATCTGAAATGAATAAGCAGATCAGACAGGATCCAAGCTGGATTGAAGCGGCAAAAAACGTTGTCCTCAAAAAACAGGGGGAGACGCGCGCCATTCAAAAATCGACAATCATTCAGGATCAGGTCTATGATAAGCGCGGCGTTGTTGCCGTATCCATCGAACTGAAGGACGGAAGTTCCTATACCGTAGAGCTGCGTTATCCTGAAAAAACGCTGCGGTGCCTGATTTACGATCCGGCGGCAAGCGGCAAATAATCTGCCCAGCTTGAATTCCATATAGGAAATTCATGGAGGCCGCCGCGCTGGTATTTTCGTTATAATCAGGCTTGTGCAGGTGAATATTGCCGGTCTCTGCTTGGTATTTGCGAGTTTGGTGATCATCAATAAGGGAAGGCTGTCATTGGCCCGGTTAACGGGCCAATGACAGCCTTCTTTGCTAAACTATAAGACATCTATGCCGCACTTGCAGCGATAGAGCTTTCTTTTGGTTGTCGGCTAAAACGGTGTTCCAAGTAAGATGGGCATTTATTTTCATTCTATGGTTTGGACGATTTTCTTTTCATACCTTCCTTCAGCAGTTTGAGCGCATTGACTTCAAGGCCATCGCCTGACCGCCGTTGTCCCCTTTTGTTTCTCAAGGGAGTGGCCGTTTGCTGAAGCAATGCCTTGATTTCCGCCGGCTGCAGATCGGGATTTTGCGCCAGTAAAAGGGCAATCGCGCCGCTCACATGAGAAGTGGCCATGGAGGTCCCGCTCATCTCATGGTATTTCCCGTGAGTCCATGAAGAAATAATTTTATCTCCGGGCGCATAAATATCAATATACTCACCTCGGTTACTGAAGCTGGCGATACGCCGATTCCTGTCCGTTGCCCCCACCGAGATGGTTTGGGGATATTTGGCGGGATAGTCGATGTTGCGCCGCTTTCCGTCATTGCCGGAGGAAGCGATGATCGATATGCCGGATATATAGGCTTTATTTACGATATCCAGCAGAGCCTTGCTGCGTGTTTTCATCCCGAAGCTCATATTGATGAGATGCATGCGGCTCCGAATACACCAGTCGATACCTTGGATGATATCGGACACGTATGCCGAGCCGTTATGGTCAAATGCCTTGACTGGATAAATGGTGGCCCGAGGTGCGACGCCGATCATGCCTTCCGTGCCGTTGGCAGCCGCGATGGTGCCTGCAATATGTGTACCATGACCATTGTCATCAAATGGTAACATATGCCGGTTCAGCAGATTGATGCCTTTGGCCAAGGATTGGCGGAGATCCGGGTGATAATAGTCGGCACCGGTATCGATAACACCGATTTTAATCCGGTATCCTGTGGAGGTGGACCAAGCTTTCGGAGCTTGGATTTGTTTGACGCCATAGGGAATGCCCGGGCCCTGATTGGATCTGTTCGCCAATGTATGGACCTGAACCAGGCTGTCTTCCTCGATTAGAATGTCATTTTTATAAGGATTCAGATGTTTTCCGCTGCCGGACAGAGGCGTGATGATCGATTTGAGCACATGGGATGATGGGATGTCTGGCCATTCGGGATGAAGGGCTTTAAGCTCCTGCCACGTTTGTTGGAATGCGTTGTAGTCCCGGGGATCTGTAAAAGTGAGTATGCGTTTAGCTCCGGATGGTGCGGGACTCTCCATGTCTTCAAGCAGCATTTGTATGAATCCGGTGTAGTCCATATTGGGCAGTCCCCCTCATAATGAACCCTGCTTTAGCATTGTATGTGAAGAGGTGTCGCTTCGAGTGGGAACTTGCCCTTATAAAAGCATATTGATTGAATAAATTTTTCAGTGGTACAGGGTGCATTCGCCATTAAGCTAAGCGGGTGCGTCAAGCGTTTTTACGGAAATAGGCCTCGCCCTGAATGGCAAAAAACACTTGGGGACATAAGATAAATGGAAGAGACGAAAGGCGACTCTTCCGAAATTCCCGGCAGGGGAAGCCATGTCCGGGTGGATACAGTCAGAGGGCAGGGGGGGAACCCTGCCCTTTTCGAGATTTATATTTTTTTGAGCCCCCGCAAAGTATTTGGAATAAGCATCGAAGCATAGGCTCCACTTTGTGGGGTTATTTCGCTGCCTTAAGGCCTGCCTTTTGTTTGCGGATAAAAACTTGCAATTTAGTTCCAAATAGGTTTTACTTAGTTTTGATAATGGATATGTTGTTATTAAGGCGCGATCAAAAAAATAATAGACCATTTGATTTGCCTCAAGCATTTTCCGTGTAAATCTGATTCACTATTTTTTTGATCGCGCCTAAGTAGGTTGTTATACGGGCTTAACAACTTCAAGATTTCCGTATAAGTGAACATTGCGTGAGAGGAAGTGTCCGTTAGTGAGTAATTCACTCCAATTAAAGCTGGACCCTGAAAAGATCAGGGAAATGCCATTGGTGGATTTGGCTTTTGCCGTACTGAAGGCAGCGAATACGCCATTTTATTATCTTGACCTGATGAAAGAGGTTGCCAAGCTTCGCGGCTTGACGGAAGAAGAAATGAAAGAAACCGTTGCGCAGCTATATACAGAAATTAATATCGATGGCCGTTTTGCTTGCGTAGGAACGAATCTCTGGGGATTGAAACGCTGGTATCCGATCGACCGCTCCGAAGATCCGATTGCAAGCTCCAAGCGTCCGCGCATCATCAATGATGACGATGACGAGGATGAAGACGACGAGTTCACGGATGAAGACGATAGCTTCAATGTGGATGACAGCGACGAAGATTTCGACCGTCTTGACGATGACCATGACGATATTTATTCCGACGACGATTCCGAAGAGGATATCGAAGAGGACGGCATCATCGAAGATGAAGAGCTTGATGAAGACGAAGATCTCGATGAAGATGAGGAATCCGAAGACGATACCGATGACGATGATAATAAATATTAATCGGTTTGCCATTCTCTCTTGACAGAGGGGGAGGCAACGGGTAAACTATTGCTTGGGCTTATGATTGAGATTTAAATATGCGTAAAATAATAAAAAGTGCCCCGTCTTTGCGCGGGTGTCACTTTTTTTGTTTTTTGATGCAAAACAGTTTCCGTGATTGGACTGTTTTGTTTCTGTAGAATGGACTCGCACGTCAAAAGTTCACTCTATATAGATGCCGGATTACGACTTGTGCCATTTGATTTCAAATGGCGCATTGTTGTTCAAGCGGGGGTAAATGCAATAGAACCGGCGCGGCCTGTTTTTCGGGTGGAATTCATGAAAAAGGGTTACGCTAAACATCATATGTCGCCTGATTTTACTGGACTTTAAATAGGAGGGTTTTTATTGTGACAAAGTATATTTTTGTGACGGGCGGGGTTGTGTCTTCCCTGGGTAAAGGGATCACTGCTGCTTCATTGGGCAGGCTGCTGAAAAACAGGGGATTGAAGGTAACGATCCAGAAATTCGATCCTTATTTGAACGTGGATCCGGGTACCATGAGTCCTTATCAGCATGGCGAAGTATTCGTGACAGATGATGGGGCCGAGACAGACCTCGATTTGGGGCACTATGAGCGCTTTATTGACATCAACCTGTCCAAGAACAGCAATGTCACCACTGGTAAAGTATATTCTTCAGTGATCAGCAAGGAACGCCGCGGCGAATATTTGGGCGGCACTGTACAGGTTATTCCTCATATTACCAATGAAATCAAAGAGCGTGTATTCCGTGCGGGCCGCGAAGCGGGATCCGATGTGGTCATTACCGAAATCGGCGGTACGGTAGGCGATATCGAAAGCTTGCCTTTCCTCGAAGCCATTCGTCAAATCAAAAGCGAAATCGGCCGGGAAAATGTGATGTACATCCATGTGACGCTGATTCCTTACATTAAAGCTGCGGGTGAAGTGAAAACAAAACCCACCCAACACAGCGTAAAGGAACTGCGCAGCATCGGCATTCAGCCGAACGTGATCGTATGCCGTACGGAGCATGAATTGTCGGCCGACATGAAGGCCAAAATCGCCCTCTTCTGCGATATCGATGAAAATGCGGTTGTAGAATGCCGCGACGCCTCGACCTTGTATGAGGTTCCGCTGAACCTGCGCGACGAAGGTCTGGATGAAATCGTTGTAAACTACCTGAAGCTGACGACGCCAAAACCGGATATGACCGAATGGGAAAGCTTAGTAGACCGGATCAGCAAACTTGAAAAAACGGTGGAGATTGCCATTGTCGGCAAATACGTCGCACTTCATGATGCTTATTTGAGTGTGGTTGAGTCGCTTTCCCATGCCGGATTTGAAGCTAACGCAGATGTGAAAGTCCGCTGGGTCAATGCAGAGGAAGTTACCGATGCAAACGTCAACGAGCTGCTGGGCGGAGTAGGCGGCATTCTCGTTCCGGGCGGATTCGGGGACCGCGGCATCGAAGGCAAGGTTTCCGCCATTCGTTATGCGCGCGAGAAGCAAATTCCGTTCTTCGGCATTTGCCTTGGCATGCAGGTTTCGGTCATCGAATATGCCCGTTCCGTCTTGGGTATGGACGACGCCAACAGCTCGGAGATCAACCCGGCTACTCCGTATCCGGTTATCGACCTGCTGCCTGAGCAAAAGGATATCGAAGATCTTGGCGGCACGATGCGCCTCGGCCTGTATCCATGCAAGCTGGTTGAAGGCTCGCTGGCAATGAAATGCTACAATGACGAGCTTGTGTACGAAAGACACCGTCATCGGTACGAGTTCAACAACCAATACCGTGAAGCGATTGAGAAAGCGGGTCTGCGCATTTCCGGTACCTCCCCGGACGGCCGCCTGGTTGAGATCGTGGAGCTTCCGGACCATCCTTGGTTCCTGGCCGTGCAATTCCATCCGGAATTCACTTCCCGTCCAAACCGTCCGCAACCGTTGTTCCGCGAATTCGTCAAAGCATCGATTGCGCATAAAACGATATAATTCGCCATTTGTGAAATAACCCCACAAAGAGTATCGGAAAGAAGTGAGGGCGCCTCTCAAAGAGGGGCGCTTTTGCGGAGCAAAAGTACGGAGTGGAGCTTATGCTTTGATGCTTATTCCAAATACTTTGCGGGGACCCTAAAAACTTATAGATATTCTATATTCTTAAAAAAAGGGCCTTTTCCGGGTCCTTTTTTCATTTTTATGCAGCAGCAGGAATTCGTAACTAGAGGGCGAATAACATAAACTGGATATGTATGTGTTATTTAGCATGAAGTGCGGATTTAGAATAGGCAGGGTCAGGCTGATGTGGGGAGGTTTGCTTAAGTGGATAAGAAGAAGGTTTTGATTGTCGATGACCAGAACGGAATACGGATATTATTAATGGAAGTATTCAGCAGCGAGGGTTATACGACATACCAGGCAGCCAATGGAAAAATCGCGCTCGAAATCGTAGAAAACGATGCGCCCGATCTGGTTCTGCTTGATATGAAGATTCCAGGTATGGACGGGCTGGAAATTCTGAAACATATCAAGGAAATGAACCCAGCCATCAAAGTCATTATGATGACCGCCTACGGAGAGCTCGATATGATTAAGGAAGCCACCGAGCTCGGAGCTTTAATGCATTTTACCAAACCGTTTGACATTGACGAAATGCGCGTTGCGGTAAATATGCAGCTCAAACATAACCCAGTGCAATATGGGTGACAGACCAGGATTCTGCTTAGGCAGAATTCTTTTTTTGTTTCCTGTATCATAGGGCACAGCTTATTTTCAAATGCTTGTTTAGTATTTATAACATGATGTGGTATAATAATTCCGAAGTGAGAGAAGTCGGCTTAAAACCAGAGACAAAAACAAACCTAGGAGGATTGAAACCATGCCATTGGTATCCATGACTGACATGTTAAACAAAGCGCTGGAAGGAAAATACGCTGTGGGTCAATTCAACATCAACAACCTTGAATGGACTCAAGCGATTCTTAGTGCCGCTGAAGAAGAAAAATCTCCGGTAATTCTCGGTGTATCCGAAGGTGCTGCTCGTCATATGAGCGGTTTCTATACGGTAGTAAAAATGGTTGAGGGCCTTATCGAAGATATGAAAATCACGGTTCCTGTAGCCATTCATTTGGACCATGGTTCCAGTTTTGAAAAATGTAAAGAAGCGATCGATGCCGGATTCACTTCCGTTATGATCGACGATTCCCATAGCCCGATTGAGCACAACATCGAAACCACCAAAAAAGTGGTTGAATATGCTCATTCCAAAGGCGTTTCCGTTGAAGCTGAAGTAGGTACTGTCGGCGGACAGGAAGACGATGTTGTCGGCGGCATCATGTATGCTAAACTTGAAGACTGCATCCGTATCGTCAAAGAAACAGGCATCGATACGCTTGCGCCTGCGCTTGGTTCCGTACATGGTCCTTACCAAGGCGAACCAAACCTTGGATTCAAAGAAATGGAAGAAATCAAAGATGCAACGAATATCCCGCTCGTGCTTCATGGCGGTACAGGCATTCCTACACATGACATTCAAAAAGCCATTTCTTTGGGTACATCCAAAATCAACGTAAACACGGAGAACCAAATCTCGTTTACGAAAGTCGTTCGCGAAGTGCTTGCTGCTAAACCGGATGCTTATGATCCACGTAAATATATCGTTCCAGGCCGCGATGCAATTAAAGCAACGGTTATCGGAAAAATCCGCGAATTCGGTTCTAACAACAAAGCATAAAACGATTTTTTACATTCCGTGCATTTCTGCACTCAAGAATTTAATTCCTATGATAGGAAAGTGGACAGCCCTGGCGTGGGCTGTCCAATCATATAGGTTGGAATGGAGGCACACCGCTTAGCCGGTGTTTTTCCATTTCATACACCAAAATTGGCACCAGACGATGTTGCTGCTGCGAAGTATGTGGGGGGAACCTGAAACGTATGGAAAAATTGATGATTAGTGGTGGGCGCCCACTACATGGTACCGTAACAATCAGCGGAGCCAAAAACAGCGCAATTGCCTTGATTCCTGCCACGATTCTGGCTGAGTCCGAAGTCGTGCTAGATAACCTGCCGCTTCTGAGCGATGTGGCGGTCTATGCCGAGATCTTGGAGGAACTTGGAGGTAAAGTGAGTTGGAAGGAAAACCAGATGCAAATCGACCCTTCCGATATTAAGGCGATTCCGATGCCGAACGGCCCTGTCAAAAAGCTGAGAGCTTCCTACTACATGATGGGCGCCATGCTTGGCCGTTTCAAGGAAGCGGTGATCGGCCTTCCCGGGGGATGCAATTTCGAACCCCGTCCAATTGATCAGCACATTAAGGGATTTGAAGCATTGGGCGCAACGGTGACCAATGAGCATGGGGCGATTCACCTTCATGCCAAGGAGCTGAAGGGCGCCAAAATCTACCTGGACGTAGCCAGCGTAGGCGCGACTATTAACATTATGCTGGCGGCCTCAAAAGCCAAAGGCTCCACAATTATCGAAAATGCGGCCAAAGAGCCTGAGATTATAGATGTAGCAACTCTTCTCAATTCCATGGGGGCCGTCATTAAAGGGGCAGGCACGGAGACCATCCGGATTGAAGGTGTTTCCGAACTGCACGGCTGCCGCCACTCCATTATCCCAGACAGAATTCAGGCAGGTACTTATATGATTGCCGCTGCCGCTACCCGCGGTGATGTTCTCATCGATAATATTATTCCTAAACATCTTGAGGCGCTTACGGCCAAACTCATCGAAATGGGGGTTGGTATCGAAGAGCTGGATGAGAGCATTCGTGTTATCGGTCAGCAGCAATATGGGCATGTCGACGTGAAAGCACTGATTTATCCAGGATTTGCTACGGATTTACAATCGCCGATGACCAGTTTGCTGACGCAAGCGGAAGGCGTTAGCGTATTGAGCGATTTCGTATACAGCAACCGCTTTAAGCATGTGCCGGAGCTTGTGCGCATGGGCGCCAAAATCCGAGTGGAAGGCCGGTCGGCCATTATTGAACGCAGCCGGTTGAATGCGGCCAAGGTTAAGGCGACGGATCTTCGCGCCGGGGCTGCGCTTGTCATTGCCGGACTTACCGTTCCGGAAGGCATAACGGAAGTTACCGGTGTTGAATTCATCGACCGGGGGTATGACCATCTGGTACCTAACCTTCGTATGCTGGGTGCGGATGTGTGGCGTGAACAGGAATAAACCGTTACAATGAAGGGGATAGGTTTACTGCCGGAAACTTGATTTTACGGCAAATTGCATATCTCCTTCTAATTTGGGTAATGCTATCCTAATAAGGATTTTTCATAGACTTATAGAAACAAACATGGTTTTAGTTAGATTGCACTTATAAAATTGAATAGGTGGTTATTACATGGATTTGCAAATTGCCGATTTGGAAGAAATGAAGCTGACCGATCTGTACAAGCTTGCAAAGAAATATCAAATTCCGTACTACGGGCAGCTGAAGAAGAAAGAACTGATTTTTGCCATTCTGAGGGCACAGGCAGAGCATAGCGGACTCATGTTCATGGAGGGTGTTTTGGAAATCCTTCCTGAAGGATACGGTTTTCTGCGTCCAATCAACTACTTGCCGAGTACGGAGGATATTTATATTTCAGCCTCGCAGATTCGCAAGTTTGATTTAAGGACAGGAGATCTGGTCTCAGGGAAATGCCGGGCACCGAAAGAAAATGAAAGGTACTTTGGTCTGCTGCAAGTGAATGCGGTCAACGGAGAAAACCCGGAAACCGCTGCGGAACGTCTTCACTTCCCTGCGCTTACGCCTCTCTTTCCGCAAAAGAAACTTGTGCTTGAAACATCCCCCAACCATTTGTCTACCCGAATTATGGACTTGCTTGCTCCCGTCGGTTTGGGACAGCGCGGTTTGATCGTTGCACCTCCGAAAGCAGGTAAAACGCTCCTCTTAAAGGAAATTGCCAACAGCATCTCTACCAACAATCCCGAAATTGAACTATTTGTACTGCTTATTGATGAACGTCCCGAAGAAGTGACGGACATGCAGCGTTCTGTTAAAGGAGAAGTGGTTGCTTCAACATTTGATGAATTGCCGGAGAACCATATCAAAGTAGCTGAGCTGGTTCTGGAACGCGCGCTTCGTCTGGTGGAGCATAAGAAGGATGTTGTGATATTAATGGATAGCATTACCCGTTTAGCGCGTGCCTATAATTTGGTTATTCCGCCATCGGGACGTACGTTAAGCGGCGGTATCGATCCGGCTGCATTCCATCGTCCCAAGCGCTTTTTCGGATCGGCCCGGAATGTGGAAGAAGGCGGCAGTCTGACGATTTTGGCAACGGCGCTGATTGATACGGGCTCGCGGATGGATGATATCATTTACGAGGAGTTCAAGGGGACGGGCAACATGGAGCTGCATCTGGATCGCAAGCTGGCCGAGCGCCGAATCTTCCCTGCGATCGATATCCGTCGTTCAGGCACACGGCGTGAAGAAGTGCTCTTAACGAAGGAAGAACTTGATACCATTTGGGCGATCCGCAAAAACATGAATGAATCGGCTGATTTTGTAGAAGGCTTCTTAAAGAAGCTGCGGGATTGCAAGACCAATGCGGAATTTTTGGCATCCTTTGACGTCAATGCAAGCGCAAGTTCAAACGGCAAGGGATCGGGCAGCCAAAACGGCGGCAACAGACGGACGACGAGAACTGCCGCAGCCTCCGTACCGCTTACTTAACAACTTTTACGAACAAAGAGGAGAACCATCATGTACCTGGTATATGCAGATGAGAAAGGCAATGTATTCGATCATCCTTCGCTTTATGGGCTTGCCCGCAGCGGCGATATGATCGTAGAAATCTTGGAGGATGAACTGATACCACTGCCTGACGGGGCTACGCTGGTTGGACTTCCAAACACGCGTGCGATCGGCATGGACCCTGAAACCGGGGAGATGATGTCGATGCCTAGCGATGCGCAGGCTGTTGGCGCGCTCCTTCCGCAAGGATTTACCCGGTTGTGTCTGCCTGGATATGTGAAAACGGATAAAGAATATAAACTGCCGTTATTCGGATATTCTGCGGTGGTGTGGAAGGATGGGCGTTTCTATACAACAGCCCGCCTTTCCGATGATCCCGAAAAATGGAACCCGCTGAATTGCGATTTGAAGGAACTGAAGCTTGGCGTCAAGCGGCTGATCGAAAAATACCCGAATAACCGCCTGTATGAACATCTGTCAAACTGCGCGTTAGGTTATGAGTGCCTTACGGCTTCCAATACCTTTTTAAATCGTTGGGAAGGTGCGGTTCCAGTATCCTATTCCTGCAATGCAGGCTGTTTCGGCTGTATTTCCGAGCAGCCTGATGACAGCGGATTTGTGGCTCCGCAAACGCGCATGAACTTTAAACCGACGGTGGAAGAGCTTGTCCAGATCATGCTTGAACATCTCAAAACACCGGATTCGATCATCAGCTTTGGACAGGGTTGTGAAGGCGAACCTTCGACGCAGGCTAAAATCATTATTGAGGCAATGCGCGAGGTTCGTTCCGTGACCGACATGGGATATATCAACATTAATACCAATGCCGGCTTAACCGATTTTATCCGCGGCATCGTTGATGCGGGTCTTGATTTGATGCGCGTAAGCACGATCAGCGCTCTTGATGATCATTACAATGCTTATTACAAGCCGCGCAAATATACGCTTGCCAATGTGGAGAAATCCTTGAAATATGCTTCCGATCAAGGGGTATATACATCGATTAATTACCTCATATTCCCTGGGGTTACCGACCGTGAGGAAGAGATTGAAGCGATGATCGAATTTGTACGCCGCACCGGGCTGAAGTTGATCCAGATGCGTAATTTGAACATCGATCCGGAAAGCTATCTCGAGTTGATTCCACCGGCTAAAGGGGATATTTTGGGCATGAAGCAAATGATTGAGATATTCCAGGCTGAACTCCCGGATGTCGTCATTGGTTCTTATACCCACGTGCCGCCTGTAGGCCATAGAAGACCGAAAAAGCCCGTGCTCGCAAGGGATTAAACTTTTCAACAATACATTGATTATTGTGTTTGTCCCTGTTATAATATATTTATTGTGTCATTATATAACTCTGTGTACGCATGAGACTCAGGGCAAAAAGAGGTGAAAGACATGAAACAAGAAATTCAACCAAAATACCACGTAACTACCGTAACATGTGCTTGCGGAAATACGTTCGAAACAGGTTCCGTAAAAGAGGATCTGCGCGTTGAGATTTGCTCCAACTGCCATCCATTCTTTACAGGCAAACAGAAATTTGTTGACGCCGGCGGCCGTGTTGATAGATTTAAGAAGAAATACGGTATCTAATACATCTGCTTATAAATATGGACTCCCTTGCTGGCAACGGCCTAGGGGGTCCATTTTTTGTGTCTGGGTTCGAGCAGGCTCTTAAACCATCTTTTCTAGGCGCGATCAAAAATATCTAATGGTCTATTATTTTTTTGATCGCGCCTAAATCGCACAAAATGTCAAAACGAAATTCGGTGAATGCGATAGGATAGAATCAATCGGGGTTAATACTGGAAAGACGAAACAAGCAAAAGACGAAGGAAGAACGGAGGATTGTTATGTGGCGGGAGCATGAACAATGGGTTAAGGATGCAGTCGCCTACATCGAAAGGCATATGAGAGAAGATGTGGATGTTGCCGACATCGCTGAATACTGCTCTGTATCCCGCTTTCATTTCCATCGGGTGTTCCGTCGCCACATCGGTCTGAATGCTGCCGTGTATTTACGGGAACGCCGGCTGGCGGAAGCGGCGGTAGAGCTTTTGTCGACGAATAAACGGATTCTGGACATCGCGCTGGAATACCGTTTTTCCGGACAAGATTCTTTTACCCGTTCCTTCAAGCAATTGTATGGCATGACCCCGAATGAATATCGCAAAGGATTCCGATGCTTCAGGCGTGCTAAGGAGGAGAACCGAATGAAAGATTTCGAAGAAAACAAGGAAGCTCAGCTTATTAAAAGGCAGGCGGCTCCTAAGGGATGGATGATTTCCGGAGTGTATACTCATCAGTATCAAGTAAACATAGACCCAATCCATGTCCATCGGGGGAAAGCCTCCGGGATGGTTCGGGGGGCTGATGATGCGGATCCCCAAGGATTCTGCACATTGATGCAGATGTTCAAACCAGGAAAATACGCCGGTCAGCGCCTCCGATTATCCGGGTTTCTAAAGACGGAAAATGTGAAGGATTGTTCTGGATTATGGATGCGCGTAGATGGCAAAGATGAGGTGCCGTTAAATTTTGATAATATGAGTGATCGCCCCGTTTCGGGGACGACGGCGTGGGGCCAATATGAAGTTGTGCTCGACATTCCGCCTTATGCCGAAGCAGTTGCATTTGGCGTACTGTTAAGCGGTCCGGGCAAGGTATGGCTAGATGGTATCCGCTTTGATATTGTGGATCAGTCTGTGCCGACAACCGGAAGCGTAGTAGATAATAGTCAATTGCCTGATGAGCCGGTTAACCTAGATTTTGAAATGGGCTTTGAAGGAAATGGAGTTTCCGGGCAATGATAGAAAAATTGTTGATGCTTAGCCTCGGATTTCTATGGCATATTCTGAAAGGCGAGCTGCCGATTTCGGTCGTTGGAGCAACGCTTGTGCTGGGATCGTTATTTGCCGTATTCGGAGAATGGAGCCATCGCAGACCGCAGCGCTTGAAAATGGAGGGGGAGCAGGTTTCGGATAGAGAAGTGCGAAACGTCATAGGTGAAGTTCTGATCACAGTCGCTTCAACCTTTATTGTTGCAGGTTTCGTATATGGAGCTTTCCAGATTGGGGCAAAGTCCTTTCCGGCTTGGGGTTGGCCGATTTTAACAAGTATTCAACTTGCATGGCTTAGCCTGATAGTGGTAGGTTGCGCTTTGGTTGGCATGATTATACTGGAATTATTACGAAAAAAGGATCTGAATCCAGACGTGTTCTGGATCACATTTACGCTTGTGTGGGCCATGCTATCGGCATGCGTCGTCGAGTGGGTTTATCCGCTGCCCGGCAAGATGATCGGAATCGATATCGCAGCAGGCATCATAAGCGCCGCAATATGTCTTTTCTTCACATATTTGCAGCAACAAGAATTCGGGGTGGAAACAACAGAAGATGAAGGCGGCGCGATTTCTGTTAACAATTGACATTGGTTGCACTTTTGCAGCAAATCGTCTATACTATGTTATACCGCGCTAGACGGGGAGGTAGCGGTGCCCTGTAACTCGCAATCCGCTGTAGCGAGGTTTAATTCCTGTTTAGAGGTTTTGCCGATGTGAGGTTTGGTCCCTGAGTGCAATGTTGACGGCTGGGTCCTCCGCAATGAGCACTTGTGAACCTGGTCAGGTCCGGAAGGAAGCAGCCATAAGCAAGTCCGCTCTTGTGCCGGAGGGCAGCCTAGCCCGAGTTGTTACTCAGGGGTGCCGCTTGGATCGCAATTATCAATAACAGGTGCGCGGTATAACTTCTGAAAATCAGCATCTTTGCCTTATCGGCAAAGATGCTTTTTGTTTTTTTGAAGCGCTGCTGATAGACGTTTTGTCTGGCGGCGGATTATAGTATAATGATGAAGCGACAAACATGCACGCAAGTGGAAGTTGAAAGAGGGTATAGCAAGTGAAACATGTAGCGCTCTACCGTGCCTGGCGGCCGCAGTCGTTTCAGGACATGGTTGGACAACAGCATATTATTCAAACGCTGCAGAACGCCATTCGCGAACAGCGGGTTTCCCATGCTTACCTGTTCAGCGGTCCGCGAGGAACCGGTAAGACAACGACGGCCAAAGTATTGGCCAAAGCGGTTAACTGCGAACGCGGTCCGGCAATCGAACCCTGCAATGAATGCGAGGCGTGCAAGAGAATTACGGCCGGCGCGGTGATGGACGTGCAGGAGATCGATGCCGCATCCAACCGGGGCGTGGAAGAAATCCGTGATTTGCGTGAGAAAGTGAAATACGCGCCAACGGAAGTTAGGCAAAAGGTGTATATTATCGACGAAGTGCACATGCTGACGACAGAAGCATTTAATGCTCTGCTTAAGACACTGGAGGAGCCGCCTCCGCATGTGATGTTTATTTTGGCGACTACGGAGCCCCATAAGCTGCCGGCGACCATCATTTCCCGCTGTCAACGTTTTGATTTTCGCAGAGTTTCCTTGGAAGAGCAGACGCAGCGGCTTCGGCAAATTGCGCAAGAAGAAGGAATGGAAGCCGATAATGAGGCGCTTCAATATATAGCTCGTTTGTCCGACGGGGGCATGCGGGATGCCTTAAGTATTTTGGATCAGATTGCATCCTTTACGGGTGGTCATGTATCCTATGAACAGGTGCTGAGTATGACCGGAGGGATTGCCTCCGAACAATTCGGCAGACTGGCTGAGGCTATCCGAAAGGGCGATGCGGGCCTGGTGCTGCAAATGGTGGAAGATTTCATGCAGGAGGGGAAAAGCGCCGATAAATGCATGGAGAACCTCCTGTACTACTTCCGTGATCTTCTGATGATTCAAATGATTCCGAACGCTGATCAGTTGACGGACCGGGTACTGCACCCGGAAGAATATAAGGAAATCGCGGCTTCTTTTTCCAGACAGCAGCTTTTTTATATGATTGACACCTTGAATCACTATCAAAGCGAGATGAAATACGCTTCCCAGCCGCAGACGCTGTTTGAGGTGGCGCTCTTGAAGCTCTGCAATACTCCGCAAGGAGCTTTCGCGGGGCATGAACAATCCCAAGCGCAGCAGCAAACGGCAGCCCCTGCGGATTCTACGGAAGTAAATCAGCTTAAACGCCAGGTGGCCGCCCTGGAAAAGAAGCTCGAGAAACTTGTTCAAAGCGGCTCGGTGCAGGCAGGCGCTTCTGCAGGGGGATCTGCCCGGCAGTCCCATAGCGCTCCCGCGCAACGTGTTTCCTCGGCTGCCAAAATCCCGGCTAATCTGCGGGAATTTCTGGCTCATAAGAGCAGCCCCGAATTTGTGGAAATACAGCGGCAATGGGGACAGATTCTTCAAGGCGTCAAAGACGAGAAGGTTACCGTTCACGCTTGGTTCATGGACGGGGATCCAGTATCGGTGCTGGAAGATACCATCCTGGTTGCTTTTAAAAACAATATTCACCGCGAGACGACCGAAAAGCCGGCTAATAAGCAGGTCATCGAGGGCGTGCTGCAAGAGAAGCTCGGCAAACCTTATCGTCTGGTCACGATGATGCAAAAGGATTGGACGGATGCTCTGGAAGGGGCAGGTCCCCAGCAGAAAGAGGAACTGAAGCTGGAGCATGAGCATGAGGGCAAAGATCCGAACGCGAAGCCATGGATTGATGAGGCGCTCCAAATATTTGGAGAAGATCTCGTAATCATAAAGGATTAATCCGCACTTTATAGTGCGTCTAAAGCTAAAAAAGGAGACGATACTTATGAATAATATGAACCAAATGATGAAGCAAGTGAAAAAAATGCAAGAGCAAATGTTGAAAGCCCAGGAAGCGCTTGCTGATAAAAAGGTAGAAGGCACCTCCGGCGGCGGCGTCGTTACTGTGGAAATGAACGGTCATAAGAAATTGCTGTCTGTAACCATTAAACCGGAAGCTGTTGATCCGGATGACGTGGAAATGCTGCAGGACCTGGTCATGACAGCCGTTAACGACGCGTTGACTAAGGCAGACGAAATCGCTAACGCGGATATGGGCAAATTTACAGGCGGCATGAAAATTCCGGGCTTGTTCTAATTTTAAGCAGAAGGAGAGTCCTGCATTTTGTATTATCCCGAACCGATCTCTAAGCTGATCGACGCATTTACACGACTGCCGGGCATCGGGCCGAAGACTGCGGCCCGTCTGGCTTTTCATGTGCTGAATATGAAGGAAGACGACGTGATTGATTTTGCCAAGGCGCTCGTCAGCGTGAAGCGGAATCTCCATTACTGCTCCGTTTGCTGCAATATCACGGACACCGATCCTTGCCGTATTTGCCAGGACAAAACGCGCGATTCATCCATTATTTGCGTGGTACAGGACCCCAAAGATCTTGTTGCCATGGAGCGTACCAAGGAATTTAACGGTTATTACCATGTTCTGCAAGGCGCAATCTCGCCAATGGAAGGGGTAGGACCGGATGATATCCGGCTGAAAGAGCTGCTGACGCGTCTTAGCGATGAACGCGTGAAAGAGCTTATATTGGCGACCAATCCTAATATTGAAGGCGAAGCGACGGCAATGTATATTTCGCGGCTTGTCCGCCCGTTTGAGCTCACCGTTACCAGGATTGCGCATGGATTGCCGGTAGGCGGGGATTTGGAATACGCGGATGAAGTGACGTTATCCAAAGCGCTGGAAGGACGGCGTCAGTTAAATTGATATCATGTTAAGCTTATCAGCAAAAATAAGTAATATCTTAAGGGAGTCCCGACGGGGCTCCTTTTTTTGTATTTATAAGAATCCGCTGGAGAGCAATCTTGGAGCATGGAAATATACTATACATTCCTCGCCGTTGATCGACATCTCTTCCTGTGGAATGTGAAAAGGTGAACCGTCACCATGCAACGCTGCTGTATAGCAGTTGGAAGTGCGCGTAATACGAAATATCATTTTGATGTTCTAAGTTTGTCCTCCGGATCGTATGAATGAAAATGGAAGTGCGCCAAGGCGGGATCATTTTACGAATCGGGGGATGGAATATGCGGTGGTTCGGGAACAAAACTTCGAAAGATTTGGTGTGGAAGGCAAAAGAAGCGCGGGAAGAAGAGCTTGAAGTCTATATGGATGTAATGAAGGCCCAATCGGAGTGGGAGCGGGCGCGGCATTATTTTGAAGAAGCTGTGGGGGAAGAGCAGATTGATTATGCGATCTATATGCTTGAAGCTGCGGAGCTTAAATACCAAATGCATCTGAAGGCAGCGAAACGCCTGAAGATTAATTCGATGCGGCTTCCGCTTCATCATAGCGCTGAAGCATAAAGACCGGGAGTTCCTAAATGAGGAGGGGATGAAAAATGAAGTTAGCAGCTATTGGAATCATGGCAGTGTCTTTACTGCTGCTTTTGATGATCGTGGTTCGAAAAAAAATCGGCTTTGGCTGGTTGACGGCATTCGGCACCCATTTGGTACTTGCTGCATTGGGGTTGTATATAGTTAATTTCTCAGGGCTCATCCCGGAGGTGTATATTCCCCTGAACCCGACGACAGTGGGTACGGTGACAGTATTAGGCTTGCCCGGAGTGGCCTTATTATACGGATTAAAATTATCTTTGATGGGGTAGTTGACGTAGCTCTATATCCTGTGGTACATTATATCTCGTCCCTTTAAGGAAGGTACAAGCTTGTCAAATTGATAAGCAAAAACTTGAAAAAAGTTTTTAGAAAAAAAGCACTTGACGAAATGAAGGGCAACATGATATATTATAAAAGTTGCTGCTGAGCTAAACGGCGGTAACGAAAAATGAAAGATTTTGATCTTTGAAAACTGAACAACGAGTGAGATAAAGGTTTCGGTAACGAAACCGAAATGCGAGATTGTCGGGTTCATGACAACTGTCTGAACCGATGATCGAGCAAATGAGAATTAATTTCTCGTCAGATTCAAAATGAGCTATATCAACTTTCTTGGAGAGTTTGATCCTGGCTCAGGACGAACGCTGGCGGCGTGCCTAATACATGCAAGTCGAGC
>NZ_AP025343.1:7000000-7097500 GCF_021654775.1 Paenibacillus azoreducens | reverse complement strand
CCTAAACCGGTCAGCTTGCTGGCCGGGGTTGTGGGACGTCTCACATGGAGTTACAAAGGAACAGGTTAGGCGAAGAGGTCTGGAAAGGCCCGGCATAGAAGGTAAAAGCCCTGTAACCGAAAGTCTGTTCCCTCCGAGACGGATCCCGAGTAGTGCGGGGCACGTGAAACCCCGTATGAATCTGCCAGGACCATCTGGTAAGGCTAAATACTCCCTAGCGACCGATAGTGAAACAGTACCGTGAGGGAAAGGTGAAAAGCACCCCGGAAGGGGAGTGAAATAGAACCTGAAACCGTGTGCTTACAAGAAGTCAGAGCCCATTTTAGGGGTGATGGCGTGCCTTTTGTAGAATGAACCGGCGAGTTACGTTCCCGTGCAAGGTTAAGGTGAGAAGCCGTAGCCGCAGCGAAAGCGAGTCTGAATAGGGCGACTTAGTACGTGGGCGTAGACCCGAAACCGTGTGATCTACCCCTGTCCAGGGTGAAGGTGCGGTAACACGCACTGGAGGCCCGAACCCACGAATGTTGAAAAATTCGGGGATGAGGTGGGGGTAGCGGAGAAATTCCAATCGAACTCGGAGATAGCTGGTTCTCCCCGAAATAGCTTTAGGGCTAGCCTCGGAAAGAAGAGTCGTGGAGGTAGAGCACTGATTGGGTGCGGGGCCCGCAAGGGTTACCAAGCTCAGTCAAACTCCGAATGCCATAGACTTAGTTCCGGGAGTCAGACAGTGAGTGCTAAGATCCATTGTCAAAAGGGAAACAGCCCAGACCATCAGCTAAGGTCCCCAAGTGTGTGTTAAGTGGGAAAGGATGTGGAGTTGCACAGACAACCAGGATGTTGGCTTAGAAGCAGCCACCATTTAAAGAGTGCGTAATAGCTCACTGGTCGAGTGACTCTGCGCCGAAAATGTAACGGGGCTAAACACACCACCGAAGCTATGGCTTGATACGCAAGTATCAGGGGTAGGGGAGCGTTGTATGCAGCGTTGAAGGTGTACCGTAAGGAGCGCTGGAGCGTATACAAGTGAGAATGCCGGTATGAGTAACGAAAAGATCAGTGAGAATCTGATCCGCCGAAAGCCCAAGGTTTCCTGAGGAAGGCTCGTCCGCTCAGGGTAAGTCGGGACCTAAGGCGAGGCCGAAAGGCGTAGTCGAAGGACAACAGGTTGAAATTCCTGTACCACCGTAAACCGCTACGAGCGATGGGGTGACGCAGGAGGGTAGTGACGCGAGCTGATGGATGCTCGTCCAAGCAGTGAGGCTGATGTGTAGGCAAATCCGCACATCGATAAGGCTGGGCTGTGATGGGGAGGGAAAATTACAGTACCGAAGGTCATGATCTCACACTGCCAAGAAAAGCCTCTAGCCAGGTGAAGGTGCCCGTACCGCAAACCGACACAGGTAGGCGAGAAGAGAATTCTAAGGCGCGCGGAAGAACTCTCGTTAAGGAACTCGGCAAAATGACCCCGTAACTTCGGGAGAAGGGGTGCCCCGGTAGTGTGAATAGCACGAGGGGGCCGCAGTGAAAAGGCCCAAGCGACTGTTTAGCAAAAACACAGGTCTGTGCGAAGCCGTAAGGCGAAGTATACGGGCTGACGCCTGCCCGGTGCTGGAAGGTTAAGGGGAGCGGTTAGGAGTAATCCGAAGCTGTGAACCGAAGCCCCAGTAAACGGCGGCCGTAACTATAACGGTCCTAAGGTAGCGAAATTCCTTGTCAGGTAAATTCTGACCCGCACGAATGGCGTAACGACTTGGGCGCTGTCTCAACGAGAGATCCGGTGAAATTTTAATACCTGTGAAGATGCAGGTTACCCGCGACAAGACGGAAAGACCCCATGGAGCTTTACTGCAGCTTGATATTGGATTTGGGTACGATCTGTACAGGATAGGTGGGAGCCTTTGAAGCCTGAGCGCCAGCTTAGGTGGAGGCGCCGTTGGGATACCACCCTGATCGTATCTAGGTTCTAACCTGGTACCGTGATCCGGTGCGGGGACAGTGTCAGGTGGGCAGTTTGACTGGGGCGGTCGCCTCCTAAAGAGTAACGGAGGCGCCCCAAGGTTCCCTCAGAATGGTTGGAAATCATTCGAAGAGTGCAAAGGCAGAAGGGAGCTTGACTGCGAGACCTACAAGTCGAGCAGGGACGAAAGTCGGGCTTAGTGATCCGGTGGTACCGCATGGAAGGGCCATCGCTCAACGGATAAAAGCTACCCTGGGGATAACAGGCTTATCTCCCCCAAGAGTCCACATCGACGGGGAGGTTTGGCACCTCGATGTCGGCTCATCGCATCCTGGGGCTGAAGTAGGTCCCAAGGGTTGGGCTGTTCGCCCATTAAAGCGGTACGCGAGCTGGGTTCAGAACGTCGTGAGACAGTTCGGTCCCTATCTGTCGTGGGCGTAGGAAATTTGAGAGGAGCTGTCCTTAGTACGAGAGGACCGGGATGGACGTACCGCTGGTGCACCAGTTGTTCCGCCAGGAGCATGGCTGGGTAGCTACGTACGGAAGGGATAAGCGCTGAAAGCATCTAAGCGTGAAGCCCCCCTCAAGATGAGATTTCCCAACTAGTAAGACCCCTTGAAGACGACGAGGTAGATAGGTTGGAGGTGGAAGTGCAGCAATGCATGGAGCTGACCAATACTAATCGGTCGAGGGCTTATCCTAAAAAATACCCCAAAAAGTGAAGCGTATGCTTCGCGGATAATTCCGATTACTTTTCGGGGGACCCGGGATTTAAAACCGGGAAATGCTACGGAGAATTAAAACGCAAAACGTTTCGTATCTAGTTTTCAGGTGATCAAATCACTTGAATATAATGTCTTAGTGTATACAGCGATATGCTTGGAGAGATACCCAAGTGGCTATAAGGGGACCCTCTGCTAAGGGGTTAGACTGCGTAAGCGGTGCGAGGGTTCGAATCCCTCTCTCTCCGCCATCTGTATACTGCGTAAGATATAATAAATATGGCGGCGTAGCTCAGCTGGCTAGAGCGTACGGTTCATACCCGTGAGGTCGGGGGTTCGATCCCCTCCGCCGCTACCATAACATTTCGGAGGCTTAGCTCAGCTGGGAGAGCATCTGCCTTACAAGCAGAGGGTCGGGGGTTCGATCCCCTCAGCCTCCACCATCATATGCCGGTGTAGCTCAATTGGTAGAGCAACTGACTTGTAATCAGTAGGTTGGGGGTTCAAGTCCTCTCGCCGGCACCATCTGAATAATGCGGAACCGTGGTGTAGAGGCCTAACATGCCTGCCTGTCACGCAGGAGATCGCGGGTTCGAATCCCGTCGGTTCCGCCATTCATTTCAGTAGTTTCATCGTTTTATCTTATAAGGCTCGGTAGCTCAGTCGGTAGAGCAGAGGACTGAAAATCCTCGTGTCGGCGGTTCGATTCCGTCCCGAGCCACCTTATATGGAGGCTTAGCGAAGTGGCCAAACGCAGCAGACTGTAAATCTGTTCTCGTACGAGTTCGGTGGTTCGAATCCATCAGCCTCCACCAGTATAAGAGCCATTAGCTCAGTTGGTAGAGCACCTGACTTTTAATCAGGGTGTCGAAGGTTCGAGTCCTTCATGGCTCATCCAAGACCATTAACCGTTACGGTTGATGGTCTTTTTGTTATGATATAGGAAAGTGTTAACCGCTGGACCTTTTATACAGAAAAATGAATCGTTGATAGTAGGTATTGGACCCGGAGTGAAGATAAAAAGGCAATATCAGTGATTTTCGGAATTTGACGTGCGATATGATAAAATAATATACAAAAACGGCAAAGTGGTGGATGACATCGATGGTGGAGATGGAGACATTACGTATCAAGTTGGAGCAAATCGTCGGAGCGCCTTTGCGCATTAAGCAGTTGACCAAACAGCAGTCCGAAATCGTATTTGATCAAGCCGAGTGTCATGAGTCATCGAAAGGCAGAGATATGGATCAAAGTCATGGCTCTAACTGCAAGCTGAAAGCTTCAGTCGTAGTGGATGACCGCATCTGGTATCCCCTATATATGAAGGGAGGGCATGTCTACGCGCTGGAAGCTCCTGCGGGCGAAATCAGCATAGAGGTCATGCAGCTGATCGAGCTATTGGTTGCCCAAGTTAAACCTCAGGACAATGAATCCCTTCCAGTAGGGGTTGAAGAGGAAAGCGAAATTCTCCGTTTCGGAGCCTGGATCGTAGACCAGTTGGACCAGGAACGGGGAGATAGTGAAATTCCGGATGATCTGGATTTAAAGCGGCGGTTGACCGGTGAGATGATACCGTTTTTGCTGACATGTGAAAGCGCCTATGCTGCCGATGTCAGCCGTACCCAATTGAAAAAGCTGTTAAGGAGCTATTTTGATGGGGATGTGGTACTTGTACCTTTACGGAGTTATGAGTGGCTTGTACTGGCCAGGAAGGAGCTGGTCGTTGGTACAGGCGAGGAAAAGGACGATGATAGTTCTGAATCGGAGACCGACATGCTGTCAGCATTCTGCCTGGGGCTATACGAGCTGATCGCTAACGAATGGGTCGGTACCTTTCACTTGGCGGTAGCGCCTTCTATTTTACCGGTGAAGTCCCTTCCTTCTGCGGTTAGCCTCCTTAGAAAGACGATCTTTCTTGGCAGAACCTTTCATGTTGCGGAGCATGTCCATTTTCCGTGGGAGCTCCTGCTGGAACAGTTGATTTACGGCATTCCGCTGGACCAGCGCAAATTGTTTTTGGAGCAGGCGGGAGACTGCGGAGCGTTATTTTCAGACAATGAGACTTTGTCTACGCTTGAAACGTTTTTTCAGCTCGATTGCAATGTCAGCGAGACGGCCAAACGATTATATATTCACAGAAACACACTTTTATACCGTCTGGATAAAATCAAACAGGAGACCGGACTGGACGTCAGAAGCTTTGGTGACGCGGTTTTGGTGAAGCTCGCCATGTTATTGTATAAAGTAACGAAAAGAAAATAGGTTTTTTGTGCAGTTTGTGTATAGCCAGTCTTTAATATGTTAGTTATTATAGTACTATAAAAATGTATTCGATTTCATAATATGCACTTAAGGGGGCAAATCTCATGGCAGGTGTACGTTTAGAGCATATTTTCAAAAAATATCCGGGTTCCGACAAAGCAACGGTTAAGGATATCAGCCTTGACATTCAAGACAAAGAATTTTTGGTTCTGGTAGGACCTTCCGGTTGCGGTAAATCTACGACTCTCCGTATGATCGCAGGTCTGGAAGAGATCTCCGAGGGCAAACTTTACATTGGTGACCGCGTCGTGAACGACGTCGCTCCTAAAGACCGCGATATCGCGATGGTATTCCAGTCTTACGCTTTGTATCCACACATGAACGTATATCAAAACATGGCATTTGGTCTGAAACTGCGTAAAGTAAAGAAAGACGAAATTGACAAACGCGTTCGTGAAGCAGCCAAAATCCTCGATATCGAGCATTTGCTCGACCGTAAGCCGAAAGCACTTTCCGGTGGTCAGCGTCAACGTGTTGCCTTGGGCCGCGCTATCGTGCGTGATCCTCAAGTCTTCCTGATGGACGAACCGCTTTCCAACTTGGATGCTAAACTCCGCGGTCAGATGCGCGCTGAGATCACGAAATTGGTTAAACGTCTTGAAACGACTTGCATCTACGTAACACATGACCAAACAGAAGCCATGACCATGGGTGATCGGATCGTCGTTATGCATGACGGCATCATTCAACAAGCTGCTTCTCCGGAAGAGCTTTACAACAGCCCTAGAAACCTGTTTGTTGCCGGCTTTATCGGTTCCCCTACGATGAACTTCATTGCAGGTACCCTTTCCGAGTCCAACGGTTCTGTACGTTTCCGTTCCGAGGGACTGGACGTTGAAGTTCCAGGCGGCAAAGCACAACTTTTGAAAAGCAAAGGATATATCGGCAAAGAAGTGATCATGGGCGTACGTCCGGAAGATATCCACGAAGAGCCTGTCTTCATGGAAGCTTCTCCAAACACGATCTTTACTTCCCATGTAGATGTAACTGAAAACCTAGGCCATGAAATGCTCCTCTACCTGAGCGGCGTTGGCAGCGACACAGTTATCGCCCGTGTAGATGGACGCTCCAATACTCGTGAAGGCAGCAGCGTTCGCCTTGCGGTCGATATGAACAAAATTCATATCTTCGATAAAGAGTCTGAATTGAATGTATTGTTGACGGACTAATCCAGGCGGTATGCCTGAAATCAAGCCGCCCATAAGGGCGGCTTTTTTGAAGATTATGGGGTTATTTTAAGATATCAGAAAGTATAACTTCGGGGGAAACGCATCCTGATATCGCAAGAAAAATTACAGCTAAAGGTGTTCTGTCTGCTGTGATAGTACGTCAATAGACGTTTTTCTTAAGATATCAGAAAGTATAACTTCGGGGGGAAACGCATCCTGATATCGCAAGAAAAACTACAGCTAAAGGTGTTCTGTCTGCTGTGATAGTACGTCAATAGACGTTTTTCTTAAGATATCAAAAAGTATAACTTCGAGGAAAACGCATCCTGATATCGCAAGAAAAACTACAGCTAAAGGTGTTCTGTCTGCTGTGATAGTACGTCAATAGACGTTTTTCTTATGCTTTTAATCTGCGTAGAAACTATGGCAACCCGCATTTTGACATGACAAGCAAAAATCGCGGATAAAATGCATCCCTTCCTCTATGAACCTACTTCGATCGCCGTTTTTCTATTAGGAGTATGCTGGTTATTCCTCTGCTAAGATTGCATTCATTGGAAATTTCCTATACGATGATTACATTAGATTCGCAAGAATCGTCTCGGACAGCATAAGGCTGGATTCTGAGCCAACCGGACAGAAAGGGAGACATCGAATGGCTAAAAAAGTAAAAGTGGCAGAATTAGTACAGCAATTTCAGCTTGAAGTCATATCCGGTGAGCAGGGCTTAAAGCGGATTATTACAACCGATGATTTGAACCGACCAGGGTTGGAAATGGCCGGTTATTTTGAGTACCATCCTCAAGAGAGGGTTCAACTGCTGGGAAGAACGGAGTTGGCCTTTTTTAGCATGCTCAAGCCCGAGGAACGCCGGGAACGCATGGAACGGCTGTGCGGTGAAATGACGCCGTGCATCGTGGTTACCCGTGGTCTGGATGTGCCTGAGGAGCTCGTCAAGATCAGTCAGGAGAAACAGCTTCCCGTACTGCGCAGCAGTATGGCGACGACCATTTTGCTCAGCCGGATTACCGGATTTTTGGAAAGAAAATTAGCGCCAACGACAACCATCCACGGCGTACTATGTGATGTTTATGGTGTCGGAATGCTGATTACCGGCAGCAGCGGAATCGGTAAAAGCGAGACGGCGTTGGAGCTCGTCAAAAGAGGGCATCGTTTGATTGCCGATGATGCGGTCGAAATCCGCCAAACCTCGGACAGCCAGCTTCACGGTACCGCACCCGAACTGATCCGTCATCTGCTGGAGATCCGCGGCGTGGGCATTATCAACGTGATGACGTTGTTCGGTGCAGGAGCGATCCGCAACAACAAGCGTATCACGCTGGTCATCAAACTTGAGGCTTGGCAGCAGGACAAACAATATGACCGTCTCGGCCTTGATGAGGAGACGACAAGAATCCTCGATACGGATGTTCCTCTCGTGACAATCCCTGTTCGTCCTGGACGAAACCTAGCCGTTATTATCGAAGTTGCTGCGATGAACTACCGTTTGAAGCAAATGGGTCTCAACGCAGCCCTGCAGTTTACCAATAAACTGACCGCGACGATTGCGGAAGACATGGATGATATGGATTAGGAGAGTGAAAAAATGGCCACATTGCTTCTCAATCCGATCGCATTCTCGATTGGATCCTTGCCCGTGCATTGGTACGGCCTGATTTTGGGGCTGGGAGCGCTGGCGGGGCTTTTGCTGGCAATCCGTGAGGGCAAACGATTTGGCATCGAGCCCGAATTTTTCATGGACTTGCTGCTGCTAGGCGTACCTTCGGCTATTATTGGCGCGCGTATTTATTTTGTTGCGTTCAAATGGGATGACTATAAAGATCATCTGGTGGATGTATTCAAAATTTGGAACGGCGGTATTGCGATTTACGGTGCTTTAATCGGTGCGATCATTTGCGCCATCATTTACTTCCATTATAAAGGATATAACTTTTGGCAGATTGCCGATATTTGTGCCCCCGGTTTGTTGACCGGTCAAATGATCGGCCGTTGGGGCAACTTCGTTAACCAGGAAGCCTACGGCGGTCCAGTAAGTGAAATCTTTTTACGGGACAAACTCCACCTGCCTAATTTTATCGTCGATCAAATGAACGTACAGGGAGTTTACCACCACCCGACCTTTTTATATGAATCGTTATGGAGTTTTGTAGGCATCCTGATTCTGTTCATTCTCCGTCGTCAGAGATTTTTGCGTTCAGCCGAGCTGTTTCTGTCCTACTTTATCTGGTATTCGATCGGCCGGTTCTTTATTGAAGCGGTGCGCACGGACTCCCTGGCCTTTATCGGTCCAAACTGGCTGGCATCGCTGATCAACGGTCTCTGGCAGCCAATGGTGTGGCTGGGCTTCGAGCAAGGGGAACTCGATCCGATGTATGGCAATGTACGTATTTCGCAGCTGCTCGCCATATTGATTGTCATTGTGGCTGTCACAATGATTATCGTGCGCCGTACAACCGGAAGAGCGGAGGTCCGCTACTTAGATCCGATTTATTCAACGAAGGCGGGTGCGGATCATGTACCTGACACGGTAGTTCAGGAGCATACCGCAGAAGAGGAAACAACTCCGGCTCCATCAGTTTCTGATCATGAAACCGTGGATGCGGAGGACAAAAAGGAGTAATTGCAGCATGATTGATACCATACTTTTTGATCTGGACGGAACGATCATTGATACGAATGAACTGATTATCACCTCGTTTATGCATGTGCTGGAAAAACACAGTCTTAAGCCGCTCACCCGGGAGCAAATCATCCCGAAGATGGGGGCGACGCTTGAGCAGCAGCTGCAGCATTTTTCCGGAATGGGTGATATTACGGCATTGATGGCAACCTATCGTGGCTATAACGATGAACATCATGATGCGATGGTTCGGCTGTTTCCGGGTGTTGAGGAAGTTGTGAAACAGCTGCATGCCAAAGGCATTCGTCTGGGTGTGGTGACAACGAAAAATAAACCCGGCACAATCCGGGTTCTGGAGATGTTCGACCTGCAAAAGTATATGGGAGCCGTCGTCACGCTGAATGATGTGGATCATCCTAAGCCGCATGCTGAGCCGGTCCTCAAAGCGGTTGAGAAAATCGGCTCCGAGCCTTCCCGGACACTGATGGTTGGGGACAGCCCGATGGATATTTTGTCGGCAAAAGCGGCAGGAGTGCAGTCGGCCGGGGTAGCTTGGTCATTAAAAGGCGAAGACGTACTGACGGAATACAAACCGGACTATATGCTGCAGGATATACGTGATCTATATATGCTGTTAGAACAGGAGTAAGTCGTTGTGAGAAAAGTGACGCGGTATCCGGTAGAGGGGCCAAACGCGCTTTGGCAAATCTACAAAACCGTCAGCCCTTGGAAAGGTGTCAAAAACTTCATTTGTATCCAGACGGCACGTTATTGTCCGATTTTATCTGTTAAAAACTGGATCTATCGCCATCTGCTCGGCATGAAGGTCGGTGAGCACACGGCATTTGGCCTGATGGTGATGGTCGATGCGTTTTTTCCGGAAAAAATCACGATCGGCAGCAATTCGGTTATCGGTTACAATACGACCATTTTGGCACATGAATATTTGATTCATGAATATCGGCTTGGCGAGGTGATCATCGGCAATAATGTGCTGATAGGCGCTAATACGACGATTTTGCCCGGGGTAACCATTGGGGACGGCGCGGTTATCGCCGCAGGAGCAGTAGTTCACAAGGATGTGGCGGCCGGAGCTTTCGTTGGCGGTAATCCGCTGCGGGAATTGAAACCTGCCGCGAATTCGGATAAATCGATCGAACCTGCGGAGTAAGCAGGCTTCTTCCTTAAGCCGCCGACGGCAAGATCGCAAACGAACCTCACTATAAAATAAAATGAGTGTCAGCAGGATTGTTGATGAAGTAGAAGCTGCCCGGAATTGTGCCGGGCGGTTTTTTTGGGCATCTTAGAAAAAAGATTATACAATGAGGATAGGAAAATCAGGCGAATAAAGGAAGTGAAGTGAAGAGGGCGGATGCGTATGCTGCATCGTTGACGAAGGTTACATTTCGTGTTAATATAACCATTATTCTTTACTTTGTTAGCAAGGTAGCACTTTAATGTGATAAAATATAAAATATACATATAAATAAACTAAGAATAGAGTGGGGTGAAGGGTGTGTCGAAACCAAAGGGTTTTGAAAAGCCGGTTGGTGTCCGTGATTATCTGCCATATGCCGTAGATAAGCTGCGTATGATCGAGCGGAATGTGCTTGAATGCATGAGTCGATGGGGGTACCGGCAGATAATGACGCCAACCATGGAATTTTACGATACCGTAGGCGTCGCAAGTTCCACGTCGGATCAGAAGCTGTTTAAGCTTCTCAATCATCGCGGCACCACATTGGTGCTTCGTTCGGATATGACTTCTCCAATCGCGCGGGTGGTATCCTCTTTGCTGAAGGAGGAGCCGCTGCCGATCCGTCTTTCATACCATGCCAATGTGTTCCGGGCATTCGAAGAGGAAGCGGGGCGAGAGGCTGAGTTTTTCCAAACGGGGGTTGAACTGGTAGGAGACGACTCGCCGGACGCTGATGCGGAGGTTGTGGCATTGGCTATTGAGTCGCTGAAGGCGGCGGGAGTCGCAACGTTTAAAATCGCGATGGGCCATGTCGGTTTTCTGAACGGATTATTGGAGGAAGTACTAAGCAGCCATGACCATGAGCAGCAAGTACTGAAAAAGCAGCTTCTGGACCGTGACTACGTCGGCTTCCGCAAAGCCATTCAAGATCTTGACATATCCGATTCACAACGAATGAAGCTGGAGGGCGTATTGCGGCTGCGCGGGGGCAAAGAGATCTGCGATCAAGCCATAGAGCTGAGCGGGCATAACCTTGCACGCAATTCTATCAACCATTTATGCAAAGTATGGGAAGTGCTTGAGGCATATGGGGTATCCGAGCATGTCCTGATCGATCTGACCATGATTGGGGATTTTTCCTATTATACCGGCATGACGTTTGAGGGTTATGCAGCCGAGCTGGGTTTCCCGGTATGCAGCGGCGGTCGGTACGACAATTTGCTGCGCCAGTTTGGAAGGGATGTGCCTGCGACGGGGTTTGCACTGAAAACCAACCGCATTTTGGACGGCGTAAAAGGCAATGTAGGGGAAGCGGAGCTCCCTGTATTGATCAGATATAACCCAGCCGGGCGCAAGAAGGGACTTGCACGTGCGGGAGTGCTGAGGAAAGAAGGCAAGTCGGTTGTTACGCGGCTGCTTCAGGACGAAAGCGAAGGGCTTATGGCGGATTCCGAGCTGTATGGGCAAATTGAGACCTTTATCTAATGAGCATAAAAAATATATAACTTGAACTAAAGAAAAGGAAAAGGAATAGGCAAGAGGAGGAAAGATTTACGGAGAAGCGAAGCGTTCGCCTAAAAGCTTTCCGTAGGAAAGCTAGCATCGTAAGAGTATGCTTTGTGAGCGGATTTCGACATGAATGAGGTCAAATCATAGAAATCCGGGAACAACAGCGATCGTAAGAACATTTCATCCGGCTGCCTTCATCCGTACCATTGTTGGTTCAATTTATATAAAAAGGAGGGAGAACGTTGGCGGATATATTAAAGGTGGCAATGCCCAAAGGACGGATTTATAAAAAGGCCGCAGATTTGTTCCGTGCAGCCGGACTCATGATTCCAACGGAGGTGGACGAAACCCGCAAGCTGGTGATCGATCTGCCGGAACTGGATATGGAGTTTATACTCGCCAAACCGGTGGATGTGCCGACCTATGTCGAGTACGGAGCCGCGGATATCGGTATTGTCGGGAAGGACGTGCTGATGGAAGAAAACCGGGATGTATACGAGCTGCTTGATTTGGGCATCGCCCAATGCCGCATGTCGGTGATTGGATTGCCCGACTGGATGCCGGGCATTCAGCAGCGGGTGGCTACGAAGTACCCGAATGTAGCTTCCCAGTATTTCCGGGAGCAGGGACAGCAGGTAGAGGTGATTAAGCTCAACGGCTCGATTGAGTTAGCGCCGCTCATCGGCCTTGCCGACCGTATCGTCGATATGGTGGAAACCGGGCAAACGCTCAAGGAAAACGGGCTGGTGGAGATGGAGCGGATTTTCGATATTACGAGCCGGTTAATTGCCAACCGGGTAAGCTACCGGATGAAAAACGGGCCTATTCAATCGTTATGCGACCGTCTGCAGCAGGTGATTGCCGCAAAGATCTAAAACAACGGACTGTGTGGTGACTTACGGGCCCGAAAAAGGGTAAAGCGAGGAGTGACGATAAATGAAAATCGTGTCATTACAAGATTTTGACCTGCGGAGAGAGGTTGACTACGGAACTCCGCAGCAAAATGAACGGGTTAAACAAATTGTCAATGACGTCAAAGCTGAAGGAGACGCGGCGCTGCTCCGCTACACCAAGGAACTGGACCACGCCGAGCTTTCCGCCGGCATGCTGCGGGTAACGGAGGCCGAATTGAGTGCCGCGTATGAACGGGTGGAGAATTCTTTTATTCAAGCCATCTCGACAGCGGCTAAAAATATCCGTGCATTTCATATGCGGGAGAAACGGAATTCCTGGATGGATCTCCAGCCGGACGGTAGTATCCTGGGCCAGATTATCCGGCCGCTGAAACGTGTGGGCGTTTACGTTCCCGGCGGCAAGGCGGCTTATCCCTCCTCCGTCCTGATGAACGTGATTCCGGCCCAGGTGGCCGGCGTGCCCGAAATCGTCATGGTTACGCCGCCATCGACCGGCGGATCCGAAGGAATTAATCCTTATATATTGGTAGCGGCTGCAGAGGCAGGCGTAAACGAAATATACCGCGTTGGAGGGGCGCAGGCTATTGCCGCACTTGCTTATGGCACGGAAACCATCGCTCCGGTCGATAAAATATGCGGGCCTGGCAATATTTACGTGGCGCTCGCGAAGCGGGAGGTTTATGGCGCCGTTGACATCGACAGCATAGCCGGACCCAGCGAGATTGTGGTGCTGGCGGACGAGTCGGCCGATCCGGAATACGTCGCAGCCGACCTGCTTTCACAGGCCGAGCATGACGAAATGGCATCCGCCATCCTTGTTACGCCGTCACGCGAGCTGGCAAGCCTGGTGGCCGCCGAGGTGCAGCGCCAGCTAGAGCTGCTGCCTAGACGGTCCATTGCTTCCGCATCCGTTGAAAACTACGGAGCCATTATTGTGACGGAATCGCTGCATGAAGGCATTGCCGTAGTCAACGCCCTTGCGCCGGAGCATTTGGAGCTGATGGTGGCGGATCCGATGGCCTATGTCGGTTTGATTGAAAATGCCGGTGCGATATTTCTGGGGGCATATAGCTCCGAACCGGTCGGGGATTATTTTGCCGGTCCGAATCACATTATTCCGACCAATGGCACGGCGCGGTTTTCCTCGCCGGTGGATGTGGATGATTTTATTAAGAAATCAAGCATGATTTATTACAGTAAAGAAGCCCTGATGCAAAATGGAGCGGCGATTATGGAGCTGGCGCGGGGCGAAGGGCTGGAAGCACATGCCCGGGCGATCGAAGTCCGGCTGAAACGGGAAGGAAAGGCGGGAGAAGTAAATGGAGTTTAATCAGAACAACGGAACAAGAAGCTCAAGTATTAGCCGGAAAACGAACGAAACCGATATCAAGCTGGCATTCGCCGTCGATGGGACTGGCGTTTCTGAATTGGAAACGGATGTGCCGTTTTTGAACCATATGCTGGATCTGTTCGCCAAACACGGTCAATTCGACTTGAAGGTACAGGCCCGGGGGGATATTGAGATTGATGATCACCATACGGTGGAGGATATCGGGATTTGCTTGGGACAAACGCTGCGGGAGGCGCTCGGAGATAAAAAAGGCATCAAACGGTATGCCAACGTCTTCATACCGATGGACGAGGCGCTTGCGCAGGTCGTAATCGACGTCAGCAACCGTCCGCATTTTGAATACCGTGCGCAGTATCCTTCTTCCCAGGTAGGAAGCTTCTCCACGGAGCTTGTGCATGAGTTTCTATGGAAGCTCGCACTTGAGGCCCGCATTACTCTTCACGTTATCGTGCATTACGGACAAAACACGCATCATATGATTGAAGCGGTATTTAAAGCGCTGGGCCGCGCGCTTGACGAAGCAACCTCCATTGATCCGCGCGTGATGGGCGTTCCATCCACGAAGGGAGTGCTGTAAGTGAGTATCGCGATCGCGGACTACGGCATGGGCAATCTGCACAGCGTCAGCAAAGCCGTGGAGCGTCTCGGAGCCGAGGCGCTTATCACGGGCGATCGGACGGAGCTGCTTGCAGCCAGCGGCATTATTTTGCCGGGTGTCGGTGCTTTTGGCGATGCCATGCGGCATTTGCAAGAGAGCGGGCTTGCCGAGGTCATGAAGGAAGCTGCCGCTTCCGGGAAACCGCTGCTTGGCATTTGTCTTGGCATGCAGCTCCTGTTCGGGAGCAGCGAGGAGCACGGGCAGCATGAGGGGCTGGGCATTTTGCCGGGACGGGTGATCCGTTTTCCACAAGGAGATTATAAAGTGCCGCATATGGGGTGGAACCGGCTCGAGTTCCTGCAAAAGAACGATCCGCTGCTGGCGGGACTTGCGGAAGGACATGTTTATTTCGTGCATTCCTATCATGTTCTTCCGGAAGTGGAGTCGGATTTGCTTGCGGTAACGGATTACGGACAGCCGGTAACGGCGATTGTCGGGCGCGGCCAGGTATACGGGATGCAGTTCCACCCGGAAAAAAGCGGCGAGCTTGGCATGGAGCTGCTTGGGCGCTTTTTGAAGCTGTGCGGCGTACCTGTTAAAAGATAAGCACTGATTCGAAACAAGTGAAATGTACGAATATGGGGAAGCGGGGGAGCTATTTCATGTCATCATTCATCATTTATCCGGCCATTGATATCCGGGGCGGCAAATGCGTCCGGCTGATTCAAGGGGATTACAATCAGGAAACGGTTTATAACGACAGCCCGCTGGCTGCGGCCAAAGCGTGGGAAGCTCAGGGCGGAGCTTATATCCACTTGGTCGATTTGGATGGGGCAAAAGCCGGCCATCCGGTGAACGATGAGGTGATCGGGGCGATTGCTTCCGGCGTCAACGTTCCGGTTCAGGTCGGAGGCGGCCTGCGAACGCTTGCCGATGTGAAGCGTCTGCTTTCTCTTGGGGTGAGCCGGGTTATCATCGGTACCGCAGCGATTGAAGATCGGGCATTTACGGAAGAAGTGCTTGGCACGTACGGCGATAAAGTTGCGATCGGCATTGATGCCAGGAATGGATACGTGGCGACACGCGGCTGGCTGGAGACATCCGAGGTAAAGGCCGAGGAACTTGCCAAAGAATTGGCTGCAAAGGGTGCGGAAACCTTCATTTTCACGGATATTTCAAGGGATGGCATGATGCAGGGCCCCAATGTGGACGCAATCGTAGCTTTGGCTAAAGGCAGCGGCCGCACAGTCATTGCCTCAGGAGGCGTTAGCGTGCTTGATGACTTGATCCGGCTGCATGAGTATCGAAATGAGGGTGTCGGCGGCGCGATCGTAGGCAAAGCTTTGTACACGGGCAGCATTGATCTGGCCGAGGCGGTAAACACATTAAAATAGAGTTGGTAGAGCGGCATATGGGCATCGGGTGAGGGGGGCGATTAACGCAAAACCCGTATATCTCGCCAATATCGCCTTTAAACAATGATGAAGCGGTTCATGGCGGCTTAGGCTGCCGGGAACATAAGCACTATCGATGCAAAGGAGAGAATGCCATGCTGGCAAAACGCATCATCCCGTGTCTGGACGTAAAGGACGGCCGGGTGGTTAAAGGGGTTCATTTCGAGAATCTGCGCGACGCAGGCGATCCGGTCGAGCTGGCGGCGCTCTATGACCGGGAGGGTGCCGACGAGCTGGTATTTCTGGATATCTCGGCTTCCGTGGAAGGCCGCGAAACGATGACAGAGATCGTCCGCAAAACAGCAGGCGAGATTGCCATTCCGTTTACGGTCGGCGGAGGGATTTCCAAGGTCGATGATATGAAAAGAATTCTCCGCGCCGGCGCAGATAAAATCGGAATCAATACGGCGGCTGTCCTGAACCCGCAGCTGATTGCGGATGGTGCGCGGTATTTTGGCTCACAATGCATTGTTGTGGCTGTGGACGCCAAGTACAACGATGCGTGGGGCGAATGGGAAGTGTATACGCATGGCGGCCGCAAACCTTCGGGAGTCCGGGCGCTTGAGTGGGTGCGGAAAGCGGAAGAACTCGGAGCCGGTGAAATTCTCCTGACAAGCATGGATGCCGACGGCACGAAAGACGGTTTCGACATTTCCCTTACCGCGGCGGTGTCAGATGCAGTCCGGATTCCGGTTATCGCTTCGGGCGGCGCAGGCGCCAAGGATGATTTTGTCGAAGTGTTTACGAAAGGTAAAGCGGACGCGGGGCTTGCAGCCACGATATTCCACTATAAGGAGATTTCGATACCGGAACTTAAAGGACATTTAAAGCAAAAAGGAGTTGAGATCAGATGAGCGGGCAAAGAGAGCTGCAGTCATGGGAACAGGTGCTTGGAAGCATCCATTTTGACAAGGAGGGGCTTGTCCCGGCAATTGTTCAGGATGCGGCGAGCAAAGAAGTGCTGATGATGGCTTACATGAACCGGGAGTCGCTGCAGCGCACGATGGAAACCGGCGAAACCTGGTTCTGGAGCAGATCACGTCAGGAGCTGTGGCATAAAGGCGGGAGTTCAGGCAATACGCAAAGGGTTGCCTCCGCTCATTTTGACTGCGACGGGGATACCCTCCTGTTTCTGGTGAAACCGGCGGGCCCGGCATGCCATACCGGGGAGCGGACCTGTTTCTACCGTGAAATTACGTCCTCTTCTATCACAGTTGCTGCATCAAACGGCAGCGAGGCTGGAGGGGACAGACACCGGTTTGCGGTGCTGGAGGAGCTGGAACAGGTCATTGCCGAGCGGGAAAAAGAACGTCCTGAAGGCGCCTACACAACCTATTTGTTTGAAAAAGGCATCGATAAAATTCTCAAAAAGATTGGAGAAGAAACGGCGGAAACGATCATCGCGGCTAAAAACAAGGATAACGCCGAACTTCGCCTTGAGGTTAGCGACCTGATCTATCACCTGCTTGTTCTGCTGCAGGAGCGGAAGCTCCCCCTGGATGAAATTATGGCGGAACTGGATCGGCGCCACGAGCGTCCGCGCAGAGACTAGGAGGCGAGCCCTAAGCCATGATGATCGATTATCATACGCATCACGTCCGCTGCGGACATGCGGTAGGCGAGCTTGAAGAGTACATTCGCCGCGGCATCGAACTCGGATTGGACCAAATCGGCTTGTCGGACCATATGCCGCTCATTCATGTCGATCCCGCCTCGTATTATCCGGAAATGGCCATGCCAATGGATGAGCTTCCGCGTTACGTGGAGGAATGTTTGAGTCTGAAGGAGAAGTATAAAGAGCAAATAGATATACGCGTAGGTCTTGAGGGCGACTACATCGAAGGCTGGGAAGAAGAGATTGAACGGATCATCCACGCCTATCCTTGGGATTATGTCATCGGTTCCGTCCATTTTCTGGGGGAGTGGGATATAACGGATCATCGTCAGGTTCATGGTTGGGATGGCCGCGACAGACTGGATGTATACCGAACCTATTATGATGCCGTACAAAAGGCGGCTGCGACCGGATTTTACGATATCATGGGCCATTTGGACGTCATTAAACGATTTGGCTATCATCCGGGAGCGGAAGCGGCGGCAGAAGTGGAAGCCCTTGAAAATGTCGCGCTGGCGGCTGTAGCTCGCAGCGGTGTTGTCATGGAGCTGAACGCCTCCGGTTGGACCAAACCCTGTGCGGAAATGTTCCCGTCCGAACGAATGCTGCGAGAGGCATTCAGGTTGGGCATTCCCATGACGGTGGGATCGGACGCCCATGACCCAAAGAAGCTTGGGGAGAATCTCGACCGCGCAAGAAGCGCGCTCTGGGAGATTGGTTTCCGTGAGCTGGCGGTGTTCGAGAAACGGCAGAAAACAATGGTGCCTCTGGAAGTCTAACTACGGGTATGGGGAGGAGTATATGCAGCATAAGGTGCGTATTTTTTCTGGATCGTCAAATCCTTTGTTGGCCCAAAGCATCTGTGAAAGTCTGGGAGCGGAGCTTGGGGATGTTACGATATCCCGGTTTAAAAACGGCGAGATTTACGTCAATTACGAAGAAAGCATTCGGAACTGCGACGTATTTCTCGTGCAGTCGTTTTCGCATCCGATCAATGAGATGTTCGTGGAACTTCTGGTTATGATCGATGCGGCCAAACGTGCTTCGGCACGGACGATCAACATCGTAGTGCCATACTATGGATATGCAAGGCAGGAGAGAAAGTCGGCGCCTCGTGAACCGATTTCCGCCAAAATGGTCGCCGATGTCCTGACGACTTGCGGGGCGAGCCGGGTCATTACGATCGACTTGCACGCGCCGGCGATCCAGGGGTTTTTTAATATCCCCGTGGATCATTTGACGACTCTGGATCTGATTGGCGATTATCTAAAGTCGCTGAATCTCGCCCGAATGGTGATTGTTTCCCCGGATGCGGGCCGGGCCAAAACGGCCGAGAAGCTGGCCAATTATCTGGATTCCCCGTTTTCGATCATGTTCAAGAAACGGCCTGCCCATAACGAATCGGTCATTACCCATGTCATCGGCGATGTAGAGGGGCGGACTCCGGTTATTATCGAGGACCAGATTGATACCGGCTCAACCATTGTCAATGTGGTCGAAAGCCTCCGCGAGCGGGGGGCCTCCGAAGCCATTGTGTGCGCTACACATGGAGTGTTCTCTGATCATGCGCTGCAGCGTTTGAACCATCCCCATATCCGGGAAGTGGTTGTGACGGATTCGATAGCCGCTTCCGGGGATCGGCCCGAATGGTTGAAGGTTTTGACTGTTGCGCCCATATTGTCTACAGCTGTACGAATTATATTGGAAGGCGGGTCGCTCGCCACTTTGTTCAAAGACGCCGGAGTCTAGCACTTCGGTGTTTTTTTGTGTTTCGGGCACCAAATCCGAGCATGATCGAACCGATAAAAATGATAGGCGTAAGCGGAGCAAATCCCGCCTGAATAACAAGATAACAGACTGTTTCATATGATAGATATTGCCTTAGATGCGCTATTAAAGTTATGGTATACTGTTCAGGATAGATGAATCTAGCATTTGTCTTCGGGTAGAATGTTATTTGCAACTTAAGGGAGGTGCCTTGCTTATATGGAGGAAGATCATCTAAAGGCCGAGGACCTACAACATAAAGTCATACCCATTCATATGAATGCCAACTTCTTTTTTGAACGTGCCGTCCGGTCGCTGGACCGCTTTCGTTACGATAAGGCATTAAAATATTTTCGCAAAGCTGTTGAATATGAACCGGAAAATCCGGTCAATCATTGCAATATGGCGGGTATATTATCAGAGATGGGCGATTATGAGGGTTCAAACGCCGTTCTTTTCGATATCTTGGAGCATGTCGATGCTTCCATGACGGAATGTTATTTCTATATGGCGAATAACTTTGCCAATATGGAGAATTTTGAAGAGGCCGAACGTATGCTGGTCAAGTATTTGGAAGAAGATCCAGAGGGACAGTTTCTGGAAGAAGCCGAAGAAATGATGGAGCTGTTCCAATCCGAGCTTGAACGTCCCCCGGTGAAGGTAAACCGGATCCGAAGCCGTGAAGGCGTGATGGAGCACGAACAAGCGCGGGCTCTGATGGAAGAAGGGAAATTCGCTCAAGCGGCTGAACTTCTGGAGCAGATTGTGCAGGAGCAGCCCGACTTTCTGGCAGCGCGCAATAATTTGGCGCTTGCTTACTATTATATGGGCTTGTTCCGGAAAGCCAAAGCTACGATCGCCGAGGTGCTGGAACTCGAAGAAGGCAATGTGCACGGATTATGCAATTTGGCGATATTTTACCAGCATGAGGGGGATACTATATCCTTGAATCCTCTGCTGAGAATGCTCGAAGTACTTGTTCCCTTTCACAGAGAACATGTGTTTAAACTGGCCACCACCATGGGAATCCTGGGAAAACACGAGGCGGCCTACAGACATTTTCGCCGGCTTTTGAAAGATTCGGAGCTAAATGGGGACCCAAGTCTTCATCATTTTACGGCAGTTGCCGCCTTTAACAGCGGTCGTTTTCGGGAAGCAGGGCAGTGCTGGCGCAAGCTGCAGAAGTTGGATCCGGCATCCGACATTCCGGGTTTTTATCTCGATCAGCTGGAACGGTTCGATCTGACAGGCAAGCAAGGATATGAACTAAGCTATCATTACCATCTGCCGTTTGAGGAACAGCTCAAGCGCTGGGAGAAGGATGAAAGCGGGCTCTGCGAGGAAGTAAAGACCAATCCGATGATCCGGTCATCGTTTTTCTGGGCGCTCCGTTATGGAGATAAGGCAACCAAACTTCAAGTGATTCGCGCATTGGGCTGGATCGCCGATGAAGAGGTGAAGGAGACGCTTGAGACTTTTCTGAAGGAGCCGGACGAACCCGCGGAGCTGAAAAACGAAGCTTTGCGCGTTTTGGCCGAAATGGGGCTCGAAGACACCTCGCAGGCAATTTTGGAAGCGAGCGCCGCTTCGTCTTCTTCCATGGTCGCAGAGACGCAGCTAGCTTACACATACCAAGGCGGCGACACGCTGCAGGCGGTTGTCGATCAGGCACTGCTTCATATGGATGAAACGGCAGGCCGCGAGCAGAAAAAACATCTGCAAAACTTGTGGTATCAATTTTTGGGCAAGCTGTATCCGGATAAGCCAATCATCCGGCATACGGAGGGATGGTCGGCGGCGCTTGAGTATTTGACGTCCAAACAGCACGGCGGCTCCGTTACTTATCAGGAAGTGGCGCAGCGGTACGGCATTTCCCCATCGACCGTGAGCCGGTATGCCAAACGCATCGACAGTGTCTGCTCCCTCAAAGAGGAGAAGGATGACATGTTCTGTCCTTTTACGGAAAATGTCTAGGGAAATTCCTGTTCAATCCTTTATTTCGTTCCCCATCTGGATTTCAGGTTCCAGCCTATTGTGAGTGTTCAAAAAGGTCGGTTTTCAGCATCGAGAATTGAACAACCTCTTATTGATGATTTACCCTAAAGGAGGCTAATAGTATGTACAAATCCATTATTATCGGAACTGGTCCCGCCGGACTTACGGCTGCCATTTATTTGGCCCGCGCTAATATGAAGCCGTTGGTAATCGAAGGTATGCAGCCCGGCGGACAGCTGACAACAACGACGGAAGTTGAGAACTTTCCGGGTTTTCCAGACGGCATTATGGGGCCGGAATTGATGGACAACATGCGCAAGCAGGCTGAACGATTTGGCGCGGAGTTCAAGACCGGCTGGGTAAACAAAGTGGATTTTTCCAAACGCCCGTTCAAGCTTAGCGTGGAAGGCATGGGCGAAGTAGAAGCCGAAACCGTGATTGTCTCCACAGGCGCTTCCGCTAAATATTTGGGGATTCCGGGAGAGCAGGAGAATATTGGACGCGGAGTCAGCACCTGCGCTACTTGCGACGGATTTTTCTTCCGCGGCAAAAAAATCGTGGTTGTGGGCGGTGGCGACTCCGCGATGGAAGAGGCAAACTTCCTTACCCGTTTTGCCTCCAGCGTCACGTTGGTGCATCGCAGGGATGAGCTGCGGGCATCGAAAATCATGCAGGACCGCGCCCGTGGCAATGGCAAAATTGATTGGTCGCTGAACCGTAATCCGCTGGAAGTTGTTGCAGGCGAAAACGGCGTAAAAGGCCTCAAGGTGCTCAACAATGAAACCGGGCAAGAAGAGCTGATTGAAGCCGACGGAATTTTCGTGGCAATCGGACACACGCCGAATACCAAATTCCTGGATAATCAGGTTACGACCGATGAAGTTGGATATATTGTCGTGAAGCCGGGTACGACGGAAACCAATATTCCGGGCGTGTTCGCGTGCGGAGACGTTCAGGACGTGCGCTACCGCCAGGCGATTTCCGCAGCGGGTACCGGCTGTATGGCTGCGATGGACTGCGAGAAGTTTCTGGAAGGCAGCATGGTCCATGACTGGAGCGAAACGCTGTAACAATTATATAAATAAAAAGGAGCTTGTCCCAAGGTTAATGAACCTAGGGGCAGCTCCTTTTTTGGCCTCAACATCATATTAGTACATGATAATAGGCGAGGTAGCGGAGGGGACGGAATCGATCTGAAGAAGCGGAGCGTTCGCCTAAAAGCTTTCCGCAGGAAAGCTAGCATCGAAAGCATACGCTTTGTCACCGAATTTTGACCATATGAAAGATATAATCAAAGAAATTCGGTGACAACAGCGATCGGAAGAACGATCCGGACCCGAAGCGGTCAACCCGCATAATATCAAGAGCTAATTCCAGTATTGAGCTGTACTTAAATCAATAAACTGGCGCGCAACAGAGCGGATAGCCGCTAAACCGTAGCGCCTATATCCATCCGTTCTCTTCCGCCAGGCTGATCGCTTCAATCCGGTTTTTGACTTCCAGCTTATTGAGAATTTCCGAGATATAATTGCGAACGGTGCCATGCGAGAGGTGAAGCGAGCGCGCAATCTCATTTGTAGTTTGACCCGAAGAGATCAGCCGTAGAACTTCACATTCTCTTGGCGTGAGCGGATTTTTTTTCGCAACCGAATCAAAGATCAGCTCGGGTGATATGGCGCGATGACCTTGCATCACCCGCCGGATCGATTCGGCGAGCTTATCGCTCGGCTCATCCTTAAGCAGATAACCGCTGACGCCGGCCTTCACGGCCCGTTCAAAGTAACCCGGGCGGGCAAAGGTGGTCAGAATGATAATGCGGCAGGGCGAGAATTCCGCTTGAAGCTGCTCGGCCACTTCGATTCCGGTTAATATCGGCATTTCGATGTCCAGCAGGCAAACATCGGGTTTCTGATTTAATATCATGGACAGCGCCTCCTGCCCGTCCCCGGCTTCCCCGATCACCTCCAGGTCGTCTTCGAGGTCAAGCAGGGAAGCAAGGGCGCCGCGCAAAAGCCGCTGGTCCTCGGCAATTACGATTCGGATCATATGGACTCACACTCCTTGCCGGGTTTAGGGTATCGAATGCGATCCATTGTCGCATGCAAGTTCGTTGTCGGACGTTTTTCTTTTAACAATAGGGATGCATATCGTGGCGGTCATCCCGCCTGAGGACGCGAGCTCAAGTGTACCATCAATCAGTGATAAACGTTCCCTCATGCCTTTGAGGCCATTGCCATCGCCCCGTGTTTCATTATCTTCGCTGCAGCCGATACCGTTATCGCTTATGGTCAGCCGGAGTTCGCCGGAGGTTTTTTCCACCGCGATTGTACATTCATCGGCCCGGCTATGTTTGACAATGTTGGTGACGGATTCTTTCAAACACATGCTGAGAATGTTTTGAGCGACTTCCGATATGCCTTCGAGCCGGAAATCCCCTTTGGCCTGATATGCAATCCCTGCGCTCCTCAGCATCCGCTCAGACGCTTTCAGCTCTTCCGCTACCGTTAGTGTTCGCATGTTGGTTACAAGCTCACGGACCTGGCGCAGAGCGGCTCTGGAAGTCTGCTCTATTTCCCTGGCTTCCAGCAGAGCCTTCCGCGGGTCACGTTCGATCAGCCGGGTCACCAGCTGGCTCTTCAGGGTGATCAGCGATAAAGTATGCCCCAAAGTATCGTGCAGGTCACGCGAAATACGCAGCCGTTCTTCACGTTTCACCAACTCTTCGATCCGTTCATTGGCCTTGTTCAGGTCTTGTTCCAGCTTCTGCCGTTTGAACATAGACCGCATGCCGAACGGCGACATCATCATGACGGCCATAAAAGGAAGCGTAATGAACATGTCCTGCCTTCCCATCCGGGGAAAGTTGATTATAAATGGCAGGATCAACATGACATAAAATATGGCCAATGAGATCGTAAAACGCCGCTGATCCTTATAATAGGCAATAAAGCTGGCCGTGTAGAATCCCAAAAACAGATTGTAGGGATTATACAGCACGCAAAGAAGGAAGGAGAGGAGCATTTGCAGGCCGAGCCAGTAATTGAACGATTTCTTTGCAAAAAACAGCTGGCGGTAGGTCAGCAGGAATAGGGCAATCATCAGATAACCCGTGACCATCCTTAAGCCCCGTTCCTGACTCATGTAATAAATGGGCATCGAAAGATAAATAAGCCACACATAAGGAAAGAACCCCAGTTCTTTCGGGAAAAGATGAAATTCCGAACGCTTCAACAACTACACCGCTTCCTGTTTTTTTCGAATATATATGGATAGTACCATAAACAGGAGCAAATATCCGGCCAAGATCAAAATTGACTTCAGCTCTGGCGTCTGCCCTGCGGCAATCGCCCACACGCCACTGCCATAATTATAGGAAGGAAGCCATTTGCCTATCGTTTGCAAGAAGGAGGGGAAGTTGTCGATCGGCATCCACATACCGCCCAGAACGGCCATCAGCATATAAGTGACATTGCTTACGCCGCTTGCCGTATCCACGCGTTTCATGCTTCCAAAGAGCGTGCCCAAGGCGAGAAAAGGGATGGAGGCAACCAGGATCCACAGGCCGCTGCCGATCCACTGTCCTGCCGACATATGAACGCCATTGATCAAGAAACCTGCAATAAAAATGACGATGATCGAAAAAGCATGCATGACCGTTTGCCCGAACATTTTCGAGATAAAATAGATGCTTCCGGGCAGCGGCGTAATCCGCATGTACACAGACCATCCGAGACTTTGCTCCTGCACCATTCGGATGCCGACGGTCATAATCGCCGATCCCATGACGCTGAAGGTGGCCATCGACATCAAATAATGCGCCTGCCAAGCTTCCGCGTTATCTATCCCGGTATTCACGAGTTTGGTGAAAATAAAATAGAACAAAATCGGCATCATCAGGGACCAAAATACGAAATAGGGATTGCGGATAATCCGCAGCATTTCAACTTTGCACTGCATGAACATCATTTTCATTATGAAACTGCCTCCTTCTCTTCGTTGCCGGCAATCATCAGCTCGAAAGCGTCATCCAGCCGTCCCTGTTCAGTACGGATATCCCGGGCAGGGATGTTGTGCCGGAAAATAGCCGCAAGCACACTGTCGGTGTTATCGGCGGTAACGATCCATCTTCCATCCTGTTCTTTGCAGTCATGCACGCCGGGAATGGCGCGCATACGATGATTGATTTCGCCAGCACCATAAGAGGCATCTCCTTTTAAATCCGCGATAAAAGAGACCGAGCGGCTGGTCAGTTTGGATACAATTTCGTCTGGGGTACCGTCCGCGGCGATCTTCCCTTTGTTGAAGAGAAGAATGCGGTCCGCAGTCGTTTCGGCTTCTTCCAGGTAATGCGTGGAGAACAGAATCGTTTTGCCCCGGCCTGCCAGAGCTCTGGCTTGCTGCCAGAACGCCCGTCGTGCCGTGGAATCAAGTCCAACCGTCGGCTCGTCGAAGAAGAGAAGATCGGGATCTCCCGCAAGCGCAAGGGCAAATCCCAGTCTACGCTTTTGACCTCCTGACATCTTGCTCGCGCGCTGGTTCATCTCCTCCGGTGTAAATCCGGCCAACTCCGCCATTTCCGACAACTTCAGTGGGTTCGGATAGTAGGTTCGGATCATGGACATAACCTCATGCACTTTGAGTCCATCAATAACGCTAACCTCCTGCAGCATTGCGCCAATGCGTCTTTTCACCTGGGCATCCTTGGGGGATTGGCCAAAGATCTTAACGCTGCCTTGGCTAGGCTCGCGTAGTCCGAGCATCATGGAGATTACCGTCGTTTTTCCTGCTCCGTTAGGTCCAAGAACTGCGGTAACCGTACCGCGGGGGATGTTAAAGGAGACGTCATCCACGGCGGTCTTGCCAGCATATAATTTAGAAACATGTTGGAGTTCAACAATATTTTCCATAATATCCTCCATTTTCGTTCATTCCTTTTTGGTTAACATTGATACATTCATTTTAGAAGGATATAACCATGCCAAGTAGTGTGCGCTGTCATGAAAAGCATATGACAAATGTCATGTGCCGTGAGGGCGGGGAATGGGCTGCTTGCACCTTTAGCGGATGGGGATCAAGTAGCCGATTCAGCCTGAATAATACCGCTTGGCAAGCGGCTTGTGACAGTTCTCACATCTCTTGACCGATAGAAAGGCTTCAATTATAGTTGGTACAGTAGAGCAAACTATTATAAGAGGAAAAAAGGTGGCTTGTAACATGTCTGAGCAAATCTACGTTGGTGTCGATTTAGGCGGTACAGCAATTAAAGTCGGCATCTGCAATCAAGCAGGGCAGCTAATTCAAACGTATGAAGGACCTACAGAAACGGAAAAAGGCGTGGATGTTGTCGTTGATAATATCGAGAAATATGTACGTCATATTGTCGAACAGTCCCCATACAGCTGGGACCAGCTAGCCGGTGTTGGCGCAGGGGTTGCCGGGTTTACCAATGTCCGTGAAGGCATCATCATTTTAGCACCGAACGTAGGTTTCCGGGATGTGCCGATTCGCGCCATTCTGGAAGAAAAAATCGGCAAGCCTATTAAAATAGACAACGACGCCAATGTGGCCGCGCTTGGGGAAGCCTGGAGCGGCGCAGGACGGGGAATCGAAAACTGCGTATGTTATACGCTCGGAACGGGCGTAGGCGGCGGCATTATCATCAATGGAAAAATCTATCAAGGTTTCTCGGGTCTCGCTGGCGAGCTGGGCCATATTTCCGTCGTTCCTGATTTGGAAGCCATCCAATGCGGCTGCGGCGAAATGGGATGCCTTGAAACCGTATCTTCGGCGACGGGCATTATCCGTATGGCCAAAGACGCTGTTGAGCGCGGCGACCGCACTTCTCTGGCGCTGGAAACGAATATCGCAGCCAAGGAAGTGTTCGACGCGGCCAAGGCCGGAGACGAAGTGGCTTTACGGATCGTGAAGCGCGCCGCTTTCTATCTGGGGAAATCCATGGCGGCGGTGGCAGCTACGCTGAACCCTGAAGTGTTTATTATCGGCGGCGGCGTGTCCAAGGCAGGGGATATTCTGTTTAATGAGGTACGCGACGTATTCGCCAAATTGACGCCGGAGCCGCTGCAGAAAGGCGTTTCCATTCTGCCTGCACAGCTTGGCAACGATGCGGGCATCGTCGGCGCGGCAGGACTTCTGCTTCGTTCCTAGGTTTTCAAGAAGATAAGCTTCCGAAGGAGATGCCAAACCTATTCGGCTAGACTTCATCAGAATTGCAAGCCAATGCGGATTCGGTTCTTAATGTTCCGGATACTAACTTAAAGGGAGGGAAAGCTGATGCTTGAGGATGAAAATAGGGCGTCGGCCATGGCCACCCTGATTATTGTCACTGGTATGTCGGGGGCAGGCAAGACGCTTGCGGTTCGCAGCATGGAGGATCTCGGGTTTTTCTGCGTTGATAATCTGCCGCCGGTGCTGATTCCCAAATTTGCCGAATTGATTGAACAGTCCAAAGGCAAAATCGCAAAAGTGGCGCTGGTGATCGACCTGCGCGGACGTGAATTTTTTACGGCCTTATCCGAATCCTTGAATTATATCAAAGAACATTTTACGATTCAGTGCGAAATTCTTTTTCTGGAAGCGACGGACTCCGTGCTGGTACAGCGGTATAAAGAAAGCCGCCGCCGGCATCCTCTAGCGCCTGAAGGCATGCCGCTTGACGGCATCCGCCTGGAACGCAAAATGCTGGAAGAGCTGAAGAGCTCAGCCACCGTCGTACTGGATACGAGCAATATGAAGCCGGCACAACTGAAGGATAAAATCATATCTAGATTTTCCCAGATTGAGGGCAACACGTTGTCGGTCAACATTACTTCGTTCGGCTTCAAATACGGCATTCCGATTGACGCTGACCTGGTATTTGACGTCCGTTTTCTGCCGAACCCGCATTATGTGGAGAGTTTGCGGCCGCGGACCGGTCAGGACAGCGAAGTATACGATTATGTCATGAAATGGCCTGAAACCCAGGCATTCCTGACGAAGCTGCTGGATATGCTTCATTTTCTGATCCCGCAATACCGGAAGGAAGGCAAAAGCCAGGTCATCATCGGCATTGGTTGCACCGGCGGCAAACACCGTTCGGTGGCCATCGCGGAGTATTTGGGCAAAATGCTGGGAACCAGCGAAACAGAATCGGTTTCGGTCAGCCACCGGGATTCTGAACGTGATCGGCATTAATGAGAGTGGAAGTGATGAGAGTGGCTGCACAAAAAAGAGAGCGTCCGCGCATTGTTGTTATGGGCGGAGGCACAGGTTTGTCCGTCATGCTGCGGGGCTTAAAGGAAATGCCGCTGGACATCACGGCAGTTGTCACCGTGGCGGATGACGGAGGCAGCTCGGGCATTTTGCGGAGCGAACTGCAGATGCCGCCGCCTGGCGATATCCGCAACGTACTGACGGCATTGGCTGATGTAGAGCCGCTGCTGTCAGAGATGCTTAGATACCGCTTCAGCAACGGCTCGGGTCTTGCCGGGCACAGCCTGGGCAACCTGATCCTGGCTGCGATGACCGATATCAGCGGTGATTTTGTTACGGCAGTAAGAGAATTGAGCCGTGTCTTCGCGGTGCGGGGGCGCGTGCTTCCCGCGGCTGATGAAGCGGTAGTGCTGTCGGCGGAAATGATGGACGGTACGATCGTAACCGGCGAATCGAAGATTCCTGAAGCCGGAGGGCGAATCAAGCGGGTGTTTTTGGAGCCCGCGGCCGTAGAACCGCTACCCGAGGCGGTGGCTGCTATTGATGAAGCCGATGCGATTCTAATCGGACCCGGGAGCTTGTACACCAGCATTTTGCCTAACCTGCTGGTTCCCAAGCTCGCAGAGGCCGTGATGGCTTCGGAAGCCATTAAAATTTTTGTTTGCAACGTCATGACCCAGCCGGGAGAGACCGACGGATACACCGTCAGTGACCATCTTCAAGCGATTTATGATCATATCGGCAAGCATTTATTCGACTACGTCATTGTTAACAGCGGGGATATTCCTCCGCAGGTGCAGGACAAATACGCCGAAAAGGGCGCAAAGCCGGTAGAGCTTGATTATGATGAAGTGACGAATCTTGGGTATAAGATCATCGCCGATACGTTGGTGCTTTTCCGGACGTATTTGCGGCATGATGCCGAGAAACTGAGCCAACATATTTATCAGCTGGTTCAGGACTGGATATTACGAAAGAGGTGAGAGACCCGTGTCGTTTGCGGCGCTGACAAAAAAAGAACTGACCATGATCGAAGCAGACGCCTGCTGCGAAAAGGCCGAATTGTCGGCATTGATCCGCATGAACGGGGCTGTGCAGCTTTCGAACAAAAAGGTGATTTTGGATATATCCACTGAGAATGCGGCGATTGCCAGACGAATCTACACATTGATCAAAAAGCATTTTCAGGCTCATACCGAGCTGCTCGTCCGTAAAAAAATGCGTTTGAAAAAAAATAATGTCTACATCGTCCGTATTCCGGCGCGCGTTCAGGAAATACTGAAAGAGTTGAATATTGTCTCCGAAGGCTTTCTGTTCCGGGCGGATATTCATCCGGACCTGGTCAAAAAGAACTGCTGCAAGCGCGCCTATTTGCGCGGGGCGTTTATGGCAGGAGGTTCGGTCAATAATCCGGAGGGTTCCTCTTACCATTTGGAGATTTCTTCGATGTACGAAGAACACTGCAAGGCTTTGGTAGACCTGGCGAATGAATTTCAACTCAATGCCCGCTTTATCGAGCGGAAAAAGGGATTTATCCTGTACATCAAGGAAGGCGAGAAAATCATTGAATTTTTGAGCCTGATCGGAGCGCACCAGGCATTGTTCAAGTTTGAGGATGTACGTATCATGCGCGACATGCGCAATTCCGTGAACCGGATCGTGAACTGCGAAACAGCCAATCTGAACAAGACCATCGGAGCCGCCGTTCGGCAGATCGATAACATCAAGCTGCTGCAGAAGGAAGTGGGGCTTGAAAACCTGCCCGAAAAGCTGCGGGAGGTTGCCGAAATCCGTCTTGCGCATCCGGATATGAACCTGAAGGAAGTCGGAGAACTTCTAAAGGGAACGGTCAGCAAATCCGGCGTAAACCATCGTCTGCGCAAAATCGACGAACTCGCCGAGAAGATTCGAAACGGCTAGTTTTTTCTTCTAGTGTCGTTCATGTTATAATGTTATAATGTTACCAAATGTGATATGAGAACTATGCAGATTTCTTAATAGGGGGTAAGGTTTCCATGACAAAGCATCCGGTAGTTGTCCGCTTGAAAACGGGTCTTCATGCCAGACCGGCAGCGTTGTTCGTCCAAGAAGCGAATAAATACTCGTCTGAAATTTTCGTGGAAAAAGATGATAAAAAAGTGAACGCCAAGAGTATCATGGGAATTATGAGCCTTGCAATCAGTTCAGGTACGGAGATCGTGATCAGTGCCGAAGGCGCGGACGCAGATCAGGCTGTAAACGCTTTAGTCAGCTTGGTGGGCAAGGAAGAACTCGAGAACCAATAATATGGGTTGATTCATACTCCGCCTGAATTTTTCTTGCGGTCCTTTTTTCAAAGACAGCCTTTTCTTCAACCGAAGAGATGGCTGTTTTGCGTTTTACGGGCATGTCCTCGTTTTAATTTCCCAATCTTACAAAAAGTTACTTATTATCCGATACTTATAAGTCTTGCGGGGCCGTAGCTCTGCTGTGTATGAAAATTCCATTAAAAATTCCATTGGAGACCCTGGTTTGATCGAATATTGGGCAGAAAAACTTTCTCCTATCTGCAACATTTCCCAACCCTCAACGTCTAGTAGACAAAACGGGTAGAGAGAACAGAAAAGCCGCGGTGAAACATCGATGCAGGCTTTTTACTAACCTTAACCCGTGGGAAAACTGTTTGATATATGAGGAGGTCAATGAAAATGAACAAATGGATCAAACCGGTAGGTTCTGTATTGATTGCGGGAGCAATGTTGGTAGGAGGAGCCGGGGTCTCTGGCATCGCGGGATCATCCGTCGCCTATGCGGATCAAGCTTCGGACCGCAATATGGTGAGTGTCGTCGGCAAAGGGGAAATTTCTGTGAAGCCGGACATCGCTTATCTTTCGATTGGAGTCGACACTCAAGCGGATACGGCGCAAAGCGCGCAAAAAGCCAACGCCGAAAAAATCCAGAAAATTAACGATGTTTTGAAAAATACTTGGAAGATCGAAGACAAGGATATCAAAAGCGTGTCCTTCTATGTACAGCCCAATTACACTTACAATGACAAAGAGGGGCAAAAAGTAAAAGGATATACGGCTCACCACACGCTTCAGGTTTCTTACCGGGATCTGTCGAAAGTCGGCAAGCTTTTGGATGATGCCTCGACTGCAGGAGCGAACAATATCGATAACATCACTTTTTCCGTTGAAAACCGCGACCAATACGAAGAGCAGGTGATTCAAAAAGCGATGGCGAATGCCGACCTGAAGGCAGGGTCCATTGCCAAAGCCGCAAAACGCCAGCTCGGCTTGGTGCTGTCAGTAAGCCAGGGAGATGTCAGCAGCCCGGTCGTTTTTGCTGAAGCGAAAATGGCGGCTGGGGCAGCCAATGATGCGGCGAGTTCCACTGCCGTAGCGCCTGGGGAAATCAAGGTTTCGACGCAGCTCAGCGTGCAATATGAACTGAAATAAAACATTTATGACAGGAAAAGTCGTCCGTCCCGGGTGAGCTATGAATGGCTCAGGCAGGGGCGGGCGTTTTGCTGTATTCGGGTGTTAAAATTCATCTTTTGATTACATATGAAGCTTTTTCCTGCCTTAACATACAGAAAAGTGTTGTACCCGGGGGGAAAAAACGGTATAGTGAATATGCGAATTTTTGTACATGTGAGGGGTGTTTCCGGAAGAATCCGGAGAAACTTCAAATAAATTGAATAAATTCGAGCCTGGTAAGCCATACCCATGGATATGGCTTTTTTTTCTTAAGATAGAGAACCGGGGTCCCCGCAAAGTAATCGGAATAGGCTTCGAAGGCCACGCGTCGCTTTGTGGGGTTATTTTAATGCTCTGTCCTCTGCAATAGATCAGATGATAGGCGTTTTTCGCATGTTAGGGTCTGTAGATGAAGTTTCGGTTTATAAGTTGGGTTCAGAAGATCCAGAAGTATCGATAGGGGGTTGATGCATATGATTGACCTTGTCCAGATTGAAAAGCATTTTGAAGGACAAGTCGTTGTGCATCCGCTATCACTGAACATTGAGGAGGGAGAATTCCTGACTCTGCTCGGTCCTAGCGGCTGTGGTAAGACAACTATACTTCGCATGATTGCCGGTTTTGAGACACCGACCCGCGGCGACGTGATTTTGGCAGGTCAGAAAGTGACCAGTTTACCGCCAAACCAGCGGGATTTGAACCTTGTATTCCAGCATTATGCGTTATTCCCGCATATGACGGTTGAAGAGAATATCGCCTTCGGGCTTAAAATGAAAAAGATGCCAAAGGCAGAACAGAAAAAGCGGATTGAAGAAGCGGTGGCCATGACTCAGCTTACAGCACTGACCGCGCGTTACCCGCACCAACTTTCGGGCGGGCAGCAGCAGCGTGTAGCGATTGCGCGCGCCATTGCCAACAAACCGAAGGTGCTTCTGCTGGACGAGCCGCTTGGCGCACTGGATTTGCAGCTCCGTAAAAATCTGCAATCCGAGCTCAAACATCTGCAGCGTTCGCTGGGCATCACCTTTGTATACGTGACTCATGACCAGGAAGAAGCCATGATGCTGTCCGACCGGATCGTCATTATGAATGGGGGCAAGGTTGAGCAGGTTGGAACGCCGCGGGAAATTTACGCTGCTCCCCAAACGTTGTTTGCTGCCACCTTTGTGGGGGAAAACAATATTTTTTCTTCAGACCAGGGGCTTTTTGCCGTTCGTCCGGAGAAATTGCAGCCTGTGCGCGAACTGAACGGAGCCCGCGTTACCGGAGTCATTGAAGACGTATTATATCTTGGCAATGTGCACAAGCTGACCGTTCATCTGGATCAGGAGCCGATGTCGGTGACGATTGCGCTCGATTTTACGGATGACAGGCCGTGGCAAATTGGTGAGCGGATCGGGGTGAACTGGAGTCCGAAGGACGAGGTGATCATCGGGGCATGAGAAAGTCAAAATTTTTGATGATACCCGTGCTGCTATGGATGGCGCTGTTCCTTCTGATCCCGATGGTCATTGTCGTGGTCATTTCTTTGATGAGCCGCGACACGCTGGGCAATGTTGTCTTTCACTTTAGCTTGAGCGGCTACAAAACCTTTTTTGAATCGCTGTATTTGGGGATTTATTGGGACACATTGGTTCTGTCGGTGGTGACGACAGTAATTTGTTTACTTGTCAGTTATCCGCTTGCTTATTATATTGCTAATGCCAAACCCAAGATTCAAACCTGGGGGCTCGTATTGATTACGATTCCGTTCTGGATCAACTTCCTGATCCGAACCTATGCCTGGGTCCTTTTGCTGCGAACGCAGGGGATTGTGAATTCACTGCTGCTGCATTTTGGATGGATCAATGAGCCGCTGCAAATGTTATATACCAAAGGAGCAGTGCTGCTCGGCATGGTATACAACTTTATTCCGTTTATGGTGCTGCCGATTTATGTTGCGCTCGAACAGATGGACAAGCGGTTGCTGGATGCGGCAAGCGATCTTGGGGCAACGCGCTTTAAAGCGTTCCGCCATATAACGCTTCCGCAAAGCAAATCCGGCATTATGACCGGCTGCGTTCTGGTGTATGTGTCCACGACGGGGATGTTTGTCGTTACGGATATTTTGGGCGGAGCGAAGTCGATGATGATCAGCAACATTATCCAGGCTCAGTACCTGGGAGCACGTAACTGGCCGTTTGGTTCGGCGTTGTCGGTTATTTTCGTCGTTACGTCGCTGATCCTGATTTTGCTGTTTAACCGGGCCATGCAGTCCCGGGCAGACCGTGCGAAGGAGGGGACAGCATGAATAAGAAAAGTCATCCCCTCTTGGGGATTCATTCCCTATTGATGATCATCTTTATCTATGTGCCGATTTTGCTGATCATCGTCTATTCCTTTAACAATACGAGATTGAGCGGGGACTGGAAAGGGTTCACGTTCCAATGGTATGCTTCGCTGCTGAAAGACCGGCATGTGATGGAGGCCTTGATGAACAGCTTGACGGTTGCAGTGGTCTCTACGATCGCTTCCACGCTGCTGGGGACGCTTGCGGCCTTGGCGCTGCGAAATCTCGGCAAGAGATGGAAGAGCAGCATGAATGGACTGATGTACCTTCCCGTCGTCATTCCGGATATTATTATGGGATTGTCGCTGCTTGTGCTGTTTAATCAAATCCAAGTTCCGCTCGGCAAGGCGACGGTAATTATCGCCCATATCACATTCAGCATGTCATATGTGTATGTAGTCGTGACTGCGCGGCTGGCCGGTATGGGACGGCAGCTTGAAGAGGCTGCGTCCGATCTTGGCGCAACCAGATGGAACACCTTCAGGTACGTGACGCTGCCGCAGATTTCGCCGGGAATTATTTCTGGCGCGCTGATTGCCTTTACGATGTCCCTGGATGATTTTATGGTCAGCTTTTTCGTGGCGGGCCCAAGCTCGACCACGCTGCCGATCTACATCTACGGTCAAGTGAAGCGGGGAATTTCGCCGGAAATCAACGCGTTATGTACGCTATTGATTTTGGTTAGCGTGATGCTCATCCTGCTGGCCCAGTTCTTCCTGAACCGCGGCAAAGGGCAGAAAAAGCATAAAACGCTGCCGATTTAAATTTAATGATTATATAGAATGACCCCAAAAAATGGAGTAACGGAAAGAGAGGAGATATGTAACTGTGAAAAGAAAGGGTATCGCCGGCTTGCTGCTGGCAGGGGCTATTGCTGCATTGTCTTTGACGGCTTTGGGAGGCTGCTCTTCCAAAGAGACGCTTCATATTTACAGTTGGGCGGATAACTTCGACGAGGATGTACTGAAGGATTTCGAGAAGAAATATAACGTCGATATCACGTACGACAACTATGCAAACAATGAGGACCTGCTGGCGAAGATCAAAGCAGGCGGAGGCGGCTACGATCTGATTCAGCCTTCCGATTATATGGTGGCCACGATGATTAAAAACCAATTGCTCGAGCCGCTGGATATGAAAAACATTCCGAACTTCGTCAACATCCAGGACTCCCTGAAAAATCCGGTTTTTGATCCAGGCAATAAATATTCGATCGTATACATGTCCGGGGTCACCGGGATTGCCTATAACAAGAAATATGTGAAGGATAAGATCGACAGTTGGGAAGACCTGTGGAATCCTGCCTATAAAGGCAAGGTGCTGCTGCTGGATGATAACCGCGAGGTGATCGGCATGGCGCTGAAAAAGCAAGGCCATTCCAACAGCTCTACCAATGAAGGTGAAATCAAATCCGCCGTGGATGATCTGAAAACACTGCTGCCGAACGTGCTGGCTTTCGATACGGATACCATCAAGCAAAAAATGATCCAGGAAGAGGGCTGGATCGGTACGGTTTGGTCCGGCGACGCAGCTTTTATCGTCAAAGATAATCCGGATATCGAATTCGTGGTTCCGAAGGAAGGATCGACCATTTTCGCTGACAACTACGCCATCCCGAAAGGCGCCAAAAACAAAGAACTGGCTGAGAAGTTCATCAACTACATGCTCGATCCGGAGGTCAGCGCGAAAAATTACGAGTCCATCGGCTACAGCGATCCGAACGCCAAGGCGATGCCTTATCACAGTGAAGAATACCGTAATAACCATATGATCAACCTGACGGAAGACGAGATGAAACGCACCGAGTGGCTCGGCGACGTCGGCGCGACGCTTCAGGTATACGACCGTTACTGGACCGAACTGAAGAGCGGACGGGAATAAACGCGCCCGATGCTAAGCTCGACTTCAAACTGGAAATCCCCTTTCAACAAGGAAAGGGGATTTTCTGTGTTTTAAAACAAAATATTTGCTAAAACATAGACGTTGATATAGAATGTCTAATAAATAATAAATGTAACAGGGAGTTGTTTGTTTGTGGATCATGTTTCCGATCAGTTGCTGCATGCCGATATTTATGATTTAAAACGCGGGTACGTGGAGGATCCGTCCCTTGAAACGTACACATGCCTGATTTGCGGGCATCAAACGGAGAAAGGGGTCATTTATCCGGACAACGGCTTGTTATATGATGCGGAAAAATCGATGCGCCACCACATTAATCATAAGCATGACTCCATGCTGGATTATTTGCTGAGTTTAGACAAAAAGCTGACGGGTTTGACCGATTTGCAGCGGAAGCTGATTGGATTGTTTAACGAGGGGCTTAGCGATCAAGATATCGTGGCTGAGCTTGACGGGGGGAGCACTTCGACTATTCGGAACCATCGCTTTATGCTGCGCGAAAAGATGAAGCAGGCGAAGCTGTTTCTGGCGGTGATGGAGCTAATGGAAGAAGGGGGCAGACCTTCCAGCCGTCCTGGTTCCGCCGCCCCTCCCAAGACGATAAGTTCCGCACTTCCGGGAAAGCTGGGCGAACGCCTTCCAATTTTGAAAGAAGAAAACGAAAAGATTCTTAGCAAATATTTTATAGAGGGCCTCAACGGGCGGCTGCAATCTTTCCCCAAGCAGGAAAAGCGGCGGGTTGTCATCCTGCGGCATATCGCCGCAGACTTCGAGGAAGGACGCATGTATACCGAAAAGGAAGTGAACCAGCTGCTTGAAGCGCGTTATGCCGATCATGTGACGTTAAGAAGGTTGTTGATCGAATACGGATTTTTGGACCGTTTGCCTGACGGAAGCGAATATTGGGTCAAGCAACCGGAGGGGAAAGGAAAGGGGATAAAGGATATGAAAAATCAGAGAAGAAAAGAATTGGTCAATGAATATATGAACACGCCGCGTCCTATGGGGGTGCTTCAAATTCGCAACAAAGAAAACGGCAAGATATACGTAACGAGCGGCATGAATTTGCCTGGGGTTATTAACGGCCAGAAGGCGAAGCTTAGTTCCGACTTTCATGTCAGCCCTTCCCTGCAAAAGGATTGGAAAGAACTTGGCGAGGAAGCATTTGCTTTTGAAATATTGGAGGAGCTCAAGCCTGATCCCCAGGCGGCCAACGATCTGAGCCAGCAGAAAATTTATACGGAGAAAGTGAAGAAGATGGAGGAGAATTGGCTTGAGAAGCTGCAGCCGTATGGTGAAAAAGGATACAACAGACGACCAAGAGGCGAATAACTCCTAGAATAATCCCTAATCTGCTTTTTCATCTCCTCTTTATTACGTGTACGATCAATCAAGGCTTGTAATAGCGGGTAATAAATGATTGACGATCTATACGTATAAAGGGGGAATCTGGTAAAATGAATGTCAGGTAAAATCTGTTAAGGTCAATCGGAAGAGATCCCGTTGTAAAAGTGCTACAAAATGGTAAACATAATTATACTTTTTTAGCTTGGAGACGACAATACTGTAACCGGGTTTGTCATCAAAAGTCGAAAAAAGCTTTGTATAATATGGCTTATGAAATTGATTTGATATGTAGCAATGTTTGGGGAGAGGGGATTTTACCGATGAATAAAGGAATGAAATGGGGAGCGGCCGTTATGGCTGCAGGAGTACTGTTTGGAGGAATGGGTGTTACTGGAGGATTAAGCGTGCATGCAGCCGCCAAACCAGCGGTTAAACAAGCCGTACAGCCATCTGTAACGCTAAAATATAATGGTAAATCATTAAGCCAGAAGGGGATTGTTGTCAACGGCATTACGATGATTCCACTGACGGTGCTGCGCGATAATTTGGGCCTGCCGCTAAGCTACAATCCGGGCACCAAAACGTACAGCGTCGGAAGCGGCACGCAGAAGCTGAATCTCGAAGTGTCCCAATATGGCGTAGGTACGAATCTTAACGGCTATTATTTGGACAGTTATGATGACGAAGATATTTATGGAGCCAAAAACTTGAATGGCCATTTGTACGTGCCGTTCAAGGTTCTGAATGATTATATGGGCTTCAAAGGGGTATGGAATCCTGCCCAGAAATCGCTTGAAATCAGCAAGCAGGCGATGAATAAAATCAGCATCTCCGCCGAAACGATCACGAAGACAAATAAAAATGCCAGCATTGTGATCCATTATCCGAAAGTAAGCGGGCTTGAAGACGATGCACAGCAAAAAATCAATGAGGTGTTCAAGAAGCAGGCTGATGATTTCGCGGCATACAGCGAAGAGCAGGCGGCCCAAAGAGATGGCTCCGTCGAAGAGCATACATATGATTTTGTGCAAAATTTTGCGGTAACCTTCAACCGCGAAGGAGTGCTCAGCATCGTAACGGATCAATACAGCTTTACGGGCGGCGCGCATGGCAGTACGGCTCGTGAAGGCTTGACCTTCTCCCTCAAGGACGGCAAGCAGCTTGCTCTCGACGAATTGCTGAAGTCGGCCCCGGATTACAAGCAGAAACTCGGCAAGATGCTTAAGCAAAAAGCAAAAAACATTGCTTTTGACGACGCCAAAGTCGGATTAAACGAAAAACCGGATTTCTACTTAAAAGAAGGAGGCTTCGCCATCTTCTATCAGCAATATGAGATTGCGCCGTACGCGGCAGGAATCCCAACATATACATTCAGCTTTGGCGATGTGCTTCCGAAGGGAACCAACCCTTTCGCGGCGTTTAAACAAGGGAATTAGTGCTGATAGAAGCGAAAGTAGCGAAGGAGACGAAATCGATCTGAAGAAGCTAAAAGCTTTTTGAAAAAAGCTACTTCGGAAGCATATGCTGCGGTCGCCTAGAAGCTTTCCTTCGGAAAGCTAACATCGAGCATACGCTGTCTCCGAATTTCTACCTTAGATATGATCCGAGAAATTTGGAGGCAACAGTGATCGGAAGAACGATCCGTAACCGTAGCGGCCAACTCGCGATTGATAAAAACTAATTTCAGTATTAAACAAGAAAAAGGCGGCCCCTCGCGGGACCGCCTTTTTATAAATGAATGAATGTATTGGATTAGGCGTCAAATACGAAATCTTCATCAGTCAAAGGTTCGATATTAATTGCGCGGACGTAGCCGTTGCCTTTTTTCGAGAAGAAGTCATGCTGCTTGGTATGCGTGCTGATGCCGTTGAAAACGATCGGATTGATCGGCTCTTCCGGGAAATACGGTTCGAAGCCGAGATTCATCAGCGCCTTATTGGCGTTATAACGGACATACGTTTTTACTTCCTCCTGAAGGCCGAGAGAGCTGTACAGGTCATCCGTATACTTAACTTCGTTCTGATAGAGCGTATCCAGCAGCTCGTACATCTCTTTTTTCAGCTGATCCTGATCTTCAGGGGTGAAATCCTGGAACAGCTCTTGGGCGAGAATGCCGACATACAGACCATGGATGCTTTCGTCCCGGAGAATCAGGTCGATGATTTCGCCGCTGCTTGTCATTTTGCCTTGTCCCGCCAAATAGAGCGGATAGAAGAAGCCGCTGTAGAACAGATAACTCTCCAGGAACACCGATGCGATCATCGCTTTATACAGACCCTGTTTGGTTTCGATGTTGGTGTACCACGACTCGATCAGCTTGGCTTTGAATTGGAGCTGCTCATTATTTTCTACCCAGCGGAAGATGTCGTCAATCTCCTCGGTCGAAGCGAGTGTGGTGAAAATGCTGCTGTAGGATTTGGCATGGATCTGCTCCATCATCGACATGAAGCCGAGCACAGCCTTTCTCTGCAGCCCTTCAACATGCTCCAGCACCTTAGGCATGCCCACGCCGCCTTGCAGCGTATCAAGCAGCGTCAGGCCCCCCAGCACGTGTTTGTAGACCGTACGCTCGTCATCGGTCATTTTGATCCAGTCCATTTTGTCATCGGAAAGGGGAATTTCATCATCGGTCCAGAACTGCATAATATTCTGCTGCCAGAACATCAAGGTAAAATCATCGTCCGGCCGGTTCCAGTTTACTGCTTTCATCAGGCAATAACTCCTTTTATATGAAGAAGGCAATGAGGGACCCCGAAAAGTCCCTGCATAACCTTATCGTATTTTCGATTTTTTAAACTGCGCAGCTTGTGCATTCTTCGATGGACAGTTTTTTCGTCCGGGTGTAATACAGCGATTTAAGCCCTTTTTTAGCGGCGTAAATGTAAAAGCGCGACAGTTCGCGGGTCGTCACATTACTGTTGACATGGAGTACGGTCGATATGCCTTGGTCCACATGCTGCTGAATTTCGGCAATCATATCGATCAGGCGGAACTGGTCAATGTTGTATGCCGATTTGTAATACCACTGCGTTTCCGCACTCAGGAAAGGCATCGGGTAATATGTCGTGGAATTCGCGTATGTACGCGTTTCGATATGTTCGACGATCGGCATGACGCTGGATGTTGCGTTTTGGATGTACGAGATGCTTTGCGTTGGCGCGATAGCCAGACGGTAAGCATGGTACAGGCCGTACTTCTGCACTTGTTCCTTGAGTTTGGCCCAATCCTGAGGGGAAGGGATTTCAATGCCTTCAAACAGCTTTTGCACCCGTTCCGAGTTCGGTCTGAAGTCCGTTTCGAGATAACGGTCAAAATAAGTGCCCTTCGCATATTCGGATTTCTCAAAATCATGGAAGGTGATGCCGCGGTCACGGGCGATTTCCATGCTTTGCTCAAGGGAGTAGTAGTTCATCATCATGAAAAACGCGCTGGCAAATTCTCTTGCTTCAGGGCTTTCATAGGCGATTTTGTTTTTCGCCAAAAATCCGTTCAGGTTCATGGCTCCAAGGCCGACCGAATGCAGTTCGCTATTGGCGCGCTGCACGCCTGGAGCGTTGTCGATTATGGAGAGATCGCTGACCACGGTCAATGCTTCGATGCCGACTCGTACGGACTCTTTGATTTTTTTGCGTTCCATCACGTTAACGATGTTCAGCGAAGCCAGGTTGCAGCTGATGTCCCGCCGGATGATATCGCCTGCGCCATAGTTGTTGATTTCCGAAGTCTCCTGGAGCTGGAAAATTTCCGTGCACAAGTTGGACATTTTGATCTGGCCGATGTCTTTCAGCGCATGAATGCGGTTTGCATTCGTTTTGTTCACGATATAAGGATAGCCGGATTCAAGCTGGGTAGACGCGATTTTGGTCAGCATGTCGCGTGCGCTCATGACGGTCTTTTTGGTGACCTTGTCATTGGCGAGCAGCTCGTCGTACATCGTGTCGAGATCCATATCATCCAGATGTTGGCCGTAAGCTTTATAGACCGAATAAGGGCCGAATACGACAAGCGGTTTGTTCTGAGCGGCGAGCTCGTAGAACTTGTTCGGGATGATCAGGCCGATGGACAATGTTTTGATCCGCAGCTTTTCGTCGGCATTAATCTTTTTCGAATCGAGGAACTCGATGACATCCCAACCAAAAATATTGTAGTAACCTGCGCCCGATCCTTTGCGCTGCCCCATTTGGTCGGCATAGGAGAAAGCATCTTCCATGAGCTTAAGCACCGGCATAATGCCTTTGGCCGCTCCGGCCACTCCTTTGATCGGTTCGCCGCGTCCGCGCAGCTTCGACAGGTTGACGGCTACGCCGCCCCCGATTTTGGACAACTGCATGCAGGTTCCGAGCACATAGTTGATCGAGTTGAGGGAGTCGTCCATTTCCAGCAGGAAGCATGACACCAATTCGCCGCGGCGGCTTTTGCCCGCATTCAGGAATGTCGGCGTTGCCGGCTGCAGGCGCTGTTCGATCATAGCTTCCGCGATGCGCAGTGCCTTAGCGCCGTCTCCATCCCCAAGATGAAGGGCGACAATGGCGACGCGGTCCGGGTATTGCTCCAGATATTTGCTTTTGTCATTGGTCTTCATCGCGTAATCCTTATAGAACTTGGATATAGCCATGTAGGATTGGAACTGGAAGTCGCTTTTGGATGTGAGGGTAAATACCGATTCGACTTCCTCGTAAGTATATTTTTCAAATACATTTTCGTAGTAGTCATTTTCAATCAGGTAATCCAGTTTCTCGCGAAGGGATCCGAATTTCATGGTTTGTTCTTCGACTTCTTCCATAAAAGCCGCGACCGCTTCTTTATCTTTCTCTAATTGAAAATATCCGTCCGCACCGCGCTGCATCAATTCGTTGTTCAATTCAATATGCTTCAATAGTCCGCACCCTTTCAACAAAAGTTTCTATATCCTGCGATGTTCCCGACAGTTCGAATTTCGTAATGACCGGAACATGGTACATATCGGAGATGGTATCCGCGCTTTTGGCAAAGCCCGGTCCCCAGTTGCGGTTGCCGCTGGCGGAAACCCCGCGCAGCATCTTGCTGTTATGGGACAAAAATGTTTTTACCTTTTCAGGCACTTGCCCAAAGCCGGTCGTATACGTCACAAGAACATAAGGTTCGTTCACCTGTTCCTGTTCCGCGATGGAAACGGCCCGCATATTCAGCTTGTTTATAAAACGTCTGACATTCCCGGTTTTGGAATCGTAGACAACCAACATCCCTATCACTCCTAACAGATATTTTGCAATAAAAAACGACGCTGCCTTCCGTGCTGCTTCTAGTTCCAGAGGCAAGTCGTAGTGGTATCATTTAGGTTGAATTCATCAATATGTAGATGGCAAAATGAATTTTACCTCAATATATTGGGATAGTCAATGTGTAAATGTCTACATCCCGATGGGAGTGTGAGGGTGAAAAAAGCAGGAAATCTATCATTTTTAACGCTTAATCCTATTATTCGGCCAAAAGCGCCAAAAGAAAAAAATTTAAAATTTGAAAACAAAAAAACAGGGGCTTCTCCCCGAAATCTGGTGTGCCAGACTCTCGGAGAAAGCCCTGTTTTTAAATTTATAAGTTTTTGGGTTCCCAGCAAAGTATTTGGAATAAGCACAGAAGCATAGGCCAAAATAATAGACCAATTAGATTGTCCTGAATAGCGTAACAATGGGCGCTTTTCTTACTAGTTTAAGCAGCGATTTTCTTGATCGCGCTCTATTAAACGCCTTTTACCGGAGGATGCTCGAGCACCTTATCGACAATGCCGTATTCGGCAGCTTCCTTCGCGCTCATGAAGTAGTCGCGGTCGGTATCTTTTTCGATGCGTTCCAGCGGCTGGCCTGTGCGTTCGGCGAGGATACGGTTCAGCGTATCGCGCATTTTCAAAATGCGGCGGGCGCGGATTTCGATATCCGTTGCCTGTCCTTGAGCACCGCCAAGAGGCTGGTGGATCATGATTTCACTGTTAGGCAGGGCGTAACGTTTGCCTTTCGCGCCTGCGTTCAGCAGGAATGCGCCCATGGAAGCAGCAAGACCCACGCAGATGGTGGATACGTCCGGCTTGATGTATTGCATGGTATCAAAAATCGCCATACCGGCTGTAATGGAGCCGCCCGGGCTGTTGATGTAAAGATGAATGTCCTTCTCAGGGTCTTCGGCAGCCAAGAACAGCAGCTGGGCAATAATCGAATTGGCCACCACGTCGTTGACATCGGATCCCAGGAAAATAATGCGGTCCTTCAAAAGTCTGGAATAAATGTCGTAGGCGCGTTCGCCGCGGTTGCTTTGTTCAACGACCATAGGTATATAACTCACGTGGAAAACCTCCCTTATTTAGATTTTGCAAAATTCGATTTCAGTCGCTCCCAGGGAGCAATATATATAACGAACAAGATCGTTTCGATCTATATATTGCTAAAGTCGCTTCTTAGATTTTTGCAAAACCCTTAATTGATTTAAATGTAATCATTCTATACATACTTTTACCGTATTAACCTCATGATAAACAATTCCAATCAAAAAGTCAAAGAAAGTCAAACTCCGGGCAAAAAAAATAGCCTATGATTGGCTTTGGGCTTACGGGTTAAATATATGGTACAAGCTTTCATTATAAAGTAATGGCGCGCCCGCGAGGAATCGAACCTCGATCTCAGGCTCCGGAGGCCTACGTCATATCCATTGGACCACGGGCGCATGATGCAAATTGTGAGATGTGCTGCCAGCAAGTACTGACACATACATTTCATGCAGCAAAAGTTATTATACGCTAAACCGGGTGACTTTGCAATAGTTCCTTTTCTAAAATCGGCGGAAACCTTGTTTTTCCATATACTGCCGTGCTTTGTTGTGAGGAACTGCACACGCGCTTGTATAAGAGGAAGAAAGAATGTAAATGATAGTCGTTGGACTACTTGCAACAGAGCCGGAAATTGAGTAAAATGTAAGTGGGACTTAAAACGTTAACCCGGGACATTTTAAGGCCAGGAACCGGAGAGAAGGAACTTGAAGTTGCAGGAGTGGAAAGCAATGCGGAAAATATTAGAGATACAAAAGCAGCTTCTGCCTGATCTCATGGACATTCTCAAGACTAGGTACACCATTCTTCATCAGATCATGCTTTCGGAGCTGATCGGCCGGCGGACGCTGGCGGCATCGCTCCATATGACGGAGCGGGTGCTGCGCGCTGAAACGGATCTTCTGAAAGCCCAGGGGCTGATCGAAATTGAAAGCTCCGGCATGAGGATCAGCGAAGCGGGACGAAGGCTGCTCGAAGAGATGGGCCCAATGGCCAAGGAACTGTTTGGACTCAATGAACTGGCCGAGAAAATCCGCCGAGCATACAATCTGCAAAAGGTTGTCGTTGTGCCGGGGGATTGCGAATCCTCACCGGTCACCAAACGGGATCTCGGACGCGAAGGGGCCAAAGCTCTGCTCGGAGTCATGAATCAGGAAGACACGGTGGCCGTCACCGGCGGATCTACATTAGCTACCGTTGCGGAGGCACTGAACCCGCAAGCGTCGGTATCGATGAAGAACAGCTGGTTTGTGCCTGCCAGAGGCGGTCTTGGCGAGAGTGTGGAATTCCAGGCGAACACCATTGCCTCTACCATGGCAAAACGCGTAGGCGCTCAATACCGGCTGCTGCATGTGCCGGATTTGCTTAGCGACGATGCGTACCAATCGCTTGTGCAGGACCGAAATATCCAGGAAATTGTGCAGGTGATCCGCCAGTGCCGCATTATCGTGCATGGCATTGGGGATGCGATGGAGATGACCCGGCGCCGAAAGCTGGACCCGACTGCAGCACAGGAGATCCAGAAGGAAGGAGCGGTAGCTGAATCTTTTGGCTACTACTTTAACGAAAAGGGTGAGGTTGTCCATCGGATGATCACGCTTGGTTTGCGGCTCGAAGACATCATCAGAACCGAAATCGTCATCGGGATCGCAGGCGGGAAGGATAAGGCGAAGGCTATTCATTCCGTGCTGAAGTTCGGCCACGAGAATATCCTTGTTACGGATGAGGCGGCTGCAATCGAAATTTGCAGGCAAATCGATGAACAAATTTGAGGTTATCAATACAGGCAATGCCTGTTTTGAATAAAACGGATTTTGCGGCCGATGCCGGTTTTTGCGGAATCCCTACAAAACGACTTTCTAGGAGGACTATTCAATGAGTGTAAAAGTAGGCATTAACGGTTTTGGACGTATCGGACGACTCGCTTTCCGCCGCATTCAAAATGTGGAAGGTATCGAAGTGGTTGCAATCAACGACTTGACTGATGCTAAAATGTTGGCTCATTTGCTTAAATATGATACAACTCAAGGTAAATTCGAAGGAGAAGTTGAAGTTCATGACGGCTTCTTCAAAGTAAACGGCAAAGAAGTAAAGGTTCTTGCTAACCGCAACCCTGAAGAACTTCCTTGGGGAGAACTCGGCGTTGACATCGTTCTGGAGTGCACAGGCTTCTTCACAACCAAAGAAAAAGCTGAGCTTCACCTGAAAGGCGGAGCGAAAAAAGTCGTAATCTCCGCTCCAGCTACAGGCGACATGAAAACCGTCGTTTACAATGTGAACCATGAAATTCTGGACGGAAGCGAAACCGTTATTTCCGGCGCATCCTGCACAACGAACTGCTTGGCTCCTATGGCGAAAGTTCTGAATGACAAGTTCGGCGTCGTAGAAGGCCTGATGACTACAATTCACGCTTACACAGGCGACCAAAACACTTTGGACGCTCCTCACGCTAAAGGTGACTTCCGCCGCGCTCGCGCAGCTGCTGAAAACATCATTCCTAACACAACTGGTGCCGCTAAAGCGATCGGTCTGGTAATCCCTGAACTGCAAGGCAAACTCGACGGCGCAGCTCAACGCGTGCCAGTTCCAACAGGTTCCCTGACTGAACTCGTGACTGTACTGAACAAAAAAGTAACAGCTGACGAAGTCAACGCAGCCATGAAAGAAGCTTCTGACCCAGAAACTTATGGCTACACTGAAGATCAAATCGTATCTTCCGACATCAAAGGCATGACTTTCGGATCCTTGTTCGACGCTACTCAAACCAAAGTTCTGACTGTAGGCGACCAACAGCTCGTTAAAACCGTTGCTTGGTACGACAACGAAATGTCCTACACAGCTCAATTGGTTCGCACATTGGAATACTTCGCTAAACTGGCTAAGTAAGATCGGCCAAGCAAAAGCGAACATATGGAGCGGAAACAGAACCTTTTGTTTCCGCTCTTTGTAAATGGAATGTTTTCAAAGCGGGCAAGTCTTTTTTGGATAGAGAATCTGGAGAGTATAGATCGATAAAAACAAGAGGATTGCAAAAATCCCGGTTGCGATATGTTACCCCTGTTATTCCTGAAAAACAAAAAAATGGGTTGCGGAGGAACGAACTATGAATAAAAAGTCTGTACGTGATGTGGAAGTTAACGGCAAACGCGTGTTTGTGCGCGTGGATTTCAACGTGCCTTTGGAAGACGGAAAAATCACTGACGATACACGGATTCGCGAAACGCTGCCAACGATCAAATATTTGATCGAGCATGGCGCCAAAATCATTTTGGCAAGCCATATGGGCCGTCCGAAAGGACAATTTGTGGATTCCATGCGTCTGACTCCTGCCGCTGTACGCCTGTCCGAACTGCTCGGCAAACCGGTGGTGAAAGTGGACGAGGCTGTAGGCGAGGCCGTTAAGGCTGAAATCGAAAAATTGCAAAACGGCGACGTGCTGCTGCTTGAAAACGTGCGCTTCTACCCTGGCGAAGAGAAAAATGACCCTGAGCTGGCCAAACAATTTGCCGAGCTTGCGGACTTGTTCGTTAACGACGCCTTTGGAGCGGCTCATCGCGCACATGCTTCCACAGAAGGCATCGCGCATTTCTTGCCAGCCGTATCCGGTCTTTTGATGGAGAAAGAATTAAGCGTACTGGGCAAAGCGCTCTCCAATCCTGAACGTCCTTTCACTGCCATTATCGGCGGATCGAAAGTCAAAGATAAAATCGACGTGATCAACAACCTGCTGAACATTGCTGACAATGTACTGATCGGCGGCGGATTGTCCTACACCTTCATGAAAGCTCAAGGATATGAAATCGGTCAGTCTTTGTGCGATAATGATAAATTGGATGTAGCGCTCGGATTTATCCAAAAAGCGAAAGACCTCGGCAAAAATTTCTTGCTTCCGGTCGACATCGTGATTGCCGATGACTTCAAAGCGGATGCCAACATGGAAATCGTAGATGTAGGCAATATTCCAGAAACTTGGGAAGGCGTGGATATCGGACCTAAAACCCGTGCCATGTATGCCGAAGTCATTAAAAACTCCAAGCTGATCGTATGGAACGGACCGATGGGCGTATTTGAAATCGATCCATTCGCAAATGGTACGCGCGAAGTGGCTGAAGCCTGTGCCGAAACTGAAGGTTATACCATTATCGGCGGCGGCGATTCCGCTGCAGCGACGGAAAAATTCCACCTGGCGGACAAAATGAACCACATCTCTACAGGTGGCGGCGCTTCTCTGGAGTTTATGGAAGGCAAGGCGCTTCCTGGCGTCGTAGCTCTTAACGATAAATAATCCGGGTGATTACAGCTTGCAAGAAAATAGGGGTTTTGCAATTCTTGGAAAGCAAGGCCAAGCAAGGCCGAATATTGCAAAACCCTGATTTAAGAAGGAGTTGAAGCATGTGAGAACACCAATTATCGCGGGCAACTGGAAAATGTTTAAGACGGTTCCGGAAGCCAAGGCATTCATCGAAGAAGTGAAAGGCAAAGCGGAAGTAGGCGGCGTGGAAAGCGTTATTTGCGCGCCTTTCACCAATCTTCCTGCTCTTGTCGAAGCGGCTCAAGGCACTTCCATCAAAATCGGTGCCCAAAACCTGCATTTCGAAGACAACGGCGCGTTTACGGGTGAAATCAGCGGCGTGATGCTGAAGGATCTGGGTGTCGACTATGTCATTATTGGGCATTCCGAGCGCCGCGCTTATTTTGCGGAAACCGACGAAACGGTCAACAAAAAAATGCATGCGGCATTCCGTCATGGCCTGACACCAATCGTGTGCGTTGGCGAAAAGCTCGAAGAGCGTGAAGCCGGCCAAACGAAGGATGTCTGCAAAGTTCAAACGGAAGCTGCTTTTAAAGGCCTGTCAGCAGATCAGGCAGCACAAGCTGTCATTGCTTACGAGCCGATCTGGGCCATTGGAACGGGAAAATCTTCAACTGCACAAGATGCCAATGAAGTGATTTCCTACATCCGCGACCTGGTCAAAGGGTTGTACGGAGAGGAAGTTGCGAACAAAGTTCGCATTCAATACGGCGGCAGCGTGAAACCTGAGAATGTAGCCGAGTACATGGGCCAAAGCGATATCGACGGCGCTCTTGTCGGCGGTGCCAGCTTGCAGCCGGCTTCCTACATCCAGCTAGTGCAGGGGGCGAAGTAAGATGACCGCACCTAGACCTGTAGCACTGATCATCATGGACGGATTCGGGCTGCGCGGAACCGTAGAGGGCAATGCCGTAGCACAGGCCAAAAAGCCGAACTACGATCGCCTCATGGCCAAATATCCGCATTCAACGCTTACTGCATGCGGTGAGGCTGTAGGTTTGCCTGAAGGTCAAATGGGCAACTCCGAAGTAGGCCATTTGAACATCGGTGCGGGACGTATCGTCTACCAGGATTTGACCCGGATTTCGAAATCGATCCGCGAAGGCGAATTTTATGACAATCCAACGCTGGTAGAAGCGGTTCGCTCCGCTAAAAACAAAGGCAAAAAGCTGCATTTGTACGGCTTGCTGTCGGATGGAGGCGTACATAGCCACATTGAGCATATGTTCGCCATGCTGGACCTCGCGAAAAAAGAGGATATGCATGAAGTATACATTCACGCTTTCCTCGACGGACGCGACGTGTCTCCGGATTCCGGCAAGAAGTTCATTCAGGATCTGCAGGCCAAAATCAATGAAGTGGGCGTGGGTAAAATCGCGACCGTACAGGGTCGCTATTATGCCATGGACCGCGACAAACGCTGGGAGCGCGTAGAAAAGTCCTACCGTGCGATCGTGTACGGAGATGGACCTAAATATACCGATCCTGTGCAAGCCGTTGAAGAGTCTTACAATAAATCGGTATTTGACGAGTTCGTTGAACCTACGGTGATCGTGGATGAAAACGGCCAGCCGGTATCTTTAGTGGAAAGCGGCGATTCCGTCGTATTCCTGAACTTCCGTCCGGACCGGGCCATTCAGCTGTCCCAAGTGTTCACGAACAAGGATTTCCGCGGCTTTGACCGTGGTCCGAAGTTCCCTGAGAACCTTCATTTCGTATGTCTGACCCTGTTCAGCGAAACGGTGGAAGGGTATGTGGCTTACGAGCCGAAGAACCTGGACAATACGCTGGGCGAAGTGCTCGTGCAGAATAACAAAAAGCAGCTCCGCATTGCGGAAACCGAAAAGTACCCGCATGTGACGTTCTTCTTCAGCGGCGGACGCGATGTTGAGCTTCCGGGCGAAACGCGCATCCTGATCAACTCGCCGAAGGTTGCCACTTATGACCTGAAGCCTGAGATGAGCGCTTATGAAGTTGCGGACGCTTGCGTGAAGGAAATCGAAGCTGAGAAGCATGACGCGATTATCCTGAATTTCGCTAATCCGGACATGGTTGGACACTCCGGTATGCTGGAGCCGACGATCAAAGCGGTTGAAGTGACGGACGAATGCATGGGTAAAGTCGTTGATGCAGTCATCGCCAAAGGCGGGGTAGCGATTATTATCGCCGACCACGGAAACGCCGACATGGTGTTTGACGAAGAGGGCAGACCTTTTACGGCGCATACGACCAATCCGGTACCGTTTATTTTGACCGACGAAAACGTGACGCTGCGCGACGGGGGTATCCTGGCTGATGTGGCACCAACCATTCTCGATCTGATGCAATTGCCGAAGCCGGCCGAAATGAACGGAGAATCGATGATTGCAAGCCGCAAATAAGCGGTATAATGATAGAGATGTGTTTTACTTGGATTTAAATATGAACGACAAAGGAGATCAAGTACAATGACTATTATTTCTGACGTGTACGCTCGCGAAGTCCTCGACTCCCGCGGCAATCCGACTGTTGAAGTTGAAGTTTACCTCGAATCCGGCGCAATGGGCCGCGCAATCGTTCCTTCCGGCGCATCCACTGGCGCTCACGAGGCTGTTGAGCTTCGCGATGACGACAAATCCCGTTACCTCGGCAAAGGCGTTCTGAACGCTGTTAAAAACGTCAACGAAATCATCGCTCCAGAAGTAATCGGCATGGACGCTCTGGACCAGCTCGGCATCGATAAATTGATGATCAAACTGGACGGAACTCCTAACAAAGGCAAACTGGGCGCAAACGCTATTCTGGCTGTTTCCATGGCTACCGCACGCGCAGCGGCTGAAGCTTTGGACCTGCCTCTGTACGTATACCTTGGCGGATTCAACGCAAAACAACTGCCTGTACCAATGATGAACATCGTTAACGGCGGGGCTCATGCGGACAACAACGTAGACGTGCAAGAATTCATGATCCTGCCTGTTGGCGCTCCTTCCTTCAAGGAAGCACTCCGCACAGGCGCTGAAATCTTCCACAACCTGAAATCCGTATTGAAGGCTAAAGGCCTCAACACGGCAGTAGGCGACGAAGGCGGCTTTGCTCCTAACTTCACTTCCAACGAAGACGCATTGTCCTCCATCATGGAAGCTATTGAAAAAGCCGGCTACAAACCAGGCGTTGACGTATTCCTCGGTATGGACGTTGCTTCCACCGAATTTTTCAAAGACGGCAAATACCATCTTGAAGGCGAAGGCAAATCCTTCACTTCCGCAGAATTCGTTGATCTGCTCGCTTCCTGGGTTGACAAATATCCGATCATCACGATCGAAGACGGATGCTCCGAAGATGACTGGGAAGGCTGGAAGCTCCTTACTGAGAAGCTCGGCGACAAGATTCAACTCGTTGGCGATGACTTGTTCGTAACGAATACCGAACGTCTTGAAAAAGGCATCAATGATGGCATCGGTAACTCCATCCTGATCAAGGTAAACCAAATCGGTACGCTCACTGAAACCTTCGACGCGATCGAAATGGCTAAACGTGCCGGTTATACTGCGGTTGTATCCCACCGTTCCGGTGAGTCCGAAGACAGCACGATTGCTGACATCGCTGTTGCAACCAACGCAGGCCAAATCAAAACAGGTGCGCCTTCCCGTACCGACCGTATTGCGAAGTACAACCAACTTCTTCGCATCGAAGACGAATTGGCTGAACTGGCTCAATACAACGGCCTGAAATCCTTCTACAACCTGAAAAGATAATACGGCTTTAACGCTGTAGATGAAATGGCTGTCCCGGCTTGCGTGCCGGGGCAGCTTTTGTTTTTATCGGGGCGTAGAGGGTTTTGATATGGCCTTAACTAGGGGAAGTGTGCGGATAAGGCATCTGAAGACTCGGAAACGGCCCGGCCTATGATGTTAAAACAGCTAATTGAAAAAAGAAGTAATGGAAACGGAGTGCGAGTACGGTACTGAATGCAAGCTAACGAAACTGGGAAACGCTATAGCGCAAAAAACAATGGTGATGAGAATTTAACGAAACTCCCAATCGCTATTTAGGCAAAAACCAGTCTGAACCGCATATATTTTGCTCAATAGCGTTATCCTGTTTCGTTAGAAAATATCGAAGGTTGATTTAGCTCAAACAACGATCTCCAGTTTCGTTGGAATGCGTACCTTTAACAGGAAAAGGGCGCTTTGTCCCAAAAGGGAGAGGGAAGTTCTTGTTTTAGGAAATAGGCTATGGTACAATAAAAATGCTGTTTAATTGGACGATGCTCTTGCATTTATTAGAGGGTTTTGCAAAAATTCTGATATACATGATGTTGATGCTATTAGGAGGTGGAACGAATGGATATCTTTATGAAAGTGCTGCTTGTCATTTTCTCGATCGCATTGATCGTTATTGTTCTTTTGCAAAAAGGGAAAAGTGCAGGTCTGGCAGGTGCCATCTCCGGTGGCGCAGAACATCTTTTCGGAAAAACGAAAGCACGCGGTATGGACTTGATCCTGCAGCGCACAACGGTGGTTATCTCCGCCGGGTTCTTTATTGTGTCTATTCTTGTGGCCGTTTTTTCGAAATAACATAGCTGGACTTTGAACCTTCGCTCTTGCAATGAAGAAGAGCGGGGGTTTTTTAATATATATTTGGTTCTTCAATTCCGTCCCCTCCGTTACTTTCCCTGTTTGCTACGCATTAATGAAATGACCAAGCCAATATTTTATAAACGCCGGGGGTACTAAGGAGTACGCCTGGAGAACCGTTTAGGGATGTAAAAGATTAAATCCGTATATACTAGGGTATGTGTATAGTAAATCGGAAAAATTGCATGTAAGTGCATTTGAATCAATACATAGATACCTTGCGGGGGAGAACCTGAATCCATCCTACGCGAGTCAACCGAGGAGATAATCATGATAACGGAACAAATCATATTGGATTTAATGCAGGAACCGGACTATAAACCGATGACTTATCAAGAACTTGAGAAACATTTTGCTATTGCGGACAGCGTGGAGTTCAAGGAGTTCCTAAAGCTGCTCAACAAGCTGGAGCAGGAAGGGAAAATCATGATGACGCGTTCAGACCGGTACGGTCTTCCCGAGCGTCTCGATTTGCTGCGCGGGCGGCTGCAGGTGCATACGAAAGGTTTCGCATTCCTGCTTCCTGAAGATAAAGAACACCCTGATGTATATATCGGGGCGAATGACTTGATGAGCGCAATGAACGGCGATACAGTGCTGATACGCATAACGACCCGCGGCCCTGCCGGGGGCAAACTCGAAGGCGAGGTCGTGAAGATCATAACCCGCGCGGTTAACCAGGTCGTGGGCGTGTTTCAGGGCCATGAGGCATATGGTTTTGTACTGCCGGATGATAAACGGATTGTCCGCGATATTTTTATTCCCAAGGAATCGATTGGCGGCGCGGTGGACGGCGACAAGGTCGTCGTAGACATCGTGAGTTATCCGGAAGGCCGCGCGGCGGCTGAAGGCAAAGTAATTGAAGTGCTCGGGCATAAGGATGATCCGGGTGTGGATATCCTGTCCATTATCCGTAAGCACCAACTTCCGGAAGGATTCCCGGATGAGGTGATGGCTGAAGCGGAACAAGCCCCGGACTCGATTACGGAAGAGGAAATCGTGAAGCAGGGCCGGCGGGATTTACGCGGCAAAAAAATCGTTACTATTGACGGCGAAGATGCAAAAGACCTTGATGATGCCGTTAACGTGGAGCGTTTGGAAAACGGCCACTACCGTCTCGGCGTCCATATTGCCGATGTAGGCTATTATGTGCGGGAGAAGTCCGAGCTTGATAAAGAAGCTTATAACAGGGGCTGCAGCGTTTATTTGGTGGACCGGGTAATTCCAATGCTGCCGCATCGCCTGTCGAACGGGATTTGCAGCTTGAATCCAAAGGTGGACCGTTTGACGCTGTCCTGCGAAATGGAATTCGACGAACATATGAAGGTCGTTAAACATGACGTCTTCACCAGCGTAATCAAGACCAAAGAGCGGATGACCTATAATAATGTGCGCAAAATCCTCGAGGATGAAGATCCGGAGCTGATGGAACGCTACAAGGATTTGGTGGAAGATTTCCATCTCATGAAGGAGCTGGCGCTTAGACTTCGTTCCAAGCGGATGAATCGGGGCGCTGTGGATTTCGACTTTGTCGAGTCCAAGGTCATCGTGGACGAAAACGGCAAACCGGTCGACATCATCAAACGGGAACGTTCGATTGCCGAGCAGATTATCGAGGAATTCATGCTGGCAGCCAACGAAACGGTGGCGGAACATTTCCACTGGCTGAAGGTGCCGTTTATTTACCGGGTACACGAAAATCCCGATCCGGAGAAAATGCAGAACTTCCTTGCTTTTGCCGAAAATCTCGGCTATCACGTGAAGGGAAGAGGCAACTCCGTTCATCCGCGGGCGCTGCAGACGCTTTTGGAGGAAATTAAGGATACCAAAGAGCAGACCGTGATCAGCACGATGATGCTGCGTTCGATGAAGCAGGCGAAATACGATGCCGAAATGTCGGGACATTTTGGTCTGGCGGCCGAGTACTATACGCATTTCACGTCGCCGATCCGCCGTTACCCCGATCTGGCCATTCACCGCGTGATCCGGGAAGTGATTGAAAGCAATAATGTTCTGCCCGAGAACCGGCAGGAATATTTGGCTTCCCGGATGCCGGATATCGCCCAGCATTCCTCCGAGCGCGAGCGCGTGGCGGTAGAAGCGGAACGAGATACGGATCAGCTGAAAAAGGCGGAATATATGTTGGACAAGGTCGGCGAGGAGTTCGACGGCATCATCAGCAGCGTGACCGGATTCGGCATGTTCATCGAGCTGCCGAACACGGTTGAGGGCTTGATCCGTCTGGCCGGGCTGACCGATGATTATTACCACTTCGATGAAGCATCCATGTCTTTGATCGGCGAGCGGACATCGAAGATATTCCGCATCGGCGATGAGGTGAAAATCCGTGTGGCACGCGTGAACATGGATGATCACACCATCGATTTTGAGATGGTGGATATGAAGCCGCGCCGCGAACGGAATCGCGGCGGCGGGTTTGGCGGCCGCGGCGGTGAACGCGGCAACGGTTTTGCGCGCGGCGGCGGGCGCGGCAAAGGCGGCAATGGCGCCAGCGGCAAGGCCGGGCGGCCGGGCAAGCGCGAGCGGGCCGCAGCGTCCGCCGGTGAGGCTGCCGGCGGCGGTGCAGCCGCGGGAGCCGCGGGCGCGGGTGGCAAACGCGGCAAGCGTGGCGCTGGCGGCGGCCGTGGCGCGGAGCCGCTGGAGACGAACGTCGAGGCCAATCGGCCGATGTCGTTCAGCTTCGGCTCCGGAAAGGGCGGCTACACCTCGCCGGAGTCGGGTGAAAATGCCAGCGGCGGACGTAGGAAAAAAACGTCCGGCAGCGGCATTTTCATCGGCGAAGGCGGGGCTTCTGCTCCGGAGGAGACAGGGCGGCGGAAACGCCGCGGCGGTGAGCAGGAAGCAGGCAATGGCAATGGCGAGGGCGGCTTCCGCAAACGCAAGAAGAAAAAAGGCGCATCCAAAAACGCCACAGCGGCTTTTGTGCGGAAGAAGAAAAAGTAAAGCCTTGTTTCGTGTTTTGATCATGGTACGCGATTGTTGTGTTAGGAACTAGACGGTGAATTGGATTGATTGAGTCGATTGGACAGCCATACAAGTTTGGTTGGTACCGTCCCTAGTTCCCAACGCGCGTACCGAAGCTGCACGATGGCGGATCGTATATGCTTTAGCAATTCTGGTGCAAAAACGTCTAGGTGCGCAGTGAACTAAGCTGAGCGCCTCAAGTGCTAATGATTAAACTTTTCAAGTTGGGTGATTAATGACCCTGACTTTGTGATTAAAGCACTTCAGGTATGTGATAATATTACTTTTTGTTACGAGTAGAACTCTTCAGGGGCGATTAAATCACCGGATGTATGATCAAATTACCTAAGTACTATCATTTAGTCGCCAAAAGATGCGAAAGTGCAGGCTTTTTCATGTGAGGAGACCTCTATTTTAGAGAAAACCTGCAAAAATGCATCCTTTTTACGTGGTTTATGAATATTTGGCATTTAATCGAGGAAATAGATGCACTTTTGCACGAATTTATCGTTAGGAATGAAAGTTAGCTACAAAAATTGCACTTTTGCATCTTTTTGAAAGGGCATCGCCAGAATAAAGCGGCAAAACGGGGATTTAGACGAATGAAAGATGCTATGCTCGCCTAAAATGGCCACCAAAGGTGTTTTATAAGTAACTTTCAATGGTGTGATCCGGATTTAGATGAGGATAAATGTGAATACTTTCGTTTCATTATCGTATCGATGTATTTTGTATAAGTGGCAAAATCAATTTTTGATTATGACCTTGTTTTGAGATGCGGCTGCTTCTCGAGAATTGTCTCAAGCCTTGTTTTGCCTTGATTTTGCCCGGAGCAGTTGATACAATGGACTTCTGGTACGGTGCATCTTTGATGGATGTGGTTTGCGCCGGAAGTTTGGATATTTTGTAATGGGTGAGGAGTGAAAGACATGGGTGGTAAGAAGAGTGACGGGAAGGTACTGGCCCAGAACAAGAAAGCTTCCCATGATTATTTCATCGAGGATACGTACGAAGCGGGCATTGTGTTGACCGGGACCGAGATCAAATCGATCCGTAACGGGAAAGCCAATATCGGCGACGCTTTTGCGACAATCCGCAATGGGGAAATTCATATTCACAACATGCACATCAGCCCGTTCGAACAAGGCAACCGGTACAACCCAACCGACCCGACGCGAGCGCGCAAGCTGCTGCTGCATAAGGAACAGATTCATAAGCTGCTGGGTCAAACGAACCAGGAAGGTTATACGATCGTTCCGCTTAAAATTTATATCCGCAATGGCTACGCCAAGCTGCTGCTCGGTCTCGGCCGCGGTAAAAAGCAGTACGACAAACGCGAATCGGCGGCAAAACGCGATGCACAACGCGATATTCAGCGTGCGCTGCGCGAAAAGCAGAAAATTGCGCGGTAATGTCCTGTTAAACGAAAACTTAGCAAGTTTCACCTGTGTTTCCTTGCATCGTCTGTGTTATTTTGGCCGGATGGTGTGATATAATAAATGATGTAAGAGATGCTGCATAACGCGATCTTTTACATGGAACATGAATTTGCTTCTGGTCGTCCTTTCTTATGGAGGGAAAGGATGCGGAATAGATTGCTTCTTATGCTGCTGAGCAGCTCATCTAATCCGAAGAAGCCCTTTATAATAAGGGGGCGTTCTTGGATTCGACGGGGACAGTTCGAGCATGAGTAGCGGGTAGTGGGGACGCGTCCGCTTCATCAACGCTAACGCCAATAATAACTGGCAAACAACAAAACAACTACGCTCTCGCAGCTTAATAACCTGCAGACGTGCTCTCGCTCTGCATCGCCCATGTGCCGGGATGAGGGCTCACTCTTAGTGGGATACGCTGTCTAGTCTCCGCCTGCGGCTAGCTGAAGAAGACAAACAGGCTGACCCTTTTGGGATCCGGTGACGGGGAGCCTGACTGGGTGACATCAAAACTGTCACTACACCCGTAGAAGCTTATGTGGCGTTGTCTTCGGACAGGGGTTCGACTCCCCTCGCCTCCATTCTAAGAGCCCGCTCCTGGAGCGGGTTTTTGTCTTATTAAGAGCAAAATTGTAGGCCATTTTTAGACATCAGATATTTTATGGTCAATTTATTGACTATATTGTAGATAATTTGTTTACAACAGCAATGGAAAAATAGCAATTGTTTACTTATTTCATGTATGTGAAGTGCTATGTGTTTTTCATGAGAAATTATTATTCTTGAAGCATTTTGGCGGGGACTCAAGCGTAGAGCAGGCTTGGGTCCTATTAATTTGATTGATGGTTACAGCCAATACAACTTCGGTCTTGAGAAAGGTTGCATCTGATTAGCATGTTTCTACTGGCGTTAATGTTGGATATAAATTCATTTAGGAATACCGCTAAATGTTATTAAGTGTGCTAGTGGTATCTGGGGTATGTACCATATTTGATAATCAAGTACATCCTCCTCACCATGGTTAGAATCTATAACTCTTGTTACATTCTATGAACCATAGTAAAGAATATACCGACTCTCTGAATAGCAATGTGACAGGTGTGACACAATGTCGTATAATGATACAATTCATATTGTGAAAAATTGCACCTTAGAATTAGCTGAAAGCGATGTGAAAGATTGATGTTTTGGATTCAACTCCTCATTGTATTACTCGCCATATTCGTCGGAGCAAGGCTAGGCGGAATTGGACTTGGGGTCATGGGAGGGCTTGGACTAACCGTTCTGACATTCGGATTCGGTCTGCAGCCAACTGCACCTCCGATTGATGTCATGCTTATGATTGCCGCGGTCATTACTGCTGCCGGCTCTCTTCAAACTGCAGGCGGGATGGATTATTTGGTCTCCCTAGCGGAAAGAGCTCTTCGCAAAAATCCCAGCCGCATTACGTTCATGGGACCAATCGTGACGTATATATTTACATTTTGCGCAGGGACAGGCCATGTATCCTATTCCATACTCCCTGTGATCGCCGAAGTGTCACGCCAGTCCGGTGTTCGCCCAGAGCGGCCTTTATCCATATCCGTTATCGCTTCTCAACAGGCGATTACTGCAAGTCCTATTTCCGCAGCAACCGTAGCGCTCGTCTCCCTGCTCGCAGGTTATCAAATCAGTCTGATAAACATTCTGATGATCAGCGTCCCTGCTACGTTTATTAGCTGTATGATTACCGCTTGGGTCATGACCAAGGTCGGCAAAGACTTAAATGACGACCTTGAATATCAGCAGCGCGTAAAGGATGGACTTGTCCAAGAAACGCTGGATACCAATGCCGAGCAGCGAGAAGCAGCGGCAAAACCTTATGCCAAACGATCTGTGGTTTTATTCCTCTTCGGTGTCTTGCTGGTCGTATTGCTCGGCTCGCTGCCGCAGCTTCGTCCAGCTTGGGTAACAGACGGCAAGCTTGTCCCGCTGAGTATGGCCTATGCGATTGAGCTTGTGATGCTGTCGATTGCGGCGCTAATCCTGCTTTTCTGTAAGGTCAATGCGTCTCACTTAATCAAAAGCAACGTCTTCCTCGCCGGGATGCAGGCTGTTATTAGCATTTTCGGGATTGCTTGGCTTGGTGACACGTTCTTCGCGGGTCACATGGATCAGATCAGTATATGGATTAAAAACAGCGTCACTGCTGCTCCGTGGCTATTCGCCATTGCGCTCTTCGTCCTGTCGATTCTACTGTACAGCCAAGCCGCAACGATACGTGCGCTCATGCCTCTTGGCATTGCCTTAGGTTTGCCGCCTGCTGCACTCATTGCCATGTTCCCGGCAGTGAACGGCTACTTCTTTATTCCGAATTACCCGACCGTCATTGCGGCGATCAACTTTGACCGTACAGGAACGACGCGGATCGGCAAATACGTGCTGAACCACTCGTTCATGCTTCCTGGATTAATCGCAACCGTGCTTGCGGTCGCAATCGGATTTGGACTTGCGCAGCTTATTTTATAAGGCGAAAGCCTCTCCTATAACTCGGCTATCGAGCGATTAGGAAGGGCCGGCTGCTCTGACTGCCTCTTCTTCAATCCGAGTCTTTTGCGAATAAATCCCCAAATTGCCCCTCAGCCACCACACTCAAGACCCCAAACTTCTTCGATAGAAGGGTGGGCAAAGTCCAACTGCAGTTCCGCTGAATTGGAAGGACAGGGGTCGCTTCATATCCGAAGGAACCTATGAACCACGCCCGAGTTGAGGCGATGACTTCACAAAACCCGATAACATGGAAATACCCTCAAGTGCATCAGATGTGGATGTGTTGAGGGTATTTTTGCATGCGTATTTTATTTCGCAGTTATTTCTGATTGAGCTTTTCACGGCTATATACCGTACCGCGCCATGTCATTCCGCCACGGGAGGAAACCGATGCACCTCTTAGAGCGCCAAGAATGAGCAGGAAAGCGACGTAGGGGTGAAATAATCCATACCAGAATCGGCTCTTCGCATAGGTCGAGTAGATTGCATACATCAGAAGGATGCAGAGAACCGCAATGGCGCACAGGATTCGGGGCCCTGTATGACCGATGAATAGGCCAAAGAATGGATAGATCATCGTTAAGGTGCAAGAAATGGTGACGCCGATGGCATTCGGAAAGGTAAAAACGTTCTTCTCCACGCTGCGGATCAACTGGGTCGTACTCTCATAGTAGTTCCATACCTCCACGAGATCCCTTCCATACACCACTTCCTGCTTAAATCCATGCCTCTTCACGAGCTCCCCGAGCTTGGCGTCATCAGTCGTGTGCATGGCAAAGGCTTGATGGGTGCCGATCTGTTCATAGACGGAACGTTTCAATAAATTGAAGGCGCCGACGCCTAAGGAATTTTTGGCTTTAGGGTCTTTGGTCTTCCACAGCATGCCGAATGCAGAAGCGCTTAAGAAAATAAACGTGGAGTACCATTTCGACACGAGATGGGATCCGGTAAAAGCAGGGATTAGCGTCAAATGGTCCAGTTGATGTTCGATGGAATAGGCGATGGATTTTTCCAGAGTCTGAGGTGCGAACAGAATGTCGGCGTCGGTATAGAGAATCCATTCCCCTTTTGCGGCAAGCGTGCCCTGATATAGCGCATGGTTCTTACCGAGCCAGCCTTCGGGCAAATGTCCGATCGTGATGATACGTAAGGAAGGGTGGCGTAATTGCAGTCTTGCAAGGCAGTTTCCCGTATCATCGGTGGAGCGGTCATTGACGACGATCACTTCCAGCTTGCCGTAGGATTGAGCCATTAAGGAATCCACGCAGCGCTCGATGGCTTTCTGCTCATTTCGTGCAGCTACGATGACGGATACTAGAGGTGGTTCGGTCAAGGCTGGCGGATCATATTTCCGCAGAATCGTTATCTTTTTAATCTGTTGTACAAGCAGAAGCCCGAATCCCCACATGATGACATTGATCGAACCAAGGATGTACCATAGAATTTGCATGCTAACATCTCCCACTCTTAAATTGAACAATCGTTCTAATTAGCCTACAGCTCTGTGAGGAGAAGCGCTTTATTCAGAGCTGGTTGTGACTTGGCCTAGGCTTGATTATGTACGAGGGTCTCTTTGAATTTCTCTCAGAAAGATCGTAATCGTATCCCGAAACATATGCGCGAGCTGTTCCTGAGGCAGGGTTTTAATGAAGGAACACAGGCCGCCGAGCCAGGCGCCAAGGAGGAGCGCATAATGCTCTACATCCAGAGGCGGAAACTCTCCGTTCGCAATGCCTAGCAGCAAAATATCGGTGTAGGCTTTCAGAGGTGTGACGGCAAGCCCGTATAGCTGCTGTACGGTCTCAGGCTTAGTGTTGGGATCTGCCGCGAGCTCTTGGCCTGCCTTCAGAAGAGGTGTCTCGTAGTTGTTCATGACATGTTCGCCCATCTTATAGAGCTTCTCGGTCGCTGTCTGGCTGTTTGCAGAAGCACGTTCCCATTTGTAGGCCCAATCGGCCATTCCTTTCAGGGCCAAGTGCAAGAATAAATTTTCTTTATTCTTGAAGTAGTAATAAATATGTCCTTTGCTGTAGCCGGATGCACGTGCTAACTCATCGATTGAAGTACCGGCATAGCCTTTCATGGCGAACAGTATGGCTGCTTGATCCGCAATGACGTGCATGGCTTGTTCACTGTCGTAACGTCGTTTACTCAAGGTGCACTCCTTTCTCAAGGACTTGGATATTCTTTTGAACGATTGTTCTAATTATAGAATATGGAGTATGGTGAAAATTGACAAGAGGCAGAAGCATAAATTCTTAGAATGTTCACTGAATGTTCACTATTTTTTATACCGAACATCTGACTCATCGCACTCCGGCGGATTGTGGTTTTGCACAGCCACGGTTCGTTGGGAAGCGTCTATCAAAAGCTAGCGTTATATGATACAGCGATCCTATCAATCGAGTATAATGAGAAAGATGTTATAACTCTGGAAGAAGACCAGCATTTGATTATTTTGATTGCTCAACAGATTTTATGGCGTAATAATGAGCATTTGGTTTCCGCGACCAATGTGATGCATGAGGCAAGCAAGCCAGAGAGTCAGATGAATCCATTTACTATATAAAGAATAACAAACGAGTTCGTGAGGATGCAGAAGGACTGTTCTAATTGGGTACAGATAATCAAGTGACATTATTTTCAAGTATAATTATAAGAGATAAGCCTTGAGAGCCTTACGTATGGTATAGTCATAAATATAGCTATATATTTTCTATGGAAGAACCGTGCCTAATTTTTTATTAAGCATGGTTTTTTTTGTTGGGGGGGGTTAGAATATTGAAACTTTCAGTGGAAAGTATCTCGGAACAAATAAGGAACAGGGTTGATGCAAAGTTTTCAGTATTATTGGCTAATTTAGCAGAAGAGTTGGCATATGACTTCATGTTCGCGCCCAAATATGGAATCACTCATAGATACGATCCTCCATGGGATTATTCGGGCATGCTGAATCGGACAAATGGATCATTTTCAATTGGTGATTATTATAGTGTTGAAGACTTTTTTAATGAATATACAGGTCAATCTACAGCTAGCTATGTAAGTGGTATCGGTTTTTTCCATAAACGGTTTGAGGAAAAGTACGAAGATTTGATCAGAGAATTTGTTTTTGAATGTTACATTGAGGTTCTGTCTGAAACAGATGATAATCTACTTGTTCAGTTGTTGTTGGAAAGAGGATATGATGTAGCGGAAACAGAAAAAAATGACATCATACAAACGGTCACGGATTATGAACTTTTTGAAGAGCCATTCTGGTATCATTACGAAATTATTGAGCGTGTGAAGCCGCTTAGTTTCAAAATGATGATTGCTCGTGGTAAAAATGAAGCGACTAAAAAATATCACCATCAATTGGTAAGATGGATGGAAGAAGAGGAAAAAATAAGCTTTGAAAAGAAAGGTGCACAAAAGCTTTGGAATAAACTCCAGAAACTATTCAGATTGCAAAAGGGATCTTCACTCCCCAAAATTGAAATGAAGGATTATAAAATGTTTTTGGAATTTTTGGATTATAACCGAATATCGATTGAAGAAAGGATCATTTTAGCTAAATATATGGGAGATAAATTTTCCAACAAAGTGTGCATGTGTTTAAAGAATGGGGAAGGGGAATGGTAATCACGGCAAACTGTGGTTTTACTCAGATACGGTTCGCCTCCATAAAAAACAGTGAGCATGCCTGATAAAGGTATGCTCACTGTTTTTTTGTATATCTAACATTTATAGTAGAGTAATTCAAGCTATTATCATGAATTAATATACATGCAAGAAGTAGGTTTCAATTTCAACTATATCTGTTTTATCAAGTTAGAAATAAGGTAATCAGTGAATTCAACAAACTTAAATAAACTAGCTTATTGGAACTAAATGGACGAGCTGAAGGTTTTTTGTCTATTGTTGTAGAATAAGTACTATAGACATAGTTTAAATAGAGGGGTGTCTCACTAATGAATAAAGATCAGCTTATTATAGAATGTATAGATTTGTATCGAAGAGAAAAAAAACAATTTCAACTTTTTTTGAACTCAATACGTGATTTTTTTGAACTGGATCCTCCAATTAATGATACGAAGCAGTCAGTTATTCATTCTATAAAGTATCGTTTAAAAGATGAGGAGCACTTAGCCGAAAAAGTCAATCGAAAAAGTTCTACTGATAATCCTATTAATGCTAATAATTTATTTAGTAGAGTAACCGACTTGGCTGGTTTACGTATACTCCATTTGTATCAGGATCAGTTTCCAATTATACATGAAAAAATAATGAATAAGGTTAGCTCACGAGATTGGTATTTTGTGGAATCCCCGAAAGCATATACCTGGGATCCAGAAACTGTTAATTTTTTCAGTGGTTTAGGTATACGATGTGAACAAAAGGAGAGTTATTATACGAGTATTCATTATCTAGTAAAACAAAAGGTTGATACCTCTATTATTTGTGAAATTCAAGTTCGTACGCTTTTTGAAGAAATCTGGGGAGAAATCGATCATTCAATTAATTATCCACAATCAATTGATAGCGTTGCATGTAAGGAACAAATTCGGGTGCTTTCTAAACTGGTATCTACAGGAACTAGATTGGCTGATTCTATTTTTAGAACATATAACGACTACAGAACACAGGTTAAAGAAACACAAAATGAGGAGCCAATTAACCCTGTAGAGGAAGTGAATGAAGGTTTTGATAGTAAGCTAAAAGTTCGTGACTTAAAGGTAGTACAGCAATATTTACTAACAGGTAATAGTAATTGGTTTGATCAAGTAGTTTCAGATTTGAGTAGAGTAATAGGTGCTACATTTATGTGGCCAAATGGTTACTGGCCTTTTGAGAAACTAGCTCCAAATGCTAAGCCACAATCAGGAGACTATTTTGTAGTTGGATATAAAAATGCCACTGAAAAAATTGTTGGTGTTATAAAATATGCAGGGATAAAATCGCTAACAGATATTATTACTGAGAATGAACTAGAACCAAACGAAAGAATAACTAATGGATTTAGCGACGTAAATGATTTAAGAAAATTTGTTAACAATAGAAGGGAGGTGGGTTGTATTACTATTGAGAATATTAAGATTGTCTCGAATGAGGAATATAATTATAAATTCGGAGAGTTTAAAGAGACGTACACAGTCAGACAGAACAGTTTGTTTATTCATAAAATTGGTATTGATGTAAGCAAAACGAATCTCGGGTGACATCAAAACTGTCACTACACCCGTAGAAGCTTATGTGGCGTTGTCTTCGGACAGGGGTTCGACTCCCCATGCCTCCATTTATGTAGTCATTAGAAAGGCTGCTTTTCGAATCAATCGGATAGCAGTCTTTTTTCTATATTCAAGGAAATGTTATGATGTGGTTTCGTTATTTCAGAAGACATCATTGGTAGTAATTTTCCTTTTATCAGGTATATAATATAGACAGGGAAAGGATGGATTTTATATTCATAAAAAATAATATTTGGAAATTTATTGAGTGAAGAAGCAGGGGCTGCAATTACAAACCTTTGGGCGGTCACGAGGAGACTTAATCTCTAGGATACCTCAGTAGCGGGCGCCCTTGGCAATCGACTTCAATTCGTCTTTTAATAGAATGTCGTGCATAATTGTCATTACTCGCGAGTTTGTTGATCTTGGATAGATCCGACGCTGGCCTAACTCCGGATCAGCACTGGGCGCGAAGCCGTACTCAGTTCTACGCCGTAAGTCATTGGGGGATTCTGGCTAGAAGATCCTTGAGATTTGATTCTGCAGTAAAAATATATCACAAGAAAAATCAAAGTTAAATGAAACCGATGAGAGAACTGAAAAATTTGAAAGGGAGCGTTTTGTTTGAAAGGGTCAAAATTATTAGTTATCATGTCGTTGTTATTGTTATTTTTTACAGGCTGTTTTTCTGAAAAAACATCTTCCGATAAAGTAACCCAACTTTCAACATTAAATGGTGAAAGCGAGCATTGGCAACTGCAAGGATATAAATTGAAAATTGAAGGGGATACACTTTTTGCTGGAGATGGTGAATTACATTATAAATTGGATGAAAAAATAACTGATCATATTTCGTTTAAGATGGTTGCAGTAATTGATGATAAAGAAATTGTTCTACAAGAAATGAAAATCGTAAGTTCGGGAAGAAATTTCAATAAACAAGATACAGGTAAAGCGGAATTAAAAGTGCCAATGAATAACGAAGGCGAAAAAATTACCTTTATAAATAAAGATAAACTATACGGGGTAATAGAATGGATATCACACGAAGGAAAACGAGTGGAAGAAACTATAAAGTTTAGCGAATAAAATGAATTTGCTTCACTATGGGAAACGACAGTTCGAAAACTGAGCAAAACCCGCAACTTATGGTAGATTTGTTTTCACTTTGGAAAAGAGCCTATTTATTTTAAAGCGCTTTAGGAACGGAAGGTTTTGGTTTTACAGATACGATGGCGGCAAATGCCGGGTAGCTAGCTCCTGTTGCCAACATAAAAACACCTCCAAGGTTGTCTCCATATCTTACGATATGGTTGGCATTCTCTTGAAGGTGTTTATTTTTTCTCACGCTACGAGTGCAGCGTTATAATAAAATTCATTTATGTTGTCCATGAGGTAACAGCAAGTGGGCGGAGGAGATGGAGGCACATCCATTCGCCTTGTTGGCCAATTCCTTTATTGGTTACAGGAAAGCCTTGCTAGAGTCTTCGTTGTTGCAACTGCAAATGATGTATCCAAGCTGCCTCCGGAACTGCTGCGCAGAGGACGTTTCGATGAGCTATTTTTTGTGGATCTGCCAACTGCGAGTGAACGCGAAGAGATTATAAAGATTTATATTGAAAAAGGATTGAAGAGAACAATATCAAATGATTTATTGCAACATTTGGTAAGGGTTTCAGAGGGGTTTGCCGGTGCGGATTTGGAAGCTGCTGTTCGAGATGTTGTGAAGCAAGCATACGTAAAAGGGGACAATTCAATTACAGATGAAACTTTTATAAACTTCTTTACAAATGTTGTGCCGTTATCACAAACAAGCCCAGAACAGATTGAGACGATACGTACTTGGGGAAAAGAAAGGGCAGTGCCTGCTGGTAAAATAAATGAAGAACACAATGGTCATGGCGTTCACCGTCCAAGTGGACGAAAAGTAATTGTATAGCATATCAACACCATCCTTCAGATCGGGACTTAGGCCGCCGATTAATGAAAGACAAGATTCTTGTTTTCGCGAATGAAGGATTTATCGCCTTTGTCTTCAATGCGGCGCTATCGATTGAAGGGAAATGTGGTTTTGCTTAGCCACGAATCGCCTGAACAAAAAACATGTAAAAATACACCTGCTTGGTGTATTTTTTGCTTATTGCATAAGTTAATTGATCCTTCATTAAAGCTGTCCGTTCGGAATCCTTTACTGATCTGACGGGCAATAGTGTTCACTTCACTTAGAAAGGCAATTTAAAATATATCGTTTTAAAACATGGTAAAATATAGTTAGAAACCATTGAAAATGGAGAACCTTAACTTTTGGCAAGCCGAGAAAGTAAAATTAGGGGAATTGAGCCTAAAGACCGAAAAACTAAGTTTCAATGGCGTTTAGATAGCGATGCATTTGGAAGGGGAAAAAACTGAATTCTCGATAAAACACAAATTCAATGCAACACGAGCTTTATATGCTTAGAAAGGGGAGTCTTATGACACCAAAGATCCTGTACATCGAAGATGACGATGAGATTGGTTCTTGGCTTGCAGATTATTTATCCGGTAACGGATACGCAGTGAAATGGCTGAAATCAGCGAATGAGCTGACAGAAGATATGCTGCAGGTTGACCTTGTGATTTTAGACGTTATGCTTACCGGATTGGACGGGTACTCAGTGGGGAATCGCATAAGGAAAAGGCACCCCAGTATCCCGATCATGATGCTGACGGCGAGAACATCCATCGAGGACAAGCTTCAGGGACTGGCATTTGCCGATGACTATATGACCAAGCCTTTTCATCCCGACGAGCTGTGCGCGCGGATCAAAATTTTACTGCGCCGAAAGGGTGACATCCAGGCGGACCAGGTCCAACTGGGGCATATGATCATCGACAAAGCGAGCAACCGCATGACAAATGCTCATACTGGAGAAGACATCGTGCTGACTGGCAAGCAATATCACATTTTCATGGAGCTGTTCCGTAATGCCAACCGCATTCTTACCAAGAAAAGACTGTTTGAGTCTGTCTGGGGAGAACCTTATTTTGAAGGAGATAAAACCCTAATGGTACATATCCGCCACCTGCGAGAAAAGATAGAGATCGATCCCGGAAATCCGGTTATTATCGAAACCATACGCGGCGTCGGCTATCGGGTCAAGTTATGAGGAAGGGGACATCTCTGCTTATTCGGTATATGTTCCTTATTTGCGCGGCGTTAATTCTGTTTCCTCTTGCACCTGTTCTATTTTATTTGCCGAGTTTTATTTCCGATATTCGCATGAGTGATCTTCCACCCCATCAAAATGTCGCTCTGATTACCTTTATGGTCGTGGTGTTTACATTGTTTTTGGTGATTTCTTTTTTATTTTTCTATCGCATTCGCCGTCGGCTGGTTCGGTTAGAAGTGGCTATGACCGTGAAAGGAGAGGACGGCATTCCAAACAGTGTAATCTCCGGCAGTAATGACGAGATCGGTCGGCTTGAACAATCTTTTAATACAATGAGCAGTCAGTTGAAGATGATGAGAGAAAACGAGAAGCAGGAGGGGGAACTGCGAAAACAGCTGATTGCCAACTTGTCGCATGATCTGCGGACACCGTTGACGGTGATCAGGCAGCATGTGCATACACTCCATAGCGCATCTTCTGATCCATCTCACGATTCGTTCAATGTCATCAATAGGAAACTAGATGATATCGGCAAGCTCATGGATAATTTGCTTTCTTATACTTTATTATCGGCAGGCAAGTATCCGATGGAATTGAAGGATACTGACATTCTGGACGAGCTTCGCGATGCGGCTGCGGAATGGTATCCGGTCTTTGAAGCAGAAGGTTTTGATATTCAAATCGAGCTGCCGGAGGAATCAGTCATATGGTGCATTGACCCATTCTGGTTTCGCATGATCATTGAAAATCTGTTTCAAAATGTGATTCGGCACGCCAAATCTGGGCGGTATATCGGCATTGATTACCGTGAATTAGATGGCGATGCGGTTGTCGCGATACATGATCATGGTCCTGGCATGACTCAAAGTTCGGATGCGAAAGGAGCGGGGATCGGTCTATCCATTGTAGCTCTCATGCTAAAGGAAATGAAGCTGCAGTGGAAGATTGACTCCAGGAACACCGGGACAACCGTATATATCAGCGCACCCTCGTTGAAATTAAACAAAACTTAAATTTGAGGTCACCTGAATGCCAACCTACGGGTGGTAGTATGGCTATGAGGTGATAAGATTGAATATCAAGAAAAGAAATTGGGCAGGGTATATCGCATGCATATGCGGTTTGTTATATGCTCTTCCGCACTACTGGTGGGGACTCGGGATATCGTTTGGTTACCCGGAAGATTTTACGGCAGCGCCAGATGACATAGCGTCACAATTATTCAGTTATTGGTTTTTGGGGACGGCAGCCGTTATCGCTTCCCTGTATGGCTTGTCGTTCGTTTATCCATGGGGTGACAAACTGCCAAGGAGGTTGAAGCTCATCCTCGCGTGGATAGGATGTATTCTGTTGTCCGTATGGGGCTTTGCCTTCTTTGTAATGCAGTTTCTGTACGCGATCGGACGTGTCGTGCCGGCTCCCGCATTTACTGCAATGGATGCACACCCAATGGCGGTATGGGGATACTTTTGGTACTTTTTATTCCTTTGTTGGGGAATTTCGCTCGGATTTGCAGCGATCATCGAATCCCGCAGGTAGAGCGTATGACGCATTGAACGGAATGAACATCAGCTGTCTCTTACGAATAGTCTATCGGCGGATTGTGGATTTACTAATCTATGGTTCGCCTCCATATGTAATATCAGTGAGACCACCTTAAAAGGTGGCCTCACTGCATTTTACGGGTTTGTTGCAGGGTACATTGCGGTTAGAATGCCTTGCTATGACTGAGTTTGTACGGAGTGTTGTTGATTGCAGGAATTAGAATTCCATGATTAATTGAAAACCAATCATGACGGCTTTTGCCGGAACCAACGGAGCTGGGAAAAGTACACTTCCACTACTCGCGATGATCAATACTCATTAATTGGTCAGGACCGGTCGTCCTAGCCTAAAGTCTAGTTTCAGATCCCCCCTTAAGACGGTTATGTCAGGCGAGTAAGGCGGATATAATGGATTTATAACTCGGAGCGTGACTTATGAAACAAAGGAGTGTTTGGATATGAAGGCAATAGAAGGGACTGCAACGGAGCGGGCAGGTAAGGTGAATTGGGTGCTGTTTAATCCAAAAACCTATGCAACGATCCTCTATTTACTGCTATCTCTCCCGTTAGGGATTATCTATTTTACAGTAGCAGTAACGGGACTTGCACTATCAATCGGTTTAACTCCAATATTTATCGGAATACCGCTGTTTTTTGGAGTAGCTAAGCTGTTGAATGGGATTGTGAATTTTGAACAAAACATGATTAGACAAATTTTAGGTTTACCTACTCCTCCTGTTTCGTATACGCAAAATCGACAGTCTGAAGCTGGGCAGAACTGGTTGAAGCGAATGATGAAAGGTTTTGACGGGGGGCTATTCATTCGAAACCTGCTGCTCGTATTCCTAAGATTTGTAACAGGCATTGTATTTTTTGCTATTATGGTCACGGCGATTTCACTAGGACTAGGACTTATTGCTCTTCCAGTCGTGCATATCATTTTGATGAATGAAATACAGCTCGATATTTTAGAGAATAGCTTGTTTAGTTATTTTCATATAGATTGGACTTATAATCAGCAATATCTGCTGTATGTAGGAGTTGGCCTTGTACTTTTTTGGGGCGCGCTTCGCGTCGTGAATGGGCTCATGCAAATTCAGCGTAGAATCATGTATGTGGATGAGCCATATCAGCAGCCGTCAGTGCCAGTGGAACCACAAATACATGAGACGGTTCAGTCGCAATATTATGACTATCAAGAGGATCAACCCACTCAAGGGATGATACAGTCAGCCTACAGAGAGCTTTAGAAGCTCTCTTTTTAATATCCACTAAATAATAAGGACTTAAATACATAGTGGATGTGGGAGGGGGTTATTGGGGAAGAATAAAAGAAAAGTGTCAAGTACAGCCTTGACAATACGCTCCCTCATCAGACCCAGGACCCACATTTTTATACGGATGAGTACTGGTTAGTTATCGAAAGGCCGGAGCGTGGAGGTGGAGGGCCTAATGAAAAAACGCATTAAACCATTGCCAGATCCTGAACTAAGGGCTATTCTGCGAGCTGCGGACGATATCATTGCCGAAGGCGGAAGGACGCTTCTTTCAAAAATTTTGAAAGGTTCAAAGGAACGAAAGCTGCTAGAGCTTGGCTTAGATCGAAACCCTTCTTATGGTTATTATAAAGACCTTACATTGGAACAGATTATGGATAAAGTGGATCACATGATTCGAACAGGTTTTCTGGAAACGGAGCTCAATGGTAAACTTCCCACAATTATATTTACTCCGCGAGGATGGGCGATCGAGAGAGAAAGGCGAGCTGAAGAGTTCGTACAAGAATGGGATCGCTGGCTGGAAAATAACGTAACGCCGCTTAACATGGAGTACTTGAAAGAACGGAATAGGGGCATGATATTTTTGTTCTTGTACAAAATTTTATGTTCCAGGGATAAAAAGTATATTCCATTTTTGACTTTATGGGAACGTATCGATTTTAAAAAAGTGCAGGCTGAAATTCGTAATGTCATTCAAGCCCTGAAACAGAGCGATGATATGGATGATGAAAAATGGAAGCAGTTATTGTCCGAGCGGGCTCAATCGCTGATCATTCGCTCACAAGACCCGATTTTTCTGGCGTGTCAGTCATGTGGAGGATTTTTTATATTTGACGAGACGAATCTTGAATATTACACGAGTGAAGGTTTACGCTTTCCGAACGAGTGTATAAACTGCATGGAAGGTCATCTTCTGCATCGATAGCATCTCATTTAAGCTTGAATGCTCAAACTACACCTTCATATAGTCAAATCAAAAAGACACATGTCAGGTGTCTTTTTGATTTGTGAATCTCATTTGATGAATAAACGTGCAGATCTAAAAGGGATCGATGCTACTCTATGCACCGCAGCATTTTTTGTATTTTTTACCACTTCCGCAGGGACAGGGGTCATTTCTACCGACCTTTTCCGGAGCTACATACGGGACGTTGGACGGTAGACCAAATCGATTAGTATTAGTTGGATTTACCCCTTGTAATTTCCTTCCCAGTTTGGCATTTTCCTGCTTACGGGCAAGAAGTTCTTGTTCTCTTTCTTTTTGCTCTATTTTATGTTTATATCTTTCCAGTTCGGGTAAGTGAACATTATTCATGATGCAGTTGACATATAGAGATTCTTCTAGGTCAACCAGTCTATCATATCCTTGTCCAATTTGGTGTGAAACTAATGGGATGCCCTCAACTGATAGCAATGTACAAAGTCCATAAGCCAACGAAGTGGCGACAGTTGGATCTTGTTCTACAGGTAACAGGTCTAGAATTACCTTTTCCGATTCAGGCTGTTTCAAGCGGCCGAGTACATCGCTGGCAAACAGACGAAAATCCCAACTCTCCTTAGGGAACCTACAGACAATCTCACTTACCACATCGGAGGAACCAATACGAACTAACGCGGTTACAGCATTTTCGGTTACTAGATCCCCCTCATGTCCTAAAAGGTTGACCAGAGCTGGAATTGCTTCGTGCAGCTTTTTCTCGCCTGCCAACAGTATTCCATACTCCAGCTCATAACTTTCATTCGCAGGATTCAAGATGCTTAATATTTCTGCGGGATCCAAGTCAGACCGCTTTGACATCTCTTGAATGATCAGGATTCCGTACCCATAGTTAAACTCATTAACATATTTCCCTGTTGCGTCTAGACATAATTCTCGAAGTTGGTCCCACAAAGTAGATGTGGTCATCGAAGATAGCTGAAACCGATGCTCAATCTGTTCTTGATATCCTGTAGGAAGCAGGTTTAGTTTGTGCTGAAATGCTTCGAGAAGCTGAAGATCACTGTTAGATATGATTTTAAAGATTTGAAATTTCGTGTTGATATGCAGAGTGGAGTTTTCTAGGAAATTGAATAGTGCTTCAAGCGTCATGTTCGTTTGAGGGAATTTTTCCGCATAAAAAAGATGCAGTTGCTCCAATGATTTAGTGTTCTGCATTCGCTCGATAAGAAGAGGCATCAACTCTTGATCATAAAGACATCCTTCTGAAAAATATTCAACTGCAGCATTGCTTATTAACTTATCGGGATGTAGTATAAACGATTTTACTTGTGTTGGTTCTAACATGATATCATCCTTCACATTAATTTCGCTTTTAACTTAAATATAGCATTATTAGAGGAAGGGAAACATTAATAATCTGATATTGCCCTGTTCTCCGTGCTATTGTATACCGATGCTTAGAGGGACGGTTTCCTTTGTCAGGTTTATCGAAAGAGGTGTTGTAGTGCTTTCTCATTTTATTAAAGACGAATAAGTGGCTTATTAAATGGAGACGATCGGTTCTGTGGCGTGTGTGAAAAGGGTGTTTCGCCCGTCAAAAGGAGGCCAAGATGAACGAAACAGCATTAGAGCTTCAGTTATTTGAGAACTTAAAGCCTGAGTTAACAAGGACAAGCACATATACCACGTCCAAAATTTCATTAATACAAAATTATTTTCCCGATTTGGGCTTCCTGCACAAATACACCGATGAATATCGTAATCTAATTTCGTCTAAATAAATGAGAAGCAAAATTACGATTATCAAAGATAGAAAGGATGATAGTTTATGCGTAAAATCATTCTCTTCATTCACAGTTCAATTAATGGAGTTGTCACTGGCGATCCAAGCGAGGACAAAACCAACTGGGCGGTCTGGAGAAATAGCGCCGGGATTGAGGAAGGTTCTCAGTATCTATTAAAAATTTTCGAGACAGCGGATACCATTTTGCTTGGCCGTGGAACCTACGAAGACCTCTCTAGAAAGTGGCCGAATACTCGAGGTTCAAGCCTGGGTGATAAGATAAACAACGCCCACAAACTCGTTGTAACAAGCGCCCGCCCACACGAAAATCTAAAATGGGGAGAATTTGAAGCTCCAAAACCATTGACCGGCAGTAATATAGAAGAGCAAATTAAGGACCTAAAAAATGGTGACGGTGGCGACATTGTTATTTTCGGTAGCCCAACGCTCGTGCGGTCACTTGCAAACGCAAATCTTATTGACGAATATCAGATAGTCATGCACCCGGTTGTGGTCAACGTAGGTGAGCATTTGTTTGACAATCTTAATGAGCAGAAGGAATTCCATCTCGTGGACGTCAAAACACTTAAGGTTGGTTCCCTCTTGGTAACCTACAGACCCGCTAAAGCTTAGCTCAACCCGGCAGATCATTACTGTCAACACAAACAGTTACCCGATTGATAATGTGAATGGACCGTCAGCGTTTGTTTTAGCGCATTCGCACACTCATTCGTTGGAGTAGCCTCCTCGTTTTTCCAAGGGGCTGCGCCACACATTTCCAACTGCTTGTCAAGTTCTATTTCTCATTTTTATACAAAAAAAGAGCGGGCTATCTTTTCGATAACCTGCTCTCGTCCTTGATTTTTGGCCCCACGCCTTATCTTAATGACATTGCTCAAGCGGTCGGGTTTTTCTTTACACATAAATAATCCTATTTTGCATTCTTATCCGGCTGGTGAATACCAAAAGTATTCCCCTCAGTGTCAATATAATACCCTTGCCATGCCATTCCAGGCAATGCGTACTTTGGCAATGCGAGCTTGCCTCCAAGATTAAGAATTTTGGTTTCAGTAGAATCGTAGTCTTCCACTCCCATTGTACATGCATAGCCATTCAAGGCCTGACCTGATTCTGGGGCAGCGCCTTGACGTTGCATCAAAGCCCCGTTAATTCCCAGTTCATTTGCATCGCCCGTCACAGCTCCGAAATAGGGCATTCCAGCATAATCGCTCCAATCCTCAAATGTCCATCCAAATACCTCACCATAAAATTTCTTAGCACGTTCCATATCATTTACATGAATTTCGAAATGAACCATTCTGCCCATGATAAAAAAACCTCCTATGTTTTGGCTTTCTTAAATCTTTTATTATGTATTCGTTTTGATTCTCCTTCTTCATTATTGTAATTATTTAAAAATTTATTCATTTTTTCATAAAAGGGGCCGTTACCAAGGATTCACATAGAAAATCAGTAACGTTCTAAGAGGCATATATTTATTAGCTTCAAAAGTACATAAACCTACGTATTTGATACTAAAGTTTCAAATGGGATTAACAGCCATATCTTTTAAAATAGATATAAAGACCTATTTTTTGTCGAATAAGGTCGACCGATAAAATCTAATAAGGGCTTTTTTAGCAGTATAGAATTTATAAGTTTTTTTGGGGGTCCCCGCAAAGTATTTGGAATAAGCATCGAAGCATAGGCTCCACTTTGTGGGGTTATTTAATAATAAAGGAGTGGGGCTTATAATGAAGATTTCTACCTGGCTTAAAGCGATGAGTGGAGCTTTTATTTTTCTGACGGTTCTGAACGGAGTTAGTGTCTATAGCCTTCAAAAGAGCGTAGCGCAGGAACGCACCACAGTAAAAAGGCAAGCGGAATTCAAGCAATTAGGAATCGATTTAGCCAACTCCTCGGACTATTTAACTAACGAAGCAAGAGCTTTCGTGCAGTTCGGAGATAAAGTCCACTATGACAACTACTGGAAGGAAGTAAACGAGACTAAAACGAGAGATCATGTAGTAGAGAGATTAACTGCATTGGGTGCGCCTAAAGAAGAGCTGGATCTTATATCACAGTCAAAACAAATTTCGGATACTCTTGTCAAGACAGAAAATGCGGCAATGAAAGCTGTGGCGGACAAAGATTTTACCAAAGCCCGGGAACTCATGTTTGACAGCAATTACGATGCTATGAAAAAGACCATTACGAAGCCGCTGCAGCAATTTCAACAGAAGATGAATGCTAGAGCGGAAAATGAAGCAAACGCCGCAAAGCAAAAAGCAAGCCTGATGCTTACGATAACTGTTCTTTTGCTTATAATTACATTTGGGGCATTACTTGCAATATTTATTATAATTTTTGTGAAGTTGAAACCGCTTAAGTTAGTCAATGAAAAGATCGCCGAAATTGCGCTGAGCGGGGGTGATCTAACGGGACGACTGGATTACTCCGGCAAGGATGAGATTGGAGAAATCTCGAACTCCTTAAATGCTATGTTGGAGACCCTGCAATCCATTATAAAAGATGTCCGTCATGCCTCCCGCAGTGTATTGAGTTCATCCAGTAAATTGGTTGAAAATACGAAGGAAACTGCAAGTACGACAGAGGAAATTACGAGACAGGGAACCAGTATCGAGCAAGGGGCGACAACATCAGTGCAGAGCACGATGGATGCTTCGCATGCGATCAATGAAATGTCTGTAGGTGTGCAGCGTATCGCCGTATCCGCGGAGGATCTTGCTAATGTCGCAACTGAGACGGAGAAAGAGGCAGCAAGCGGTGTTAACTTTATACAGCAAGTTAGCAAGCAGATGGCCCAAATTAGCGATTCTGTAAGTTCAACGGTAGAAATCGTATCCAATTTGAAAGATCGCTCTTCTCATATTGAGAAAATTGTTAGTGCCATCACGGAAATATCGAATCAAACGAATTTGCTTTCGTTAAATGCTTCCATTGAAGCGGCAAGAGCAGGCGAACATGGAAGAGGTTTTTCTGTAGTGGCCGGCGAAATCCGGAAACTGGCGGAGCATTCCTCTGCCTCAGCAGGGCAAATATTCGGATTGCTGCAAGATATTATGAAAGATTCTCAAGAAACTGAACATGCGATGCAGCAAGTGACGAATGAAGTATTGACGGGGCAAAAGAAGATGGAAGAAGCGATTGAATCATTTGAAAACATTTTGAAATCCACTCAGAAAGTGGCCTGGCAAGTTCAGGAGGTTTCCGCTGTTAGCGAACAAATGGCGGCAGGCTCTGAAGAAATTGCAGCATCTGTTACCGAAATGGCAACTATAGCTGAAGAATCGCTTACCGGAGTTAAAGCAGTGAACGATATGACTGCAAAGCAAAGCTCCTTGGTTCAGGAGGTAGCTTCACTTACGGACTTGCTTAGCAAAGATTCCCGAAGCTTGGAAGCTCTCGTGATGAAGTTTAAAGTATAAAATGAATAGAACGTGTGCCATACGGTACCCATGCACCTTCTGAAACAATCTCAATAACACGCAGCGGGGAATTGTGGTTTTGTACAGCCATGGATCGCCTCCATCATGAAAGCTCGACCTCATGCGGTCCGGGCTTTTTTTAACATATCGAGTATAAACTTCCGGGGTCCCCGCAAAGTATTTGGAATAAGCAGCGAAGCATAGGCTTCACTCAGTACTTTTGCTCCGCAAAAGCGCCTCTCTTTGAAGGGCGCCCTTACTTCTTTCCGATACTCTTTGTGGGGTTATTTTATTGGTGTTTGTAATGTGCATTTTATTGGCGACGTTTAGAACATTGTTGACATCAAAAAATAACATGCTACCATTTAATAGACAGGCAGTCGGTCGTTTAAAGGAGGGCATAAAAATGAGAGTCGTAAAAAAAGCGGAGGAACGCAGGAATGAAGTACTTGATGCGGCGGATGAGCTTTTCAGCCAGAAGGGTTTTGACGGCACAAGTACAAACGATATTCTCGAAAAGGTCGGAATTGCACGGGGAACATTGTATCATCACTTCAAGTCGAAGGAGGATATTATGGACGCGCTAATAGAGCGGTATAATGTTCGACTTTTAGGTGCGGCGGAGGAAATTGCCGCAGACAAGAGCATCCCCGTAGTCGAGCGGATTATCCACGTTGTTATGGCACTGAATATAAGCGGCGGAAGCAGCAATGAAATTATGGATCACATTCACAAACCTCAGAACGCGCTTATGCATCAGAAAATACAAAAGGTCATCATCAATGGCGTTACGCCGATCCTGACGGGAATCATCCGTGAGGGCTTAGAGCAGGGATTGTTCAACACGCCGTTCCCATATGAATGCATGGAAATGGTTGTGATTTATGCGAATACCGTTTTTGATGACGATATGGTTCAAATGACGAATGAAGAGCGTGTTTTACGCATACAGGCATTTGTCTTCAACATCGAAAGGCTGCTTGGAGCCGAAAGCGGGAGCTTGATGCACATCATGAAGGTGTTTGGCAACGGTAATAGGGGAGTCGATGAATAGTTCGGGGGAAAAAGCTCGAAAACAGAGGTGACTTATGTATTACAGGATAATCCGCAATGATATTCTAAAAAGCAAAGCAATAACGCTGACAACAACGATATTTGTCGCTGCCGCAGCCATGCTTGTGTCCCTTGCCGCAATCCTCTTCGTCAATCTTTCAGGGGCGCTAAACGAACTCATGACTACGGCAAAAACGCCGCATTTTATGCAAATGCACTCAGGCGAGATCGATTCTGAGCACCTTCAGGCTTTTGCGGAGCAAAATTCCAATGTCGATGAATTTCAGGTGCTTGAATTTCTTAACATGGACGGCTCGCAAATTCGATTTGGCGATCGTTCGCTTGCCAATAGTGTTCAGGATAATGGGTTCAGCATCCAGAGCGAGAAGTTCGATTATCTTCTTGATCTTGAAGGTCGTGTCATAAACGCCTCCGATGGAGAGCTCTATGTTCCAATCAGCTACATGAAGGACGGCATCGCAAAGGTTGGCGACAAGGCTATCGTAAGCGGGAAGGAATTTACTGTCGCGGGTTTTCTTCGAGATTCGCAGATGAACTCCATGCTAGCCTCTTCCAAAAGATTTCTGATCAGTAAACATGATTTCGAGGATCTAAAAAATCTGGGAAGTATCGAGTATCTGATTGAGTTCAGATTAAAGGATTTGTCGAAGCTCAACGAATTCGAAACGGCTTATGCTTCAGCGGGGCTTGAAACGAACGGGCCAATGATTACATATCCGCTTTTCAAAACGATTAACGCGATATCCGATGGAATGATGATTGGGGTCATCCTCCTTGTAAGCGTGCTTGTCGTTGCAATCGCATTGATGTGCATACGCTTTACGCTCCTTGCGAAGGTCGAAGACGATTACCGCGAAATTGGCGTTATGAAGGCAATCGGGCTGCGGATCTCCTACATAAAGAAGATTTATCTAGCGAAGTACGCGGCGATATCGGCGGTAGGCTGTGTTCTCGGGTTTGCACTTTCTTTTGCGTTCAAAGGGATGCTTCTTGCAAATATCCGGCTTCATATGGGTGAAAGCAAAAATTCCTCTTTTGCCTTGTTGTTCGGTATCATCGGCATACTGCTTGTATTCCTTGCAATGATTGCCTATGTCAACGGAGTGCTGAGACGCTTTCGGAAAATATCTGCCGCCGAGGCCATCCGCTTTGGCACTTCACAAGAAAAGACCACGGGCGCAAAGCGTTTTAATCTGAGCGGAAACAGAATGTTTAATACAAATATTTTTCTCGGTGTCAAAGATGTTCTGGCAAGAAAAAAACTTTACGCTACAATGCTTGCAGTGCTGATGATTTCGGCATTTATCATTATTGTTCCGCAGAACCTGCACAACACGATTTCCTCCAAAAGCTTCATCAAATATATGGGGATCGGCAACAGCGATATGCGCATAGACATTCAGCAGACCGACAATATGCCTGAAAAGGCCGCTGAAATTATAAAAACGATGAGCAGCGACAGTGCCGTTTCCAAGTATGCTGTGCTTACGACAAAAACATTCAAAACAAAGACGAAAGACGGTTTGGAGGAAAGGTTGAAAATTGAGCTCGGCGATCATTCCATATTCCCTCTAGTATATTCTGAGGGCAGAGCACCCGCCGCAGAGGACGAAATTGCGCTTTCGGCTATGAACGCCAATGAGCTGAGCAAAAAGGTCGGCGAAACCATTACACTGGTGATTGAGGGGAAGGAAAAAAATCTCACGGTAAGCGGCATTTATTCCGACATTACCAACGGAGGCAAAACGGCAAAGGCTGTGTTCACCGACCATTCGGCGAACACAATGTGGTACGTGATCTATGCCGAGCTTTCGGATCCAATCCTTATCGGCAGCAAGGTTTCAGAATATGCGAAAAGGTTTGATTATGCAAAGGTTTCGGACATTGATGAATATATGGCTCAGACATACGGTTCGACATTAAGCTCCGTCGGCAAGGCGTCCAAATCTGCAATTGTCGTCGCGTTGATTATAACGGTATTGGTTACGCTGTTGTTTATGAAAATGCTTGTCGCAAAAGACAGATATTCCATTGCCGTCATGAAAGCGTTCGGTTTTACCAACTCGGATATGAAGGCGCAGTATGTTTCGCGTTCGGTATTCGTACTGATTGTCGGAATTGTTCTCGGTACGCTTTTGGCTAACACTCTTGGAGAGATGATTGCTGGCGCGGCGATATCCTCCTTTGGGGCGTCGAAGTTTCATTTTACGGTCAATCCGCTTTCTGCGTACCTGTTCAGTCCGCTTCTGATGATAGGCTCGGTACTTATCGCAACAATCATCGGCACTTCGGGCGCGGGACGAATCAAAATTTCCGAACATATAAAGGAGTAGGCATATGAAGAAGATTATTATCGGTGATCATATCGTAAAATCTTTCGGCGAGGGCGATGAAAAACGCAATGTTCTGGGCGGCGTGACCGTGGAAATAAACGAGGGCGAGTTCGTCGCGGTGATGGGACCTTCCGGCTCAGGAAAATCAACGCTGATGTTTGTACTGAGCGGGACGGATGGCGTTAATGGCGGAAAAGTAGTTGTTGACGGCAGGGATTTATCGGAGGTTGGCGAGAATGAGCTTTCCGATATACGCAGAACGAAAATGGGGTTTGTGTTTCAACAGCCGACGATGCTGAAAAATCTGAATATCCTCGACAACATTATTCTTCCATCCATGCGGGGCAACAGAAAAAACGCCGCAAAAATGACGGAAAAAGCAAGAGCGCTTATGAAAAGGGTAGGTATTGCGGAGCTTGAAAGACGCGACATTACGCAGGTGTCGGGTGGTCAACTTCAACGTGCGGGAATATGCCGCGCGCTTATGAACAGCCCGAAAGTTATTTTCGGCGATGAACCTACGGGTGCGCTCAACTCCAAATCGGCGCAGGAGATTATGGACATCTTTTCCGAAATCAACGCGGAGGGGACTGCGATTATGCTTGTCACCCACGACGCTATGGTTGCGGCGCGGACGGAGCGTATTATGTTTATGCGCGACGGGACCATCGTCAGCGATTTGAAGCTTCCAAAGTTTAACGGGACGGATATGGATGGCAGAGTCGAGAAAGTAGCGGCGAAAATGAGGGAAATCGGGATCTGATGCCGGCGGTTGACCCCCAATAAAGCCTTATACAATGGGACATCATGGTTCAAGTTAATATTAATGGCGGGGTTGGGATACGCTTGTGGACTCCCCTCGCCACCATACATAAAAACCCGCTCAGCGAGCGGGTTTTGCTTCATTAGTGCCACAGCCCGGGTGGAAGTACGAGCTAGGGCAGCTTAATCATTTTATTTTACTGTCTACTTTACCATTTATTTAGCTGTTTTAAATGAACTACGTATTTCTGAGTACGAATCCCCATCGTTCCCGGATGGAGTCAAACCCATGTAAACTTTATTATCGATAATCATCACGATCATTTCTTTATCGTTTGCCGATTGAATGAGTACTAATGATCCTTTTGAGTCTTCGTCTTCATATGGCACAGATTCTGCAACCTTCGGCTCCTTCAGCTTCTGGTCTTCCGAAGCCCCTAACTTAGCCCATTGACGGAGTTTACCTTGCACATCGGGGTGCACATTCTCATCAACAAACTTCAATCTGTCCTCTTTCTTTGTTCCATTGTAGTAGTCCGTTACATAGGATAGTGCCAGCTTCTCATCCGCAGATCGATCCTGCGAATCCGCAGCATTATTACTTGAGCATCCAGATAATATAATCACTGCGGCGAATAAAATAGATAGAAATTTTGTAAAGTTCCTCATGTTTCCCCCTTGGAATATATAAATATACTCGTTAGTCTATCAGGGATAGGAAGGATTTGGTAGTAAAATTAAGGGTATTTTATATCATTAAGTATTATTTTGAAAAATATGATAGACATATTGCAGCAAGTTCTTAATGGATTTTGCTAAGTAAAACACATTTTATAATAGTTTGATATATATTTTTAAAAGCAATGTTGTTGTTACAATAAATATAAAACAATGTGCGGTTATTGCTTTATGTATATCGTAGGAGGACAACAAATGTTGGATTTTTTTAAATTTGATACGGATGAAGAAAGGCGGTCTTTATTAATCAGAGCAGGGAAAGTCGCTTTATCAGCCCTACAACAGTATGATCTGGAATGGAAACGCATTCAATTTATCCGGTTATCCGATACGATCACGTATAAAATTGAGACGAATACGGGGGACAGTTATCTGCTTCGTATTCATTCAGACCGGTTGAGCAAAGAGGAGATCCGTTCGGAACTAATATTTCTAAAGGCATTAAACAAAGCGAATGATCTAAATGTACCGGAAGGGATAGCAAGTTGTGACGGCGCTTATGTATTAGAAATCGAAGCAGAAATGGGATATAAGCGTCCTTATGTCACGATAATGCGGTGGGTAGAGGGACATGCAAGAGAAGAAATGACGGATAGCTGCGCTTATAACATGGGTGTATTGACGGGCAGGCTTCATGAAACAGCTGAGGGTTTCAATCCGCCCCCTGATTTTGTACGACCTACATGGGGACCAGACAGTTTTAGACGTGAAATGGCTAAGTTGGAGCGGTATTACGAGCGTTTTTTGTCGGATGAGGCATGGAAGTTGTATCAAAAGGCAGCTGAGAAGGTTTTATCCGAACTGACTGTAATTCCTAGGAACGATCTAAATTATGGACTCATTCATGCCGATTTACACACTGGCAATATTATTTTCGTTGGTGATCATCCCTACCCGATTGATTTCGGAAGATGCGGTCACGGATATTATCTCTATGATATGGCAGCCATCATGTTGGAGCTTTGGCCGAAGCATCGATGGATGTTAATCCAAGGCTACGAGAGTGTAAGAAAGATAGAGGCGGACTATGTCCGGTATCTGGAATGTTTTTTCGTCATGATCATGATCGGGAACTACAGCCATCATTCCTCCGATCCAAGAGAAACAGCCGGTTTAATCGATGAACAAAAATACGCCCAAGCATACATAAGAGAATATTTGAAAGGCAATTCATTTTTATTTGAAGTGATCGAGCCCGTGAGGATGGATTAACTTCGGGAGTTTAAAAACGTTAGACATGCACTGTAGAGGTGTGTATCTAACGTTTTTTCATGCTAAGGCGCCTACATAATCTGATCGAAAACTTTCAACCCGCCGGGTAACCACTTGGTTCTGGCCACGCTTTTTCTTGTGCATACATCAATTTGTCTTATAAAACCTAACGTTTGTTGACTACAGTATCAAGTTTGTTGTCTGGATGAAAGCGCTCTATTTCCTATAGAATGAACTTACAACAAGCAATAAACGCTAACGGAAGGGTGGGGGACATGGACACCAAGGCTAAAAGTAAGCGCTTACGAACGCGTTGGCGCAAACAGGATGTCGAGCTGACGTTTTTGGCGCTGCCGACTACCGTGTGGTACATTCTTTTCTGTTTCTTGCCGATGTTCGGGATCATCATCGCCTTTAAGGATTTCAAAATCAGCGGCGGGTTTTTGAGCAATGTGCTTAATAGCCCCTGGTCGGGTTTCAAAAACTTCGAATTTTTATTCAAGTCCAACGATGCTTGGATCATTATTAGAAACACGCTGGGGTACAACATCATATTTATCATCCTGAGTATTGTGATTCCGGTTACTCTGGCGCTAATGATCGGTATGCTTCACAACCGCAAAGCAGGGAAAGTATATCAAACGATGATGTTTTTGCCCTACTTTCTGTCATGGGTCGTCGTTTCAGCGGTAGGTTGGGCATTTTTAAGCTTTGACAAGGGAATCGTCAATCAAATGCTTGTTAACATGGGCAGCGAGCCGATTAATTGGTACATGGAGCCGAAATACTGGCCGTACTTTTTGATCTTTATGAATGTTTGGAAGGGCTTGGGTTATGGTATGGTCGTTTACTTGGCGACGATTACCGGCATCGATAAAACCTACTATGAGGCGGCCGTTATTGATGGCGCTTCCATTTGGCAACAGACGCGGTTTATTACATTGCCTTTGATGAAGCTGGTCATCGTCATGATGTTCATCTTGGCCGTAGGCCGTATCTTCTATACGGATTTCGGGTTATTCTTCCAGGTGCCGCGGGATTCCAATTCCCTGTTTAACGTGACCACAACCATTGATGTATTGGTATATAAGCAATTGAAAACCGCAACTGTCGGCATGGCTTCCGCAGCCGCATTCGTTCAATCCGTGCTGGGCTGTTTGATGATTTTGACTGCCAACTGGGTCGTTCGCAGAATAGATCCGGACAGCGCGATGATATAAGGGGGTGGCGTTTATGGCAACGAGAACGGTATACGAAAGCGGCCTGGATAGATTCAATCGTCCCAGCAAAGGCGTTAATATCATTTTCAATCTCATATTTATCCTGCTTGCGTTAATTTGTGTCGTGCCCATACTGGTCGTGCTGTCCATTTCGCTATCCAGCGAGGAATCCATCCGCCAAACGGGATATCACATCCTTCCGGCTGCGCTTTCCGGCGAGGCTTACAGCTATATCGCTAAGCAGGGTACCATGATCCTCCGTGCGCTTGGCGTATCCCTATTCGTCACGATCATTGGCACTGTGCTGGGCGTGCTGCTCACCGCCTCGATGGGTTATGTGATCTCCCGGCCGAATTACAAACTAAAAGGGTTGCTCACATGGATCGTATTTATCCCTATGGTGTTCAACGGCGGTTTGGTTTCCAGCTACTATATCAACGCGAATTTGTTGGGACTTAAGGACACGATTTGGGCGTTGATTCTGCCGCTGGCGGTTTCCTCTTTTAACGTGATCATTTGCAAAACGTTTTTTAAGAGTACGATTCCGGATGGTTTGATCGAATCCGCGGAAATAGACGGAGCGAGCCAGCTGCGCATTTTCTTCTCGATCGTTTTGCCAATATCTTTGCCTGTACTTGCAACCATCGGATTGTTTCTGTGCTTTGGTTACTGGAATGACTGGTTCCAATCGATGCTGTATATCAACAATCAGGATCTGTATTCCTTGCAGGCTCTGCTCAACAACTTGATGAGCAACGTGGACGCGCTTGCCAAGAACGCTGCCAGCATGGGCGTCAGCTACGCATTGCTTGCAGCGACGATGCCTAAAGAATCTGCCCGTATGGCGGTGGCCATCGTCATCGTACTTCCTGTGGCCTTTGCATATCCATTCTTTCAGCGGTACTTTATTTCCGGTCTAACGGTAGGCGCCGTCAAAGGGTAATTTGAAATAAGCGGTCATTCATCGTGGAAAAGGCTTCGAATAGAAGCTTTTCTAATAACATCGCCGTTTGCTAATAGCGGCGCAGAACTACTAAAAAGGGGGAAATATCAATGAAAAGATCTTTGAAGGTTATCTCCAGTCTTTGCATGGCGACACTTCTCATGTCCGCGCTTGCGGGCTGCGGCTCGAAGTCGGAACCATCCGCTTCTGATTCAAACACATCAGATTCAAAAGCTCCCGATTCTTCCAAATCTACTGCTGAAGTGCCTACTTTGGTATGGTGGACGATTGGCGGTCAGGTTCCGAACAACTTTGATAAGGCGATCGCAGCTATGAACGAGTACACAGCGGAAAAGATCGGCGTCAAGGTTGACATCAAGGTGGCGAGCTGGGGAGAATGGGACACCAAAATCAACACGATCGTAAATACGGGTGAACCTTTCGACATCTTGTTCACTAACAACACCAAATACAACCAGCAAGTTTCGATGGGCGCACTTGCCGATATTACCGATCTCGTACAGAGTGAAACGCCGGATTTGTACAAATTGATTCCTGAAAAGGTATGGGATGGCACCAAGATTGGCGGCAAGATTTACTCCGTGCCTACTTATAAAGACTCGGCCCTGACCCAGTATTGGGTATTCGATCATAAGTATGTAGATAAATACGGATTTAATGTAAATAACATCAAGACTTTAAAGGATCTGGATAAGCCTCTCCATGATATGAAAGCCGGTGAAGGCAAGAGCTTCTATCCAGTGCCGATGACCCAGAGCGAAGGTTTAAATGGGTTCTTTAACGGGTATGACGATATGGCTATGGGATTTCCTCCTATTGGTGTGAAAGCGGATGACGCTTCCCGCAAAGTCATCTCTGTCCTGGAGCAGCCGGATGTCATGGATAATTTGAAGACTTTGCACCAATGGTACAAAGATGGCATTATCAACCCGGATGCACCTACCAAATCTGAACCGGACAAAGGTCGTCCATTCTTTAGTGCGCAAGGGTTCCCTGGCGCAGAAACCAGCTGGCAAATCAACGAGGGTGTAGAGAAGTACGATATGGTGCAGAACTACGGTCCAATCTACATGACTTCGACGATTCAAGGTTCCTTAAATGGGATATCCGCCAACTCGAAGTATAAGAAAGAAGCATTGAAATACCTGGAACTGGTCAACACCGATCCGAAACTGCGCAACATGCTTGCATTTGGTGAAGAGGGCGTAGATTACAAGAAAATCGATGGTGAAAAGGTTATCGAGCGTACAACGGACACTTGGCCGCTGGCTGCGTATACGCAAGGCACATTCTTCAATATGGCAACAACCAAGGGTGCCCCTGAAGATCAATGGCAGCAGGTTCAGAAGCTGAATGAACAGGCGTTTGCTTCATCCCTGCTCGGCTTTTCAATGGATATTTCCAAACTTTCTACTGAAGTAGCCAATACCAAGGCTGTGTGGGATAAATACCGCTATGAACTGCTTACAGGCGCATCCGATCCGGAGAAGATGGTGCCGAAGATCGTTTCTGAACTAAAAGCGGCAGGCATGGATACCATTATGAAGGCCGCCCAAGAGCAGATTGACGCATACTTCAGTAAGTAATATTACAGGCCGCTCTGCTTGAAGGCCCGAACGGAAGAGTCATCTGCCCGTTCGGGCTTTCTTGTACCAATAGAATTTACATAGTTCCGGGATCCCCGGTAAATTAAAATGGAATAAGTTTCGAAGGCCGCGAATGGTTAGAAAATGGATTCAAATGGAATTGAATTATTTCGCAGGCGCATTTTATGATGGAGTCAGAGCCGCATGACACATAACAAAGGAGGCGCCCTTATGAGTTCCTTTTTGCAGATTAAGATATACCGCGGCAAATTCATTGCTTATACGATATTTGTGGTATCTATAGGGCTGACGCTGGGCGCGCTGACCTGTGCGGTGCTTCTGTATCAGTGGATTGAGAACGCCCGAAGCGAGGCTGTCAGCGCCTTTGCCCGTACTGAAAGCGAGCTTCAGTATGATGCTGATCGGATTGAGGCCTACATGCAGCGAATATATTCCAACAATCGTCTGATGACCGATGTCCGTTACTTTTTGGGCAATGGCGCGGAGGGTTACCTCACAGGCAGGCTGCAAAATAGTCACTATAACGAACCGCTCGTCTCCTTCCCTGAAGATATGAAGGCCTTTTTGTACAGCTCGGTGCAGGGAGACATTACTCAGATCAGCCTGCATGCCGAATCTCGGGGCAATGTGGTTCGATTTGACGGCAACGGCAATGACAGTTTTCTCTTTTGTCTTCCAAACACGGACGAAACCTTCCGCGAGACCATCCAAAAGGGATTCGTATACCGTAAAAAGTTATCCGATCCGAACCAGATTTCCCGCCAGATCGGGGAGTTCCGTTTCTTGGTCAGCAGCGATCAGTTGTTCAGCAAAGTGCGCAGTTACAAATTGGACATCGCCGCAGCTGTAAGCGCTTCCGGTGAAGTGTACATGATTTCCGGGGAGGATCGCGATACGGAGGAACTGGCTCTTCAAGCGGCGGCGGATCGGCAAAACAGCGGCTATCTTTCAAAGGGCGGACTGAACAGTATATTTTTTATGACCTTTTCCTCAACCAAATTCGATTACCAGTTCGTCGTGCTCGTGGATTTGCCTTCGCTCATGCGCCAAAATGCCGGCATCATAGGGATCGTGTTTTTGATTGTATTGATGGCCATGATCAGCGTGCTGCTGCTTATTGTATACAATTTGCGCGATGACGCGAGATTCCTTAAGCGCATTATCCATTCTATCAAACGCGTGAAAACCGCGGATTTTACGTCGAACTCTCCCGCCCGCTACAAGCGGAACGAATACGGCATGATTGCCCGTGAATTGGACGATATGGTCCTGCAGCTTGATAAGCATATTCGCACCGAATATTTATTGAAGCTGAAGCAGCAGGAAACGGAGATGAAGGCGCTTCAACACCAAATCAATCCGCATTTTTTATATAACACGTTAGAGGCTATTCGCTCTACTGCTTTAGTGAACCGTGACGTGAACACCGCCGATGCCATTGCGACCTTAGGTGCGCTATACCGGGATATCGTGAAAAAAGAGAATATTATTTCCATCGGCAGCGAGTTGGAGCTATTGCAAAAATATTTAAAAATTATGGAGCTTAAATACCCGGGGCGGTTTTATTATCAGCTTAATGTGGATCAGGCGCTTTTGCCTATTTCAACCGTAAAATTCTGGATGCAGCCTCTGGCGGAGAACTTTTTCGTCCATGGTTTCAACCCGGGTAATGAATTCAATCTGCTCGTCGTGAATGGCTGGGAAACGGATGAACGCTACGTGTTGGAATTTGTGGACAACGGAAAATGGATACCCGAGGAGCGGTTGAATGAAGTTAGGAGCAACCTTATCAGCCATGATGATGCTCCCGTGCGGAGCATAGGATTGCACAATGTGTATACTCGGCTGCACTTTTTCTATGGAGAGGTTTTTTCCATGGAGATTGATAATAACGAGGAGGCAGGAGTTAAGATTACAGTGATGATCGCAAAGGGGTGACTAGGCATGTATAAGCTTCTGATCGTGGATGACGAACCTCAGATTCTGGAAGGGATGAAACGGACTTTGGATTGGGCGGGCTACGGTTTTCACCGGATCGAGACAAGCGAAACCAAAGATGACGCTGTTTCAAAAGCGGTGGAGCTGCTGCCGGATATCGCGATCTTCGATGTGTGCATTGGCACCGATCGTGGCTACGAAATCATAAACAGGCTCAATGAGCTGCGTCTTCCTACGAAATATATCATTATGAGCGGTTATAGCGAATTCGAGTACGCCCAGGAGGCCATTCGCTGCGGTGTGAAGGATTATCTGCTGAAGCCCGTCGAGCGTTCCAAACTCCAGATGGTCATTGAGAAAATCATTGTAGAAGATCTGCACGGCACCTTGAACGGCATGAGCAGTGAAGACATGAACACCGATCCGATATTGGGTATTCCATACGATCAATTATCCAAACTGACCAACCGTATCCTGCTGATGGTGAAGGCGGAATATGCCCAGAATATCACTTTAAAATCGGTGGCCGAGCGTTTTCGCATGAACAGTACTTATCTTGGGCAGCTGTTTTTAAAGGAAGCGCACATGAAATTTTCAGAATATTTGATGGCCTACCGGATGCTTCAAGCACGAGAATACATTCTGACGACGGATGAGAAAATTTCCAGCATTGCCCTTTCAGTGGGATACCCGAATCTCAACTATTTTTACACCCATTTTCAAGGTTACTTTGGCAAGTCGCCTTCGGAGCTCAGGAAAAAGGGTTAGGCTCCTAGACAGAAAGGAGACTTTTATATGCAGCAACCTTCTTTTTTCGGCCGCATCACCTTATATATTGTGTTAACTGGCATAATAGCACTGCTTGCAGCAGGCTGTTCCCCGTCCTCTGCCACTGATAAGGATACGGAGCCCCATGGGGACATGGTCAATCTGGTTTATTACACGATCGGGGAGCCGGACAAGGATATTAAAATGGTCAATGACAAAATCAATGAAGTCTTAGCTAAAAAGATCGGGATTACCATCACATACATTAAGGTAGGATGGCAGGAGTATGAAGACCGGCTGAACACGATGGTGTCAGCTGGAACTCCTTTCGACATTGCTTTTGCTACTGACTTTACAGCTTATGTAAGACGGGGGGCGTGGCTGCGGCTGGATGACTATCTATCCAACACAGGCAAGGATATGTACGATATCATCGACCCTATTTTTTGGCAGGGTGTGCGTATGGACGATGGAGGCATTTACGGCATACCCACCAATAAAGAATTGGCTGTTCGCCAGCAATGGATGTATCCGGAAGAACTGGTGAAGAAGTATAACATCGATATTACAAAATATAACACCTTGGAATCGCTCGAGCCGTTGCTTCAGATGATCAAGCAAAAGGAACCCGATTATTTGCCTATGGAGCTGGACAAGGATTCCCAGAACTTCTTTGCCTTGTACGGCTACGAGCATGTCATTGACAAGAAGCTTCCTCTAATGGTACGGTCTCTGGATTCCTCCTCTAAGGTAGTGAATATATTCGAAACCAAAGAAGCGCGGCAGGTGCTGAATACACTTCGGCACTATTACAAGGCAGGCTATCTCAATGAAGATGCTGCACTTCGGGAGAACCAGGAGCTTAAAAGAGGTGTGAAGGTGTTCTGGAAAGCTTCGGACGGCGGCCCGCTCGCAGAAAATAGCTGGAGCAAAGATCGCGGCTACAAGGTTGTGGCGCATCCCGTCACGCCTGAGTTGGCCACGACGGAATCCTTGCGTGGAGGCATCATGGCCGTCAGTTCGGATACGAAGCATCCCGTAGAGTGCATAAAGTTCTTGAATCTGCTCAATACGGATCCCGAACTGCGCAACCTGTTCAATTATGGCATAGAGGGAGTGCATTATACCTTGGACAGCAATGATCAAGTTGTGCCTATTCCCGCAAAGGACGCTAACGGAAATCCCATCCCGGATGCTTCGCCAAGGTATACAGGGATCACGTACACCCAGGGCAACTGGTTCATTTTGAAGACGATGGGCGGTAAAAACCCGGATCCGATAAACAAATGGGAGCAGTTCCGCTCTTCCAACGCAAGAGTCGTCAAATCCGGCTTGCTTGGCTTTACGCCCGATTTATCCATGATGCCGATTCAGCTGCAAAATATCGAGATGGTCTGGCAAAAATATTATCCGAGCCTGATGACAGGAAGCGTCGACGTGAATACCGAGCTTCCGAAGTTTAACCAGGAACTTAAGCAGGCGGGGCTTGACGAGGTTCGGGCTGAGGTGCAAAAACAACTCGACGCTTGGCGTATGGCCCATAAGTAGCGTTTTCCAGCTTCATTGCTGTATCAAAAGCCTCCTTCACGAACAAACGCGAAGGAGGCCTTTTCTATTTCAGGATTTTGCTAATAGTCATTTACACTCTAAACAAGAGACTCTTCCGTCAATCCGGCGCCGGACCGCTGGATCCTCTCTTCAGCAGCTTGGTAGGGAGGAGCAATTCGGTAAACGGATGCTCAGGATGTTCAATCCGCCAGAACAGCTGCTCAACGGCTTTGCGCCCGTAAAGCTTCAAATCGACATCCATCGTTGTAATCTGCGGCGTGGATACCTGAGATAAGTACCCGTTATCGAAGCTGACGACAGATACGTCTTCCGGTACCCTCAGCCCAAGCTGCTGGAGAGCAGAATTCAGATAAAACCCAAGCCCGTCATTTACGCAAAACCATGCAGTCGGCAGCTGGTCGAGCGATTTCAATTTATCAAGCATGTAATCGGACTCTTCCCTTGCATCTTTTATGACCCAAGGGTTGTGGATTTCCAGTCCGAAATCGTTCATCGCAAGCACATAACCTTCCCAACGTTCATAATAGCTTGGCGAAAAGGACGTATTGGATAGAATGCCGATCTTTCGATGGCCAAGTTCTGTCAAGTGACGGACTGCCTCATAAGCGCTGAAGCGATTGTTCGTCAAAATGCAATCCGCATGGATAGAAGGGTGGTGGTGATCAATTAGCACCGTCGGCTTTCCTGTACCTGTAATGGTGTTTATATAGTCTGTTGTAATGTGGGACAAGACAAGAATGCCGTCAACGGATTGATTCTGCAGAAAAGAGGGTAGAATCAGCTTCTCGGCGGCATGTTTATTCACCGATTGAATGAGCAGATTTTTGCCTCTTTTAACCGTTTCCCGCTCAATACTCAAATAAATTTCCCCAAAAAAGCTCTTCATGGAAAAAGCGAAATCGGAAGCGATCAAGGCGATATTGCCGGTTGGTTCGGCATCGGAAGACCGTCTTTTCCGGTTTTGCGAATACACATATCCCATTTGATGGGCCGTTTCGAGAATTAATTTCCGCGTTTCCTCGCTTACCCCGTCTTTCCCCGATAAAGCTTGGGACACTGAATTTTTAGATATATTAAGCCGCTCCGCAATATCCTGCATCGTTACTTTATCTTTCATATGTACACCCCGATCTTTTTGGCTGTATAAATTTGGTTCATTGTTTAGAAACTAGGAAAGCCTGCTTTCGTGACTAACATTACAATAAATTGTAACGTTACAAGAATCACAAGTAAAGAGCTTTATTTAAAAACATTATCCAATGTTTGAAATGGTGTTGACAAGAAGTTTGTAATGTTAAATAATAAGGTTACACAAGCGCTTACAAATTAAAAAGTAATTCTATTTTATAACGTTACAAAAGATGGCTTGTGTCAAAAATGTTTATTTCAATCATTCGAAACAACATTTTAAGGAGGTCAATAATTCGATGAAAAAGAAAATTCTCGGGCTTGTAGCACTCGTACTTGCATTTTCTGTGCTTGCAGCCTGCGGCTCCAAAAAGGAAAGTGCGACAACTGCGGATGGCGTAACGACCATTGAATTTTGGGCGGCGGCCAACCCGACGCAGCAAGCGTTCTGGGAGAAGATGGCGAAAGCTTACGAACAGACAAACTCCAAAGTTAAAATCAACGTCAGCGTAATCAAGGAATCGCCAAGCTCGGAAGCGAGCATTCAGGCAGCGATTGCGGGGGGAAGCGCCCCGACGATATCGGAGAACATCAACCGCGGTTTTGCCGCGCAGCTGGCTAACAGCAAAGCCCTTGTTCCGCTGGATACGCTGGATGGCTTTAACGATATCGTCACCACCCGGAATATGAAAAATACGATCGAGCCGTGGAAATTTGCCGATGACCACCAATACGTGCTTCCAATTTACTCTAATGCGATGCTGTTTGGTTGGCGTCTCGATCTTCTGAAAGAGCTTGGATATGCAGAACCTCCGAAAACCTACAGTGAAGCGCTTGAAGCCAATAAGAAACTGAAGGAAAAATATCCGGATAAATATTTCTGGGCTAAAGCCGATTTGGCCGATCCGACCGCCTGGAAGAGATGGTTTGACTTCTTCATGCTGTACGATGCGGCATCCGGAGGCAATAAATTTATTGAAGGCAGCAAGTTTGTCGGAGATGAAAAAGCAGGAGTGGAAACTCTTAAATTTGTCGATGATCTCCGGAAAGATAAGGGCATTCTTGCTCAAAACGTAGCCGATCCGTTCGAAACGGGAACCAGCCTGTTTATTGATCTGGGACCTTGGACGTTTACGAATTGGGCTGAAAAATTCCCGGATATGAAATACAACCAAAACTACACGTTAAGCATGCCTCCAGTACCGGATGGAATCGATCCGAAAGAATCCAAAACATTCGCCGATACGAAAGGACTTGTCATCTATGCATCGGCTACCAAGGAACAACAGCAGGCCGCGATGGATTTCATTAAGTGGGTATACGCGGATGCCAAAAACGATGCTCAATGGTTCGACGAAACGAAACTTCCGCCTGCACGCGACGACTTGACGACCAACGAATCCTTCAAAGCGATTTTGGATAAAAATCCGGAACTGAAACCGTACGCGGAAAACGTGCCGAATGCGATACCTCCAATGGATAATCCGAAATACAACGATCTGCAAACCTTTATTGGTCAAGAAGCGTGGAATAAAGTGGTCCGCGGTGAAATTGACCCGGCAACAGGATGGGCAAACATGAAGAAAGCGATTGAAGGGGAACTTCAATAAAAGGGGTCTTCTGCATGAAAGAAAACAATAACCGGTTGGGCTGGCTGTTCGCCAGCCCCTACCTCATTTATTCCATTGTGTTTTTTCTAATTCCATTGGTTTGGTCTTTTTATCTGTCTATTACAAACTGGGATCTGATTGCGCCTGATTATGACATTGTCGGTTTTGGCAATTTCGCTAAGGCGCTCAAATCCCCCGGCGTACACGCCGCCTTTTGGGTCACTTACAAATTTATGATGATATTTGTTCCGCTTGTCGTGGTGATGTCGCTGATCGTATCCATATTGGTACACAGCCTGCCGCGGTTCAAAAGTCTGTTTTTGATCGGTTTTTTCCTTCCGTATCTTTCTTCGGGCGTCGTATCGTCGCTCATCGTAAAAGGTTTTCTGTCTTATAACAGTCCGATTAACACGGCACTGCGCAAAATCGGTATCAATATCGACTGGCTTGGCACCTCGTGGTCGGCACTGTTGATCGTCGGTTTGATCATGGCTTGGAAATTTACCGGGTACTATGCGTTGATTCTGACATCGGGCCTGGAAAGCATAGATCATGAAGTATATGAGGCGGCTGCCATCGACGGCGTTACCGGCCGCCAACGTTTCTGGAAAATTACGCTCCCGCTTCTTTATCCCGCATTATACACGACGCTGATTTTGGCGTTTGGGGTAACCTTCGGCATTTTTACGGAGGTGTACCAGCTTACGGGCGGCGGACCGAAGTTCGCGACAAATACCTGGCAAATGGAAATTTACAGTCAAGCATTTAAAAACCTTCAGGCCGGGTATGCATCGGCAATTGCGCTGCTTGCATCGGTAGCGACGTTCATTTCGATTTTTATTATCCGGAAATTGCTCGAAAAGTGGGGTGCGCGAAATGGTTGGGTCTAAACGAAGCAGCAAGTCCAAGCTGGCGATCCGGTATGCGATTGCAGGAGTGCTTCTTCTGGTCATGGTGTATCCGTATTTATACATGGTGCTGAATTCGTTCGCGGATTGGGCCCAGGTGGACCGGAAGCTGATCCCGAACTCGTATACGCTGAAGTCCTATTCCTGGCTGTTTACCGGGGGAGAGACGGGGATTACGCGGCCGTGGCTGGGAGCTTTTTTGAACAGCGTGATCGTGTCGCTTCTGTCGACCTTCCTGATGATGATGTTTGGGGTTATGGTGGCTTATGCCCTTTCGAAGCTGAAATGGCGCGGCCGGGACACCGTCAACAACTTTATCTTGTTTCACATGTTTTTTCCGGCCATCATTTTGCTGATTCCCAGCTTTTTGATCATTCAAAAGCTGGGCTGGTACGACACGTATTGGGCGCTGATTATTCCTAAAGGCGTCAGCCTGTGGGCGATTTTTATGTACACAAACTTTTTCAAAGCCGTTCCGACGGTGTTTATTGAAGCGGCGAAGCTGGACGGGGCTACGGATTTCAAAATTCTGTACAAAATCATGATGCCGATGTCCAAGTCCATCACGAGCGTCGTGTTCCTGTTCCTGCTGATGGAACGCTGGACGGAGCTGCTGTGGGATATGATCATGGTCCGCAGCGACGGAATGCTGACGCTGAACGTTCTCCTTTCGCAGATGTTCGGTCCGTATGGAACCTACCCGGGTCCTTTGTATGCCGGATCCGTGCTGCTGTCGCTGCCGATCATCATTCTCTTTATCATCTTCGGTAAAAACTTCCAGAAGGGCATGCAGGTCAGCCTGAAGTAAATGGTATCGATTTAGAAAGCGAGCTGATAGGGATGGGAGAGCAGAAAACTCAAAAAGAAATGCTCTGGTGGAGAAATGCTGTTTTTTACGAAATCTATATGCCCAGCTTCTGCGATGGCAACGGGGACGGTATCGGAGATTTTCCGGGACTGATCTCGAAGCTTGATTATTTGCAGGAATTGGGGATCGGCGGGATATGGCTCACCCCGTTTTATCCTTCGCCTAGAGTCGATAATGGTTATGATATTTCCGATTATTGCGAAGTGGATCCGGACTATGGAACGCTTGCCGATTTCGATCGGCTGGTCAGCGAAGCCCACCGGCGCGGAATCAAAGTCATCGCCGATCTGGTGTTGAACCACACATCTTCGAAGCACCCGTGGTTTATCGAATCCCGTTCATCGCGATCGAGTTCCAAGCGGGATTGGTACATCTGGAAAGATCCCGTTAACGGCAATGCGCCGAACAACTGGGAATCATTCTTCGGCGGACCGGCATGGGAATGGGACGAGGCGACCGGCCAGTATTATTACCATGCGTTTGCAAAGGAGCAGGTCGACCTGAATTGGGCCCATCCCGAAGTCCGGCAGGCGATGAAGGATGTCATGAAGTTTTGGCTGGATCGCGGGATCGACGGATTCCGGCTCGATGTCATCAATTTTTTGAAGGTGTCGGGGCAATTTCCGGATAACCCGGTTGATGCATCGGGTGTGCAGGAGCACCGATACGATCAGAATCAAGAGGGGATTTTGGAGGCCATCCGGGAGATATGCGATTTCGTCCGGAGCCGGAAATCCGTGTTTATGGTCGGGGAAGTCGGGTCCGAGGATATGGCCGTTCTTCGGGAATACAGCGGCGGAAGCCTGCTTGACGTCGTGTTTAATTTTAATCTCGGAAGCCGCAAAGAACTTCATGTTCAAGACTTGTTCCATGAGTTGAAACATATGGAGGAATTGCACGGCCCAGACCAGCTGCCGACGCTGTTTTTCAGCAGCCATGATATGCCGCGCCATATATCCAGGTTTTCGAGCGGCGAAGAAGAGGCGGGCCGGCGGCGGGCCAAGCTGATGGCCGCATTGATGCTTACCGCCAAAGGGGTTCCGTTCATCTATTACGGGGATGAGATAGGGATTTCCGATTTCATTCCGGCGCATATCGGCGAAATGAAGGATATCCAAGGGCTGACGGCTTACAGGATCGCCAAAGAGTCCGGCATGCCTGAAGCAGAAGCTTTGGAAGCAGCGATTGCCAAAAGCCGTGATCATTCCCGGACGCCCATGCAGTGGAATGCTTCTCCCAATGCCGGATTTTCCACGCGGGAGCCGTGGATTTCACTGAGCTCCTCATTCCGGGACGTTCATGTAGAAAACCAGCGGGGGAAAAACGGATCGCTATATGAGTTCTATCGGGCTCTCATCCGTCTCCGCCAGGATCATTCTGCGCTTCACAACGGAGATTATGTATTGCTGCGCCAGGAAAATGAGTTGATCTACTATATGCTTCAATCGGAGGAAGAACGGATGCTTGTCGCCTTGAATTTCGGGGATGACCAGGCCCACCTGGAGCTGCAAGAGCAGTGCACAGGCATATGCCGGCTTCTCCTGTCCAGCACGCCTGAAGCGAGGGGGGACCGGCAGTGCTCAACGGTTGTTTACCCTTATGAAGCGGCCGTCTGGTTATGCGAATAGCGTGCACAAAATGATGAAGGGTCCAATACGCGGCCTTTTAGGGGGATATTCGTGTTGAAATTGATAAAAAACGACGTGATCACATGCGAAGAGCTTTTAAAGCAGTATGTTGCAGGCCGTAAGGGCCAAGTCCGGGCTTTCGCCGCAGAGAAGCTGGTCTTTGACGGAGTAGGCCCAAAGGATGTGTA